>JASCOA010000121.1 GCA_029959365.1 Microbacteriaceae bacterium PS02343 | reverse complement strand
AAGTAGTCCTCCTCGCCGCCCGGGTAGGGCGCCGCGGCGAGGTCCGCACGGCGCAGCAGGCCGGGGATCGCGGTGGGCTCAACCGCGCCGGTGAACTCCGCGTCGAGCCCGAGGCGCTGCGCGCGCTCGCGCAGCGCGGGCCCCTCGGGTCCGTCGCCGACGATCAGCAGGCGCAGCGGCAGGCCGACCGCGGCCTCGAGCAGCCGGTCGACGCCGTGCCAGGGCTTGAGCGTGCCGACGAAGACGACGGTCGGGCGCTCCCTCGGCGCGTGCGCGGCCGGTGCGAAGCGCTGCACGTCGACGCCGTTCGGCAGCACGACGGTGCGAGGCGCACCGTGCTCGCGCGCCCAGCGCTCGACCGGGCGCGACACGCAGACCGCCGTGCTCACCGCGCGCAGGGAGGTGCGGGTCGCCAGCTCGGCGCCCTCGCGGTCGTCGAGCACCCGGTGCCGGGCCTGCTCGTCGATGAGCGGAGCGTTGACCTCGAGCACCGAGGGCACGTCGGCGGTGCGCGCCACGATCGCGGCCGCCTCGCTGAACAGCGCGTAACGCTCGTAGACCAGGTCGCAGCCGTCGGCGATCGCCGCGAGGGCCAGCTCGGCGGCGGCGTCCGCGGTGTCGCGCTCGCGCCCCGCACCCGCTTCGCCGCGGATGCGCCGCTCCAGCACGGGCACGTCGGCGAGATCGGCCGGGGCCTCGCCGCCGACGCGCGCGCAGTAGAGGGCCGGTTCGTGGCCGAGAGCGCGCAGGGCGCGCAGCATCTCCTGCACGTGCACGGAGGAGCCCTTGCGACCGAAGACGGGCACGCCGGGGTCGACGCAGAGGTAGGCGATGCGCATCACGCCACCGCCCGCTCGTGCTCGAGCGATCCCGCAGCGAGGTCCGCGAGCGCGGCCGCCTGGCGCGCGCCGTCGAACTCCCGCTCGACGAGGGCGCGCGCGGCGCGGGTCATGGCCAGCGCCGCGGCCGGCTCGTGCGCGATCGCGGCCAGCGCGTCGGCGAGGGCGCCCGCATCCGCCGGGGGCAGCAGCCTGCCGGTGACCCCGTCGATCACGACCTCGGGGATGCCGGTGACGTCGGTGGCCACGCAGGGCGCGCCCGAGGCCATGGCCTCGAGCAGCACGGTCGGCAGCCCGTCGGCGTTGCCGTCGGCACCCACGACCGAGGGCGCGGCGAAGGCGTCGCACCAGTCGAGCAGCTCGCGCACCTCGGCCTGCGTGCGCGGGCCGAGCAGTGCGAAGCGGTCGCCGAGCCCGGCCAAGCGGATGCGCTCCGCGAGCTCGTCGTGCAGCTCGCCGCCGCCGGCGAGCCGCACCTCGACGGGCAGGCCCAGCTCGACGAGCCGCCGCACCGCCTCGATCAGATCGGCGAAGCCCTTCTTCTCGACGAGCCGGCCGACGGCCGCGATGCGCAGCGGGCCGCTGCGGGCGGCGCGGGGCCGGAACGGGAAGCGCTGCAGCTCGAGACCGTTGTACACGCGGTGCAGACGGCCCGCGGCGGCGGGGAAGCGGCGGCGCAGGTCGGCCAGGTTGAACTCGCTGACGGTGATCACGTGGTGGGCGTCAGCGAGCTTGCGCCCGAGGTCGGCCTCGTCGACCTCCTCGTGGAAGATGTCCTTCGCGTGCGCGGTGAACGAGTACGTGATGCCGGCGATCCGGCCGGCGAGCCGGGCGACCGTGGTGGCGGTGGAGGCGAAGTGCGCGTGCAGGTGCGCGATGCCGAGGTCGCGGGCTCGGCGGGCGACGCGCACGGCGTGCACCGCCTCGGTCACCGGCACGGCCAGCAGCTCCGGCAGCTCGCGGGCCAGGCCGGCGGTGATCACGGGGTCGCCGTGGGCGGCCTCGGCGAGCGCGCTCCACGCGCTGCTCGCCTTCTCCGGTCGCGGCAGGTGCTGCACCGGCGCCTCGACGCGGGCCAGCTCGGGGTGGTAGCGCTCGTCGGCACTGGCGCGCAGCGAGAAGATCGTGAAGCGCTCGCCGCGTGCCTCGCGGGCGAGCAGCTCGGAGACGACGAAGGTCTCCGAGAAGCGGGGGTACGTCTTCAGCACGTAGCCGATGCGGGGCGTCTCAGACGGCATGGGCGAGGTCCTTCCCAGCGGGGCGGTGGATGAGGGATGCGGAGCGGTGGATGAGGGCGGCGGCGAGCTCGCCGACGCGGTGCAGGCCGTCGAGGTCGACGCCGCTGCGATCGACGACCTCGCCGACGCGGGCGGCGAGCCAGGCGCCGACGGCGTCGGCGTCGAGGCGCGCGGGGTCGAGCACGTCGACGAGGCCGCGCCGCGCGAGCGCCTCGGCGCGGATGGCCTGCTCGCGCCGGCGCAGCACGCGCGGCACGATGAGGGCGGGGGTCGAGGTGGTCATGACCTCGCTCACCGAGTTGTAGCCCCCCATCGCGATGACGGCGGCGGCGCGGCGCACGAGGGCCAGCGCATCCGGCACGCTCGTGACGACCTGCACGGCCGGGCCGGCCGCGGCGCGCACCCGGGCGCGATCCTCCGCGGGCAGGGGGGGGCCGGCCACCACCCCGGGCGGGGGCCGGGCGGCCCCCGCGGCGCGCGCCGCGGCGCGCGCGAGCTGCACCCCGTCCGAGCCGCCGCCGACGGTGGTCAGCACGAAGGGCTCCTCGGGGGAGCGGTCGCGGCCGACGGGGCGCCCGTGGGCGAGGAAGCCGGTGCTGCGCACGAGCCCGGCGAGTCCCGCGGGGATCTCGCCGGAGGCCACGGGGTCGTGCACGTCGCGGTCGCCGTAGACCCAGACGGCGTCGAAGCGGCGGTGCACCGCCTCCGCCCCGCCGATGCGGGACCACTCGCCGGCGGTCGCCGCCGCGTCGTCGAGCACGTCGCGCAGACCGAGCACGATCGCGCAGCCCGGCCGGTCGCGGCGCAGCTGATCGAGGGCGGGCTCGAGCTCGCGGGCGACGCCGAGCGGATGCCGGTCGATCACGAGGAGGTCGGGTGCGAAGGCGGCCAGCGCCGAGCCGATGGCCGCCGAGCGCAGCCCGGTGACCCGGCCGAGGCCGGAGCCCATGCGCCGCGGGGCGTAGCCGCCCGCTGCCGGCTCGATGCCCGGCACGACCAGCCAGTCCCAGCCCTCGGGCGTGGGGAACACCGTCGCGGCGGGCTGGCCGGTGATGAGCAGGCCCGAGACGGGCTCGCCGGTCGCGGCGGGCAGCGAGGCGCTGAGCTGGTGGGCGATGGCGAGGTTGCGGCGCACGTGGCCGAGGCCGACCGAGTCGTGCGAGTAGAGGGCGATGCGTGTGGCCACGGGGCGACCTTCCGTCCTGGATGGATGCGGTGGGCCGGTCGCTGCTGCGCCCGGTCATGGCCTCCATGCTCGGCACGCACGGTGAGACGCCCGTGAGGCGCCGATGAGGCCGCTCTCATCCGCCGTCCGGCCAGCGCCCGGCCGGCTCGGTAGGATCGCAGCATGGCGACAGCAGTGCACTTCGGGGCCGGCAACATCGGCCGGGGATTCGTGGCCCAGTTCCTCCACGAGAGCGGCTACGAGGTGGTCTTCGCGGATGTGAGCGACGAGCTCATCGGCGCGCTCCAGGCGCAGAGCAGCTACCGCGTGCACGAGATCGGCGTCGGCGCGAAGGACAGCGTCGTCGACGGCTACCGCGCCATCAACAGCCGCAGCGACGAGGCGGCGCTGATCGCCGAGATCGCCGCCGCCGACGTCGTCACGACCGCGGTGGGCGCCCGCATCCTGCCCTTCGTCGCCCCCGTCATCGCGAAGGGCCTCGCCGCCCGCGCGACGGACGCGCCGAAGCTCGTCGTCATCGCCTGCGAGAACGCGATCGGCGGCACCGACATCCTGCAGGCCTCCGTGCTCGAGCACGGCCCGGCCGGCAACGCGATCTTCGCGAACTGCGCGATCGACCGCATCGTGCCCGAGCAGCACGGCGGCCTCGACGTGACCATCGAATCCTTCTCGGAGTGGGTCGTCGACCGCACGCCGTTCGCCGGGGAGACGCCCGAGATCGTCGGCGTCACCTGGGTCGACGACCTGGGCCCCTTCATCGAGCGCAAGCTCTTCACCGTCAACACGGCGCACGCGACGGCGGCGTATCACGGCCGCGACCGCGGCTGGACCCGCATCCGCGAGGCCCTCGCCACGCCCGAGCTGCAGGCGGAGGTGCGCGCGGTGCTCGACGAGACGAAGGCGCTGCTCGTCGCCAAGCACGGCTTCGCCGAGGCCGAGCAGCAGGCCTACATCGAGAAGACGCTGCAGCGCATCTCGAACCCCGATCTGCCCGACACCTGCGAGCGCGTGGGCCGCGGGCCGCTGCGCAAGCTGAGCCGGAACGAGCGCTTCATCGGCCCCGCCGCCCAGCTCGCCGAGCGAGGCCTGCCGGCCTGGGACCTGGTCAACTCGGTCGGCGCCGCGCTGCGCTTCGACGCCCCCGACGACGCTGAGGCCGTGCAGCTGCAAGAGCGGCTGCGCTCCGGCGCGCCGGCCGCCGAACTCGTGACCGAGATCACCGGCATCGAGGCCGATCACCCGCTGTTCCCGGCGCTGGTCGAGGTCTTCGAGCTGCGGCTCGCCGACCTGCAGGGCGCCTGATGACCGACCGCACGCGCGACGTCGAGCCCGAGGGCGACGATGAGGCGCTGAGCTGGGCTGGCGACGAGTCGCCGGTCGCTGCGAAGCCCGCTCGAGCGGCCGATCCGGTCGACGTCATCGTCGCCGACGCGCCCGCAGACGTCGCAGCCGAGCCCCAGCCGGTCGCCGAGCGCGCCAGCTCCGTGCTGCTCGTCTCCTCGGGCGTGCTCGGCGGCATCTACCTGCTCTTCACCATCGGCTGGGTCTTCACGGCGCAGAACGAGCCCGCGCTCGACGGCCTCGCCCGGGTCATGTACGTGCTCGGCCAGTGGCTGGCGGTCGCTGCGCCGGCGCTGTGGTTCGGCGCGACGCTGCTGCTGACACGGCAGCGACCCACCCCGGTCAAACTGCTCTGGCTCGTCATCGGCATGCTGCTACTCGTGCCCTGGCCCTTCATCCTGAGCCGATGACCGCGCACCGATACGACGACGAGGACCCGCGGATGCACGAGCCCGACGAAGCAGGCGCCACGGCCGAGACCGCGGTCGCCGAGCGCGAGCCGTTCCGACCGACCTGGCTGCTGGGCGCGGTCGCCGTGCTCTTCGGCCTGTTCTACGCCTACGACGTGTGGGAAGCGGTGGACCGCTGGCTGCAGTACGCCGGCGCCTACGCGCAGATCGAGCAGCAGATCCCGTGGGGGCTCTACCTCGCGGCCGTGCTCGCGCCGTTCGCGGTGTTCCTCGCGGTGATGATCGCCGGGCGCAAGCGCAGCATCGGCTCCCTCGCCATCATGCTCGCGGTCGGGCTCGGCGTCAGCGCGGTGCTCGCGCTCAGCCTGCAGTACGCCGCCGAGTCGCTGTTCCTGCCGCTCTACTCGGCGCTGCTGGGCGCCTAGGCCCGCCGCGCCGCCTCGGCGGCCTCGGGCGTGATGATCTCGAGCGAGCGGGTGTCGTCGGGCACGACGACGATCTCCGGCTCGTCGCCGGCGATCACGAGCAGCGAGCGGGTGTCGTCGGGCACCACGACATCGGTCGACGGCAGCTCGGCCTCGACCCGGCGACGAGCGCGCAGCACGGTGACGAGCCCGTGCACCGCGAAGGCGGCCCAGACGACGTTCGAGGCGACGCTCGGCCACGCTGCGTAGAGCGCGCTGCCCGCCGCCCCGACGATGCCGCCGCCGGCGTTGAGCACGAGGTAGCCGAGCGAGCGGGCGTGCACCTTCCCGCGCGCCATGAGCGCGTAGGCGGCGAGGGTGCCGATGGTGCCGGTCCAGCCGAGGACGGGGGCGAGCACAGGGGCGAGCGCGTCGAGCACAGGGGTCTCCAGAAGGGAAGGGACGGCGGGGGAGGTGATGCCGTGCCTCGGAGATCCGTGCCGTGCTCGAGAACATCGTGCGGCACATCCGCTCTTCACGACAAGTTCATTCCTCTGACTCCGGTGTTTAGAATCTCTGAACATGGAGATCGACCCCCGCCGCCTGCGCGTGCTGCTCGCCGTCGCCCGTTCCGGCGGGGTGCTCGCGGCCGCCGATCTGCTGCACGTGAGCCCCTCCGCGGTGTCGCAGCAGCTGGCGCGGCTCGAGCGCGAGGTGGGCACCGCGGTGCTCGAACGGCATCCCCGCGGCGTCACGCTCACGGCCGAGGGCCGCGACCTCGTCGAGGTGGCCGAGAACATCGAGCGCGAGCTCGGCGAGGCGCGCCGCCGGCTCTCGGCGCGGGCGGGCGACCTTGAGGGGCACGTGAGCGTCGGCGGCTTCCAGACCTTCCTCTCCGTCGTGCTGATCCCGGGCCTGCCCGCCTGGCGCGAGCGTCAGCCCGGCATCGCGATCGAGATCATGGAGGGCGGGGCCGAGGTGCTCGCGCGCGAGCTGCGGGCCGGCGACCTCGATCTCGCCGTCGTCGAGTACGACGCCGACGAGGCCGCGGCCGCGCTGCCGGCGTCGCTGCGCGAGGTGCCGCTGCTCGACGACCCCTGGCGCCTGGTCGTGCCGGTGCACTCCACCGCCGGCGAGGGGCTCGTCGCCTGGGACCGGCTCGGCGCGCCCTGGCTCGGCGTCGACTCGAGCGCGGCGATGGCCTCGGCGGCCAAGCGCGTTCGGCGCTCGCTGGGCGGCTCGGGGGAGTCCGTGCACCGCTACGGCGACTACGACACGGCGCTCGCGCTGGTCGCCGCGGGGGAGGGCGTGGCCCTCATCCCGTCGCTCGCCCTGCAGCGTGCGCTGCCGGAGGGCGTCGAGATCGTCGACGTGCCCGGGCTGGGCGCACGGCGCGTGGCGCTGCGGCACCGCACGGGCCGGCGCGCGCTGCCCCCGGCGACCGAGGCGGTGCTCGGTTACGTGCGCGAGCTCGCCGCCGCGGCGCAGGGCGGGGTGCGACCGGCCGAGTCCGAGGCGGGCGCCGGAGCGCACTAGGGTGGTCGGGTGCCCGCTGGTCGCAGCACCCCGCGGGTCCAGCGCCCCAAGAAGCCGTGCTGCAGCACCCCTTAAGGATCCGATCCGTGGCGAAGCCGATCGTTCTGATCGCCGAAGAACTCTCACCCGCGACCGTCGAGGCCCTCGGCCCCGACTTCGACGTCCGCTCCGTGGACGGCACCGACCGCCCCGCGCTGCTGGCCGCCATCGCCGACGCCGACGCGATCCTCGTGCGCAGCGCGACGAAGGTCGACGCCGAGGCCATCGCGGCCGCGTCGAAGCTCAAGGTCGTCGCCCGCGCGGGCGTCGGCCTCGACAACGTCGACATCAAGGCCGCGACCGCCGCCGGCGTCATGGTCGTCAACGCGCCGACCTCGAACATCATCTCGGCCGCCGAGCTCACCGTGGGCCACATCCTCAGCCTGGCGCGCCACATCCCGGCCGCTCACGCCGCGCTCGCGCAGGGCCAGTGGAAGCGATCGAAGTACACGGGCACCGAGCTCTTCGAGAAGACCGTCGGCATCATCGGCCTCGGCCGCATCGGCGCGCTGATCACCGCCCGCCTGCAGTCCTTCGGCGTGAAGGTCGTCGCCTACGACCCCTACATCACCTCGGCCCGGGCCCAGCAGCTCGGCGTGACCCCGGTGAGCCTCGAGGAGCTGCTGCAGACCTCGGACTTCATCTCGATCCACATGCCGAAGACCCCCGAGACCACCGGCATGATCGGCGCCGAGCAGCTCGCGCTCATGAAGCCCACCGCCTCGATCGTCAACGTCGCCCGCGGCGGCCTCATCGACGAGTCGGCGCTCTACGACGCCCTCGTAGCGGGCACCATCCGCTCGGCCGGCCTCGACGTGTTCGTCAGCGAGCCGCCCGCGCCGGAGACCCCGCTGCTCGCGCTCGAGAACGTGATCGTCACCCCGCACCTCGGCGCCTCGACCGACGAGGCGCAGGAGAAGGCGGGCGTCTCGGTCGCCAAGAGCGTGCGCCTCGCCCTCGACGGCGAGCTCGTGCCGGACGCGGTCAACGTCGCCGGCGGCGTCATCGACCCGCTGGTGCGCCCCGGCATCCCGCTCGCCGAGAAGCTGGGCCAGGTCTTCAGCGGCCTCGCCACCGGCCCGCTCACGAGCATCGACGTCGAGGTGCGCGGCGAGCTCGTCGACTACGACGTCAAGGTGCTGCGCCTCGCCGCGCTCAAGGGCATCTTCACGAACGTCGTCAGCGAGACGGTCAGCTACGTCAACGCCCCGCTGCTCGCCGAGCAGCGCGGCGTCGAGGTGCGCCTCATCGCCGCCGGCGCGAGCGACGAGTACCGCAATCTCATCACCCTGCGCGGCGCGCTCGCGGACGGCACGCAGGTCTCGGTCTCGGGCACGCTCACCGGTACCAAGCAGACCGAGAAGCTCGTGGAGATCAACGGCTACGACGTGGAGGTGCCCTTCGCCCAGCACCACATCGTCATGGTCTACACCGACCGCCCGGGCATCGTCGCGGTCTACGGCAAGGAGTTCGGCGAGGCCGGCATCAACATCGCCGGTATGCAGATCGCGCGCACCGAGGCCGGCGGCACCGCGCTCAGCGTGCTGACCATCGACTCCCCGGCGCCCGACGCCCTGCTCGAGTCGGTGCGCACCGCCATCGACGCGCAGCTGCTGCGCGAGATCGACATCACGGAGTAACGCCACCGCGCACGACGAAGCCCGCCGCACCGAGGGGTGCGGCGGGCCTCGG
>JASCOA010000120.1 GCA_029959365.1 Microbacteriaceae bacterium PS02343 | reverse complement strand
TCTACAAAACCCCCCCCCCCCCCCCCCCCCCCGGCGGGGGCCCCCCGCGGGGGGGGGGGGCCCCCCCTGCGCGTCGTTCAGCCCTCGACGCCGGTGAGGAACGCCGAGACGTCGTCGGCGCCGGCAAGGGGCTCGGCGCCGCACTGCACGATCATCGCGAAGGCCAGCGCGCTCGTGGTCGGGGTGTGCCCGCCGGCGCCGCCCGCGCGCACGTCGCGCACGAGCAGCGGGCAGAGCATGAGGGCGAGGCGCACGATGCGCCGCCAGTGCTCCGGCAGCAGTCCCTGCTCCGCGAGCGCCGCGATGAGGGGCCGCCAGGTGCGCTCGGCCCGCGAGGTCAGCAGCGCCGCTCGCAGCGGGGTGAGCGCCCAGTCGCGCTCGACGACCACGATCCCGTCGACGATCCGCACCGCCGCACCGTAGCGCTCCTCGGCGAGGGCGGGCTCGTACAGCCAGAGCGGGTGCGCGAGCGCATTGTGGAAGGTCGCCTTCACCTCGGCGAGCAGGGCCGGCACGTGCCGGCCCGCGAAGGCGGGATCGAAGGCGACGAGCGGATGCGCATCCCCCTCCGTCGTGAACCACACGTTCGCGTTGTGGTCGTCGCCGTGCGCCACCACGCCGCCGAAAGCAGCGACGGCGGCAGGATCGAGCAGCTCGGCCGCCTCGGCGAGCAGCTCGCCGAGCGTGCGGTCGTAATCGATGCCGTCGATGCGCCAGCGGGCGTCGAGCAGCTGCTGCCAGCTCAGCTCGATGGTCCCGCCGGTCCCGCCGGGCTCGCCGCCGCCGAGGGCGAAGTCACGGCCCTCGTAGAACGACGCGATGCGCCCCCCGCGACCCGGCTCGGCGCCCGGGCTCGTGAGCCGGTGGTGGAAGAGCTGGTGGATCGGCTCGGCGGCGCTCTGCGCGGCCGTGATCGGGTGCAGCGAGGCGACGAGATTACGCGCAGCGAGCTCGTCCCGGTCGGCCTGCGCCGCGAGGATCACGTCGCCGGGGGGCGCGTCGTGCTCGCCGAGATCGTCGGCGCGGGCGACGTCGGCGAGCCGTGGCTCATCGCGCAGCGCGTAGAGCAGGATCTGCCGACCGGGCTCGCCGCTGGCGAAGACGGGCAGGTCGACGAGGTAGCCGTGCTCGCGCAGCAGCTCGGCGTTGTAGTACTCGGCGATCGTCTGGTCCTCGCCCTCCTCGCTGTGGAACTTGTAGAAGTAGCGGGAGCCGTCGGCCAGGGTGGCGCGGCCGTTGACCGAGTTGAGGCTGTACTGGTCGAGGGTGAGCACGAGGTCGCGCACCTCTTGCCCGGTCACGTCGGCGACGAGGGTGCGGATGAGGGCCGCGGCGCCCTCCTGGTCGCCGCTCCTCGCGAGATCGCGAGCGCGGGTGGCGAGCGGGTCGTTCACGGTCATGGCTCTCCTCGATCGGGGTGTGCCCCACCATGGTCCCGCGAGCGCGATCGGAGCCGCGATCGGGCGCCGGGGCGATGTCTGAGATCTGGGACACTGGCCAGCATCCGCCCTCCGAGCCCGGCGGGGCGGGGGTTTGAATGAGAGGCGTGACCCCGGTGCCCACAGCGTTCAGAGTGAACCGCGACCTCTCCCTCGAGGTCGGCGAGACGACCCCGGCCCCCATCGGGCCCGGGGAGGTCCGCGTGCGCCCCGCCTACGCGGGCGTGTGCGGCTCCGACCTGCACGCCGCGCATACGGGCGCGTGGATCGAGTACTGGCCCGCCACGCTCGGCCACGAGGTCGTCGCGGTCGTCGCGGAGTCCTCCGAGGCCGGCGCGGCCGTCGGCGACCGGGTCGTGGTCGACTCGCGCATCCCCTGCCGCGCCTGCGCCGACTGCGCCGTCTCGCCCCGCTTCTGCGCTGACCTGACCTGGCTCGGCGAGTCCCGGCCCGGCGGTTTCGCCACCGACCTCGTCGTGCCCGCCGCCTCGCTCTTCCCGGTGCCCGACGGTCTGCCGCTCGACGTCGCCGTGCTCGCCGAGCCGCTCGCCGTCGTGCTGCGCGCCCTCGACGCGCTGCCCGCCGGCGTCGAGCGGGTGCTCGTGCAGGGCTACGGCCCCATCGGCGCGCTGGCCCACCGGGTGCTCGCCGCCCGCGGGGTGCGCGTCGCCGTGTCCGAGGCGCGGCAGGACCGTCTCGATCTCGCTGCGAGCCGCGGCGCCGAGCCGCTCGATCGCATCGACGCGGTCATCGACGCGGCCGGCTTCCCCGGCTCCGTGCGCGCCGCCGTGCAGGCCGTGCGCCGCGGAGGCACCGTGCTGGTCGTCGCGCTCGGCGCGCATCCGATCGACGTCGTCGCGCAGGACCTGGTCGAGCACGGCGTGCAGATCGCCACCTCCATCGGCTTCGACGACGGCGACATCCCGCGCGCGCTCGAACTGCTCGCCGCCGACCCGGAGGGCTACGCCGCCGTGATCTCCACCCGCATCCCGCTCGCGGAGCTGCCCGCGACGCTCACCGGCCGCGCCGACACGCTCGGCAAGCTCGTCGTCGAGGTCGCGCCGTGAGCCGCCGCTACCTGATCACCGGCGGCACGAGCGGCATCGGCCTCGCCGTCGCCCGCCATCTGCACGGCGCCGGGCACCGCGTCTGGATCACCGGAACCTCCGCTCGCACGGTCGACGCCGCCCTCGCCGAGGACGTGGCGGCCGGCGGCTCGACGGTCGACGTGACGGACCGCGCCGCGGTCGACGCCGCCTTCGACGCCGCGGTCGCCGCGTTCGGGGGCCTCGACGGCGTCTTCTCGAACGCCGGCGTCGACGGCGAGGGCAAAGGCGCCGAGCTGCTGGACCCCGATGCCTTCCGCCGCGTGCTCGACGTCAACGTCGTCGGCGGGCTGCACGTCGCGCAGGCCGCGCACCGCCTGCTCGCGCGGCCCGGATCGCTCGTGATCAACGCCTCCGTCAACGCGCAGCGCCCCGAGGCGCACTTCGCCGACTACAACGCCAGCAAGGCGGCGGCACTGGCGCTCGCCAAGACGCTCGCGCTCGAGTGGAGCGCCGAGGGCCTGTCGGTGACGGCCGTGTGCCCCGGCTACTTCCCGTCGCGGATGACGGCGCCCTACCTCGGCGACCCCGCGGTCGCCCAGGATCTGCTCGGGCTCATCCCCGCCAACCGCTTCGGCACGGAGCATGAGATCGGCGCCCTGCTCGAGTTCCTGCTCGGCCCCGATTCCGGCTACATGACCGGCGCCGCCGTCACGATCGACGGCGGCCGCAACATCTGACCCCCGTCGCGCCACCCCACCTCGACCCACCCAGGAGAACCATGACCGAGAACGCCGCCCCGCTGCTCGAGCGAGGGCTCTGGAGTGCCATGGACGCCGCCGCGCGCGACGACCTCATCACCCGTGGCATGGACAAGATCTTCGATCCCGCACTGCGCGAGTCGGTGCTCGAGATCATCGAGGACGTGCGCCAGCACGGCGACGCCGCCCTCGTGCGCGCCCTCGCCAAGTTCGACGGCGTCGAGATCGACCCGTCGGAGATCCGCGTGAGCCGCGCCGAGTTCGACGCCGCCCGCGCCGCGCTCGCGCCCGAGATGATCGCCGCGATCCGCGAGTCCATCGCCTTCGTGCGCCGCTACAACGAGCAGCTCGTCGCGAACGACGCCGACTGGATGTTCGAGACCGCCCCCGGCATCATGGTCGGCGAGCGCACCAGCCCCATCGAGAGCGCCGGCCTCTTCGTGCCGAGCGGCAAGGGCTCCTACCCCTCCGTGCTCATCCAGCTCGCGACCCCCGCGGTCGTCGCCGGCGTGCAGAGGATCGCGGTCGTCGTGCCGCCCGTGGCCGGCACCGGCGGCAAGGTCGACGATGCCGTGCTCGTGGTCGCCGATGAGCTCGGCATCGAGGACGTCTTCCGCGTCAACGGCCCTGCCGGTGTCGCCGCCCTCGCGTTCGGCACCGAGTCGGTGCCGGCAGTGCGCAAGGTCTGCGGCCCCGGCAGCCCGCCCGTCGCGAGCGCGCAGATCGAGGTGCAGCGCTACGGCACCGCAGGCGTCATGCTGCTCGGCCCGAGCGAGAGCCTGATCCTCGCCGACGCCGCCGCGGACGTGCGCCTGCTCGCCGCCGACCTGCTCAACGAGGCCGAGCACGGGCCCGACTCCTCGAGCGTGCTCGTCACCGACTCGCAGGAGCTCATCGACGCGCTGCAGGGGGAGCTCGCCCGTCAGCTCGCCGAACTGCCCGAGCCGCGCAGGTCCTACGCCGCGATGTCGCTCGGCACCAACGGCGGCGCCGTGCTCGTCGGCAGCCTCGAGGAGGGCGCCGAGGTCGCCAACGCCTACGCCCCCGAGCACATGCAGCTCGTGGTGCGCGACGAGGACGAGGACCGCATCCTCGACCTGCTGCACGGCCCCGCCGAGGTGCTGCTCGGCCCGTACACGACCGTCTCGATGGGCAACTTCGCCCTCGGCGTGCCTGCGTCCCTGCCGACCAGCGGTTACGCGAAGGTCTCGAGCGGCATCACCGCGCACACCTTCCGCAAGAAGCGCGCCATCGCCAAGTCGACGCGCGAGGGTCTCGTCGCCCTCAGCGGCACCGTGCTGGCCTTCACCGAGCACGAGGGCTTCCCCGCGCACGGCAGGTCCGTCTCCGCGAGGCTCTGAGCCATGCGGATCCGGGAGGCGATCGACTTCGTCGGCATCGGGCGCGCGGGCGACCGCGGCCCGTTCCGGCGGCTCCTCACCGTCGACGACCTGCGCAGCGCCGCCCGCCGCGCGCTGCCGCGCAGCGTCTTCGACTACGTCGAGGGCGGCTCGGACCGGGAGCTCGCGCTCACCGGCAACGAGTCGGCGTTCCACGACGCGCGCTGGCTGCCCCGCCAGCTGCGCGACGTCGGGGCGGTCGACGCCTCCACGACGCTCGCCGGTGACGGCTGGGCCCTGCCCGTGGGCTTCGCGCCCACCGGCTACACCCGGATGATCGACCCGGCGGGGGAGATCGCGGTGGCCCGCGCCGCGAAGGCCGCGGGCGTCCCGTACGTGCTCTCGACCGTGGGCAGCACGACGATCGAGGACGTCACGGCCGCGGCGACCGCGCCCTGGTCGCAGCTCTACGCCATGCGCGACCGCGACCTCACCGACGACCTCGTGCGCCGCGCGGCCGAGGCGGGCTCGCCCGTGCTCGAGATCGCGGTCGACACCGCGGTCTCCGGCAACCGGCTGCGCGACCGCCGCAACGGGCTCACGATCCCGCCGAAGATGACGCTGTCGACCATCACCGACATCGGCATGAAGCCGCGGTACTGGACCCGGATGCTCCGCCACGAGGTCATGGACTTCGCCCAGGTGCGGGCCAGCGACAGCAACGGCGTCTTCGCCGGCGGGTCCATCGCCGACATCGGCGCGCAGTTCGACCCGTCGCTGACCTGGGCCGACGTGGAGCGCATCCGCTCGCTCTGGCCGCGCACCCTGCTGCTCAAGGGCGCCTTCGCGCCCGACGACGCTCGGCGCGCTCTGGACGCCGGCGTCGACGGGCTGCACCTCTCCGACCACGGCGGCCGCCAGCTCGACCAGCACGTCGCGCCGATCGCGCTCGTCGCGCCGGTGCGCGCGGCGCTCGGCGACGACGCGCTCCTCGTCGTCGATTCGGGCGTGCGCTCGGGCGGCGACGTCGCGGTCGCGATCGCGTCCGGCGCGGACGCCGCGTTCATCGGGCGCCCCTACCTCTGGGCGCTCGCAGCCGGCGGCGAGCCCGCGGTCGGGCATCTCGCCGGCATCCTCGGCGCCGAGTACCGGCGCACGATGGCGCTGCTCGGCGCGACGAGCACCGCCGAGCTGCGGTCGATGGGGCCGGAGCTGCTGCGCTGGTCGTGAGAGGCTGAGCGCTGATGGCGCGGGCGCGAGCGCCCCGCAGATTCGTCTCGAACCGAGGATCGCCATGACCGAGCCGCTCGTCTCCGGAGCCGTCGCCGATGCGACGGCCATCGGGCCGCGCATCCCCGCGCTGCGCAAGGGCATCGCGATCCTGCAGGTGCTCTCGAGCTCGGCGTCGCCCGTCGGCGCGGCCGCGATCTCCCGGCGCATCGACGCGCCCCGCAGCACCACGTACCAGCTGCTGCAGGTGCTCGTCGACGAGGGTCTCGTCGTGCACATCCCCGAGGCGCAGGGCTACGCCCTCGCGGTCGGCGTCTTCGAGCTCGGCTCGGCGTACCTGCGCCACCACGCCCTCGAGAACATCGGGCGCCCGGTGCTCAAGGCGCTGGCGACGAGCCTCGGGCACACCGCGCACATGGGGGTCCTGCACGGGCACGAGACGCTCTACCTGCTCAAGGAGCAGCCGGTGCGCCCGACGACGCTCGTGACGGCGGTCGGCGTGCGGCTGCCCGCCCAGCTCACCGCCTCGGGGCGCACGATGCTCGCGCAGCTGTCGGATGCGCAGATCGCGGCGATCTTCGCGACGAAGGACCGGTTCGTCGATCGCACCGGGACGGGCCCCTCCACCCTGCGGGAGCTCAAGGGCGTGCTGCGCGACGACCGCGAGCGCGGCTGGTCGATCGAGCACGGCTCGACCACCGAGAACGTCACCTGCATCGCCGCCGCGGCCGTCGACAACGCCGGGCTGCCGGTGCTCAGCGTCGGCATCTCCTTCTTCTCCGACCGCGTGCCGTCGGAGGACTACGTCCGGCTCGCGGCCGAGCTGACCGATGCGGCGGCGAAGCTCAGTCGCCGCTTCGGCGGGCGACGCGGCGCGAGCGCCTGACCCGCCGCATCCGCTCGGGCTGGGAGCGCGCCGCGGGTCGGCTCAGCCCTTGACGGCGCCGCCGAGCAGACCGCGGATGAAGTAGCGCTGCAGCCCGAGCGCGACTGCGACCGGGATCACCATCGACAGCAGGGCGCCCGCGCTCACGATGTTGAGCCCGCCGCCGGTGGCCTGCACCAGCCCCGCCACCTCGACCGTCGAGGGTGCCGCGGGGTTGCTGGCACCGAGGAAGAGCAGCGGGATCAGCAGGTCGTTCCACGACCACATGAACTGCATGATCGCGAGCGAGACCAGGATCGGGATCGAGGTCGGCAGCACGATGCGCGTGAAGATCGTCACGGTGCTGGCCCCGTCGAGCGAGGCGGCCTCGAGGAGCTCGGAGGGGAAGGACCGGAAGAAGCCGTAGAGCAGGTAGATGCCGAACGGCACGACGAAGCCGACCTGGTAGATCCAGATGCCCCAGATCTCGCCGGTAAGCCCCAGCTGCGTGAACACCCGCAGCAGCGGCACCAGGGTGAGCTGCGGCGGAACGACGAGCAGCGCCACCGCGGTCATGAGGATCGCGATGCGGCCGCGGAAGTCCATCCGGGCGAGCGCGTAGGCGCCGATCGCGCTCACGGCCACCGTGAACACCGTCGTCGGAACGGTGATCGAGAGGCTGTTGAGCAGGCTCTGGCCGAGCCCGGCCGAGTCGAAGGCCTCGGCGAAGTTGAGCGAGGTGAAGCGGGGGTTCGTCACCGCCGTCCACCATCCGCTGAGGGCGTTGTCGTTGCTCGTGCGCATCGAGTAGACGATCAGGCCGACGATGGGGGTGATCCAGGCGACGACGACCGTGACGAGCACGGCGTGGAGCAGGACCCGCACGGGTCGGAACGGCTTGCGCCGGCGACGGGACGGGGCGATGGCTGCGACGGTCATGTCAGCTCCTCTCGGCCCGAAACTGCCGGACGTTGATCACGATGATCGGGATGGCGACGACGAGCAGCAGCACGGCGATCGCCGAGGCGTGCCCGTAGTCGCGCGCGCGGAACAGCTCGGAGAACATGCGATTGGCGATCACGTCGGTGTTGAAGGCGCCGTTGGTCATCGTGTAGACGATGTCGAAGACCTTGAGCGAGAAGATGAGCTGGGTCGTGTAGATGACGCCGAGGGTCGGCGCGATCTGCGGCACCACGATGGCGAGCAGGCTGCGCACCTCGCCGGCGCCGTCGAGCTTCGCGGCCTCGAGCGTGGAGGGGTCGAGGTTCTTCATCGCCGCCGAGGCCATGAGCATGCAGAGGCCGACCGACATCCAGACGCCGACCGCGATGAGCGCGAAGGTCGTGATGGAGGGATCGGAGAGGAAGGCGACCGAGTCGAGACCGACGAGGTTGAGCAGCCCGTTGAGCGTGCCCGTCTGGGCCGCACCGCTGGGCTGGTACGCGTACACGAGCCGCCAGATGACGGCGGCTGCAGTGAAGGAGATGGCCATCGGCAGCACCATGACGGTGCGCACGAGCCACTCGTAGCGCACCCGCTCGGCCAGGGCCGCGAGCAGCACGCCGAGCACGAGGGTGACGATCGGCAGCACGACCACCCAGATGAGGTTGTTCACCAGCACCGGCAGCACGGTGTCGCTGAAGGCCCAGGCGTAGTTGTCCAGGCCCACGAAGCCGGCGCCGTCGGCGTCGAGGAAGCTCATGATCACGGTCTGCACGAGCGGGTAGAGCAGGATGCCGCCGCCCAGCAGCACCGGCACGAGCAGCCAGACGCCGGCGCGCAGGGAGTCCTGGGCTCGCCGGGTGCGCACGAGGCGCACGATCCGCTCGCCCAGGGCGAGCCAGAGCACGAGCGCTATCGGCACGACGACGAGCCCGACGAGGGCCGTCGAGAGCGGGACGAGGTCCATGGTGCTGCCTTCCTCTGGCGGGGTGGGGGGGGGGGGGGGGGGGGGGGGGGGGGGGGGGGGGGGCGGGGGGGGGGGGCGCCCCCGCCGGGGGGGCGGCCGGGGGGGG
>JASCOA010000011.1 GCA_029959365.1 Microbacteriaceae bacterium PS02343 | reverse complement strand
GGATCGGACGATGGAGCCGTTGCGCCCCTCCGGGCGCAGCCCGGCATCGAGGTCGAGCGGCAGGCGCACGTCCTCGGTGAGCCGGTTCAGCTCGGCCACGCTCCGCTCGGCGCGGCGCTGGGCGGTCTGGGTGTCGAGCTCGCCCGAGGCGCGGGCGCGCGCAGCGGCCGCGTGGCGCCGCCGCCGCTGAGGCGAGCAGGGCCCGGGGCTGCGGCCACGGGCCCTGCTGCGTCGGAGCCGCCTCAGCGGCGCACGAGGACCGTGCCGGCGATGCGGTCGTGCAGTCCGCGCTGATCCTGGTCGACGATGAGCGCCGGCACGACCAGCAGGATGAGGGCCGTGCGCACGATCGGCCGCCACCAGCCGATCCATCCGCCCCGCAGCGGCACGACGCGCACGCCCACGATGAGCTGGCCGATGCTTCCCGCGAGCACGAGGGTGACGATGAGCCGGAGGGCCACGAAGACGCCGGCGATGACCGTCTGGTGCAGCATGATCTGCGCCGGGTCGTCGGGTCGGGGGTTCGGGAAGAAGCCGTCGGCGATCAGCACCGCGAGCCACCAGTCGGCGACCAGGGCGATCAGTCGACGACCGAATCGGGCGACCGAGCGCGGGCCCCGCTCCGGCAGTCCGAGCCGCTCCCCAGGGAATGCGCTGCGGGCAGGCTCGTGCGCTGCGGAGGAGGGGGGCATGCTGCAAGGATAGTCAGCGGGGTGCTCGTAACATGCCGGAAACATGGGCGACACCCCGGTGAAACCCCCCGTCAATACCCTCGTAGCGGCGCTGCGCCCGGCAGTTCCGCCACGCGATTCCATTTGGAGAGCCATCACATGTTCAGTGATTCTTCCGAGGTTCTGAAGTTCATCAAGGACACGGACGTCAAGTTCCTCGACATCCGCTTCACCGACCTGCCCGGTGTCCAGCAGCACTTCAACATCCCGGCCGCCACCGTCGACGAGGAGTTCTTCACCGTCGGCCAGCTCTTCGACGGATCGTCGATCCGCGGCTTCGCCAACATCCACGAGTCGGACATGCAGCTGATCCCGGACGTCACCACGGCGTACCTGGACCCGTTCCGCGTCGAGCGCACGCTCATCATGGTGTTCGACATCTACAACCCCCGCAACGGCGAGATCTACGCGAAGGACCCGCGCCAGGTCGCCAAGAAGGCCGAGAAGTACCTCGCCTCGACCGGCATCGCCGACACCGCCTTCTTCGCCCCCGAGGCGGAGTTCTACATCTTCGACGACGTGCGCTACTCCGTCACCCAGAACTCGAGCTTCTACTTCGTGGACTCCGAGGAGGGCGCCTGGAACACCGGACGTGTCGAGGAGGGCGGCAACCTCGCCAACAAGACCCCGTACAAGGGCGGCTACTTCCCCGTCTCCCCCGTGGACAAGCAGGCCGACCTGCGCGACGACATCAGCCTCAAGCTGATCGACGCCGGCCTCATCCTCGAGCGCGCCCACCACGAGGTCGGCACCGGCGGCCAGGCGGAGATCAACTACCGCTTCGACACGATGGTCCACGCCGCGGACGACATCCTGAAGTTCAAGTACATCGTCAAGAACACCGCCGAGCAGTGGGGCAAGACGGCGACGTTCATGCCGAAGCCGCTCATGGGCGACAACGGCTCGGGCATGCACACCCACCAGTCGCTGTGGAGCAACGGCGAGCCGCTGTTCTACGACGAGCAGGGCTACGGCGGCCTCAGCGACCTCGCGCGCTGGTACATCGGCGGCATCCTCAAGCACGCGCCGGCGGTGCTGGCCTTCACCAACCCGACCATCAACTCGTACCGCCGCCTCATCCCCGGCTTCGAGGCCCCGGTCAACCTGGTCTACTCGGCGGGCAACCGCTCGGCGTCGATCCGCATCCCGATCACGGGAACCAACCCGAAGGCCAAGCGCATCGAGTTCCGCGCGCCCGACGCCTCCGGCAACCCGTACCTCGCCTTCGCCGCCCAGCTGATGGCGGGCCTCGACGGCATCAAGAACAAGATCGAGCCGATGGCCCCGGTCGATAAGGACCTCTACGAGCTGCCGCCCGAGGAGGCCAAGGGCATCCCGCAGGTGCCCGCGTCGCTCGACGCAGCGCTCGACGCGCTCGAGGCCGACCACGAGTTCCTCCTCGAGGGCAACGTGTTCACCAAGGAGCTCATCGAGACCTGGATCGACTACAAGCGCGAGAAGGAGATCCTGCCCATGGCGCAGCGTCCCCACCCGTTCGAGTACGAGCTGTACTTCTCGGTCTGATCTCCGGTCGCACCACGCGCAGGGGCCGCATCCTTCGGGATGCGGCCCCTGCCGCGTTCCCGGACGTCGCGCGAGCGCGCGCATCGCCCGCAGTCGACGAGCGGATGCGGAGAGCTCAGCGGGCGGTCGGGCGCGGCTGCTCGTCGAGGCCGTAGAAGAGCCGGTCGAAGACCGCTCGGGCCCGGCGCGTGACGGCGAGGTACAGCTCCTCGAGCTGCGAGGCGGAGCCGGGCGGGAACTCCATGAGCCGCGCGATGCCCTCGAGCGAGCGCCGGTCGCTCGGCAGCACATCGGCGGTCTTCGCCGTCCACAGCGTCATCGCCGAGCGCACCCGCGAGGCGAGCAGCCAGGCCTCGCGCAGCCGGGCCGCGTCGTCGGCGTCGAGCAGCTCGGCCGCGACCGCGGCGTCGAGCGCCTCGAGGGTCGAGGTGGAGCGCAGCCCCGGCACGGCACCGGCGTGCTGCAGCTGCAGCAGCTGCACGAGCCACTCCACATCGCTCAGCGACCCTCGGCCGAGCTTGAGGTGCCGAGAGGGGTCGGCGCCGCGCGGCAGCCGCTCCGCCTCGACGCGCGCCTTGATGCGCTTGATCTCGCGCTCCGCCTCCGCCGGCAGCGCCGCCGGGTAGCGCAGCGTCTCGGCCAGCAGCGCGAAGTCGTCGATGAGGCTCGCGTCGCCTGCGACGCCGCTGGCGCGCAGCAGCGCCTGCGCCTCCCACGTCTGCGACCAGCGGGCGTAGTAGCCGCGGTACGACTCGAGGGATCGGACGATGGAGCCGTTGCGCCCCTCCGGGCGCAGCCCGGCATCGAGGTCGAGCGGCAGGCGCACGTCCTCGGTGAGCCGGTTCAGCTCGGCCACGATCCGCTCGGCGCGGCGCTGGGCGGTCTGGGTGTCGAGCTCGCCCGAGGCGCGGTAGACGTACACGATGTCCGCATCCGAGCCGAAGCCGAGCTCGGCCCCGCCGTAGCGGCCCATGGCGATGACCGCGAACTCGAGCGGCAGCTCGTCGCCGCGGCGGGCGAGGGCGAGCGCGCCCCGGATCGTCGCGGTCGTGATGTCGGCGAGACCCCGACCGAGGTCCTCGATGCGGATGAGGCCGAGGATGCCGCCGAGCGCGAGCCGCAGCACCTCGCGGCGGCGCAGCGCCCGGATCGCGGCGGCCGCGGCGTCGACGGACTCGTGCCGGGCGACGACGGCAGCGACCTCCTCCTGGAGGCCCTGCAGCGTGCGCGGGCGCAGCTCGTCGTCGTCCTCGAGCCAGGCCGCCGCCTCGGGGATGCGCTCCACGAGACCGACGACGAAGCGCGAGCCCGAGAGCACGCGCGTGAGCCGAGCCGCGGCCGCGGTGGAGTCGCGCAGCATGCGGAGGTACCAGTGCGCGTCGCCGAGGTCGTCGCTGAGCCGCCGGAAGGCGAGCAGTCCCTGGTCGGGGTCCGCGCCATCGGAGAACCACTGCAGCATGATCGGCAGCAGCGCCCGCTGGATGCTCGCACGCCGCGAGACGCCGGCGGTCATCGCCGCGATGTGCCCGAGCGCACCGCGCGGATCCGCGAAGCCGATTGCCGCGAGGCGCGCCTCCGCCTGGTCGCTGGAGAGCCGCACACCGTCCTCCGGCAGCGCGGCCACAGCGGCCAGCAGCGGGCGGTAGAACAGCTTCTCGTGCAGCCCGCGCACGGCGATCCGCACGCCTTCCCAATGGCGCAGCAGCTCGGCGGAGCCGGTGGCGAGCCCGGTGGCGCGCGCGAGCACGCGCAGCGCCTCGGGATCGCGCGGCATGAGGTGGGTGCGCCGCACGTCGCGCAGCTGGATCCGGTGCTCCAGCAGGCGCAGCTCGCGGTAGTCCCGCTCGAACTCCTCGGCCTCGGCGCGGCCGATGTACCCGCCGGCCTCGAGGGCGCGCAGCGCCGGGATCGTGCCGCCCTGGCGCACGCTCTCGTCGGTGCGGCCGTGCACGAGCTGCAGCAGCTGGATCGTGAACTCGACGTCGCGCAGTCCGCCCGGTCCGAGCTTCAGCTGCACGTCGACCTCGTCGGCCGGGATGTTCGCCGTGACGCGCTCCCGCATCCGCTGCACCGACTCGACGAAGCCGTCGCGCGTGGCGCTCGCCCAGACCTTGGGTGCGATCGCGGCCAGGTAGTCGGCGCCGAGCGCGGCATCGCCCGCCATCGGGCGCGCCTTGAGCAGCGCCTGGAACTCCCAACTGCTCGCCCATCGGTCGTAGTAGGCCACGTGCGACTCGAGCGAGCGCACCAGCGCGCCCGACTTGCCCTCGGGGCGCAGGTTCGCGTCGACCTCCCAGAGCGCCGGCTCCACCGAGAGCTCCTGGATGCCGCGCATCGTCTCCATCGCGAGCCGGGTCGCGAGCTCGACGCCTCGGGACGAGGAGAGCGTGTGCTCGTCGAGGCTGCCGCCGACGAAGATCACGTCGACATCGCTGATGACGTTGAGCTCTCGCGCCCCGGATTTGCCCATGCCGATGATCGCCAGCCGCGTCAGCGGCAGCTCCTCGGCGACGGCTCCGATGCCGAGCGTTCGCCTAGCGACGGCGAGCGACGCCTCGAGCGCCGCGGCGGCGAGGTCGGCCAGCGCCGCGGCGACGCGGTCGAGCACGGCGGCGCCGTCCGGCTGCTCGAGGTCCCAGGCGGCGAGGCGCACCAGCTCGGCTCGGTAGCGCACGCGCAGCGCGATCCGGCCGTCCTCACCGGCGAGCTCCGCGATCGGCACGGACGCATCCGCATCCGCTCCGACCGAGTCCAGCAGAATGCGACGCAGCGTCGCGGCCGACGGCGGGCCGGCGAGCGGATGCGCGAGCCCGGCCAGATGCTCCGGTCGTCGATCGAGGAAGTCGACGAGTCCCGCGGAGGCGCCGAGCAGGCGCAGCAGGCGCGAGGGCGCCGCGGCGACCACGGAGCGCAGCTGCTCCGGATGCCGCGCGTCGAGCCGCGCGAGCTGGCGCAGCGCGAGATCGGGGTCCGCGGTGCCGGCGAAGAGCGGCAGCAGCTCTTCCGCGCCGATGGCGGCATCGAGCTCGGCGAGGCCGGTCTGGGCCTCGCCGAGCTCGGCGAACCCGAGCCGCGCGAGCTCGCTGAGCGTCGTGCGGGTGCGGGTCATGGCTTCGCTGCGCGGGGAGGGATCAGAGGATGCCGAGGTTGCTGCGCAGCTCGAACGGCGTCACCTGGGCGCGGTACTCGCGCCACTCCTGCCGCTTGTTGAGCAGCACGTACTCGAAGACGTGCTCGCCGAGCGTCTCGGCCACGAGCTCCGAGCGCTCCATGATCTGCAGCGCGTGATCGAGGCTGGCCGGCAGCGGGGTGTAGCCGAGCGCACGGCGCTCCGCATCCGTCATCGACCAGACGTCGCCCTCGGCCTCGGGCGGCAGCTCGTAACCCTCCTCGATGCCCTTGAGCCCCGCGGCGAGCAGCAGCGAGAACGCGAGGTAGGGGTTGGCGGCCGAGTCGATGGCGCGGTACTCGATGCGAGCGCTCGTGCCCTTGTTGGGCTTGTAGAGCGGCACGCGCACGAGCGCCGAGCGGTTGTTGTGACCCCAGCTCACGTACGCGGGGGCCTCGTCGCCGCTCCAGATGCGCTTGTAGGAGTTGACGAACTGGTTCGTCACCGCCGTGATCTCGGGTGCGTGCTTGAGCAGGCCCGCGACGAACTGCTTGCCGATCTTCGAGAGCTGGTACTCGGCGCCCGCCTCGTAGAAGGCGTTGGCGTCGCCTTCGAAGAGCGAGAGATGCGTGTGCATGCCCGAGCCCGGGTGGCCGGAGAGCGGCTTCGGCATGAAGGTCGCGTAGACGCCCTGCTCGATCGCCACCTCCTTGATGACCGTGCGGAAGGTCATGATGTTGTCGGCCGTCGTCAGCGCGTCGGCGTAGCGGAGGTCGATCTCGTTCTGACCGGGGCCGGCCTCGTGGTGGCTGAACTCCACCGAGATGCCGAGGTCCTCGAGCATCCGCACGCTGCGGCGACGGAAGTCGTGCGCGGTGCCGCCGGGCACGTTGTCGAAGTAGCCGGCGTTGTCGACCGGCTGGGGGCCCTCGGCGCCGAACTTGGCCGACTCGAGCAGGTAGAACTCGACCTCGGGGTGCGTGTAGAAGGTGAAGCCGGCGTCGGCGGCCTTCGCGAGGGTGCGCTTGAGCACGTTGCGCGGGTCGGCGACCGAGGGCTGACCGTCGGGCGTCGTGATGTCGCAGAACATGCGCGCGGTCGGGTCGATCTCGCCGCGCCACGGCAGGATCTGGAAGGTCGTGGGGTCCGGATGCGCGAGCACGTCGGCCTCGGACGTGCGGGTGAGGCCCTCGATGGCGGAGCCGTCGAAGCCGAGCCCCTCGGCGAACGCGCCCTCGACCTCGGCCGGGGCGAGCGCCACCGACTTGAGCGTGCCGATGACGTCGGTGAACCACAGTCGGACGAACTTGACGCCGCGCTCCTCGATCGTCCGGAGCACGAAGTCACGCTGCTTGTCCATTGAACTCCATCCCACGAAGGCGCCTGGGGCCGGCGAAAGTGCACGCCGAGGCCAGCACTAGGCTAGTGGCTATGCCGCGTCTCCGCTTGGCCCTGGGCCAGACCAACCCCATCGTCGGCGACCTGGAGGGCAACGCCGCGCGGATCGTGGAGACGGCCCGCCGCGCGCACGCCGCGGGCGCCGATCTGCTCGCCGTCGGCGAGATGGCGCTGAGCGGCTACCCCATCGAGGACCTCGCCGCCCGCCCCAGCTTCCTGCGCGAGAGCGCCGCGGCCGTGGACGCCCTGGCCGCACGGCTCGACGCCGAGGGGCTCGGCGAGCTCGTGGTCGTCGTGGGCCACCCCGACGGCCCCTTCGAGCCGCGGCTGACCTCGTCGAACGCCTCCCCCTCCGCCATCGCCCAGAACCGCGCGAGCGTGATCCACCGCGGCACGGTGCTCGCCAAGTACTCGAAGCACCACCTGCCCAACTACTCGGTCTTCGACGAGTACCGCATCTTCATCCCGGGCGACGAGCTCATGGTGCTGCGCCTGCGCGGCGTCGACGTGGCGCTCATCATCTGCGAGGACCTCTGGCGCGACGGCGGCCCGGTCGCCCGCGTGCTCGACTCCGACGCCTCCGTGCTGCTCGTCATCAACGCCTCGCCCTACGAGCGCGACAAGGACGAGGTGCGCCTGCCCCTCGTCACCCGGCGCGCCAAGGAGAGCGACACCACCGTCGCCTACGTCAACATCGTCGGCGGCCAGGACGACCTCGTCTTCGACGGCGACAGCGTCGTGGTCGACGGGCACGGCGAGATCCTCGCCCGCGCCCCGCAGTTCGCCGAGCACCTGCTGCTCGTCGACCTCGAGCCGCCCGTCACCCGCGAGCACGCGGTGCCCGACTACGTGCGCCGCGTCGTGATCGAGATCGGCGAGGCCCCCGAGCGCGAGGCGCTGCCCGCCGACATCGCCGAGCTGCCCGACGACCGCGCCCAGCTCTGGGGCGCGCTCGTCACGGGCCTGCGCGACTACGTCGAGAAGAACGGCTTCCGCTCGGTGACGCTCGGTCTCTCCGGCGGCATCGACTCGGCGGTCTGCGCCGCGATCGCGGCCGACGCGATCGGCGCCGACCGCGTCTACGGCGTCTCCATGCCGAGCCAGTGGTCGAGCGACCATTCCCGCAGCGACGCCGACGACCTCGCCGAGCGGATCGGGGTGCACTACCGCACCGAGGCGATCGCCGACCTCGTGCAGCCGATCGAGGACCAGCTGCAGCTGACCGGGCTCGCCGCCGAGAACCTGCAAGCGCGCATCCGCGGCATCATCCTGATGGGCCTGTCGAACCTCGACGGTCACCTCGTGCTGACCACGGGCAACAAGACCGAGATCGCCGTCGGCTACTCGACGATCTACGGCGACAGCGTCGGCGGCTACGCCCCGATCAAGGACGTGCCGAAGACCCTGGTCTGGGAGCTCGCGCGCTGGCGCAACGAGCATGCGGCCGCGAACGGCGAGACCCCGCCGATCCCCGAGAACTCCATCAGCAAGCCGCCGTCGGCGGAGCTGCGCGAGGGCCAGACCGATCAGGACAGCCTGCCCGACTACGAGGTGCTGGACGAGATCGTCGAGGCCTACGTCACCCGCAAGCTCGGGCGCGAGGACCTCGTCGACGCCGGCTTCGACGCCGACGTCGTGCGCGACATCGTCAAGCTCATCGACCGCTCGGAGTGGAAGCGCCGGCAGAGCGCGATCGGCCCGAAGGTCTCGGGCATGGCCTTCGGGCGCGACCGGCGGCTGCCGATCACCTACCGCGACTGAGCGGGCGCCTCGCCGGTCGTAGGATCGAGGGATGAGCGAGGCAGTCCCCCAGTCCGCGCAGCGCGTGCGCACCCGGTTCTTCAGCGGCGCGAAGCAGCGGGGCGAGCGGATCACCGCGCTCACCAGCTACGACGCCCTCACCGCGCAGGTCTTCGACGAGGCCGGCATCGACTTCCTGCTCGTCGGCGACTCCGCCGGCAACGTGGTCTTCGGGCACGGCACGACCGTGCCGGTGACGATCGAAGAGCTGCTGCCGCTCTCCCGCGCAGTCGCCGGGGCGGTGCGGCGCGCCATGGTCGTCACGGACCTGCCCTTCGGCAGCTACGAGGTCTCGCCCGAGCAGGCCGTGACCAGCGCAGTGCGACTCATGAAGGAGGGCGGCGCGCACGCCGTCAAGCTCGAGGGCGGCGTGCGCAGTGCGGCGTCCATCCGCCGCATCGTCGACGCGGGGATCCCGGTCATGGGCCACATCGGCTACACCCCGCAGAGCGAGCACGCCCTCGGCGGGCACGTGGTGCAGGGCCGCGGCGCCGCAGCCGAGCAGCTGCTCGCCGACGCCCTCGCGGTGCAGGAGGCGGGCGCCTTCGCGGTCGTGATCGAGATGGTGCCGGCCGCGGTCGCCCGGGAGGTCAGCGAGGCGCTGGCGATCCCCACGATCGGCATCGGCGCGGGAGCCGGCGCGGACGGTCAGATCCTCGTCTGGCAGGACTTCGCGGGCCTCACCACCGGTCGGGTGCCCCGCTTCGTCAAGGCATACGCCGACCTGCGCGGTGTGCTCGCCGGCGCCGCGACGGCCTACGCGGAGGAGGTGCGCTCC
Source organism: Microbacteriaceae bacterium PS02343 (assembly GCA_029959365.1). Classification (GTDB taxonomy): domain Bacteria; phylum Actinomycetota; class Actinomycetes; order Actinomycetales; family Microbacteriaceae; genus Arenivirga. Next base: position 38,519 of record JASCOA010000011.1, on the reverse strand, counting down.
GGCGCCTTCCCGGCCGCCGAGCACAGCTTCGACGATCCCTCGCGGGGCTGAGCGGATGCGGGGCGCCGCCCCGTGCATCCGCTCGTCGGGCTAGTCGTCCTCGCGCGCGTCGTCCTCGGCCCACTTGGCCGAGTTCGCGTGCAGGGTGTCGAGCGCCTTCGACGCGGCGTCGCGGTCGGGGAACGGTCCGACGCGATCGGTGCCGAGGGACTTGGGGCCCTCTTCGACCTCGCCGGTGGTCATGTTGTACCAGTACTCGGACATAGGATCGAGGGTATGCCCCGCGACGCCAACGGACACCTCACCGCGGGCCGCATCTCCCCGACCCGCAGCGTGCCCTCAGGCATCGCGCGCCCCGAGTACGTCGGCAAGAGCGGTCCCGAGCGCTTCACCGGATCGGACGTGTACGCCCCCGAGGGCGTCGAGCGGATCCGCGCCGCCGGACGCATCGCCGCACAGGCGATCGCCGCGGTCGGCGAGGCCGTGCGACCGGGCGTGACCACCGAGGAGCTCGACCGGATCGGCCACGAGTTCGTGATCGCGCACGGGGCCTACCCGTCGACGCTCGGCTACAAGGGCTTCCCGAAGTCGGTCTGCAGCTCGGTCAACGAGGTCATCTGCCACGGGATCCCCGACGACACGGTGCTGCAGGACGGCGACATCGTCAACATCGACATCACCGCGTTCAAGGACGGCGTGCACGGCGACAGCAACCGCACCTTCCTGGTCGGCTCGCCGCGCCAGGAGGTCGTCGACCTGGTCGAGCGCACCGAGCTCGCCCTGCAGCGCGGCATCAAGGCGGTGGCCCCCGGCCGCCAGGTGAACGTGATCGGCCGCGCCATCGAGTCCTACGCCAAGCGCTTCGGCTACGGGGTCGTGCGCGACTTCACCGGCCACGGCGTCGGCGAGGCCTTCCACTCGGGCCTCATCATCCCCCACTACGACTCCGCCCCGGCCTACGACGATGTGATGGAGGTCGGTATGGTGTTCACGATCGAGCCGATGCTGACCCTGGGCGGCAACGCCTGGGATCTCTGGTCCGACGACTGGACCGTCACCACGCGCGACAAGAGCATCACCGCGCAGTTCGAGCACACCCTCGTGGTGACCGAGCGCGGCGCCGACGTGCTGACGCTCCCCTGAACTCCCGATCCCACAGCAACGCAGCAAGGAAGGCTTCATCAATGGCGACGACCGCACTCGGCGTGGACATCGGCGGCACCGGCATCAAGGCCGGCATCGTCGACCTCGGGACCGGTGAGCTGATCAGCGACCGCGAGAAGCTGCGCACCCCCGAGGGCGGCGAGCCGGAGGCGATCGTCGAGGTCGTCGCGCAGCTCGTCGAGCGCCTCGGCGGCGCGGAGTCGCACTCCGGCCTCGGCGTCTGCTTCCCCGCCGTCGTGCAGCACGGCATCACGCGCTCCGCGGCGAACGTCTCCAAGCGCTGGATCGACCTCGAGGCCGAGAAGCTCTTCGAGGAGGCGCTCGGGCAGGACATCCACTTCGTCAACGACGCGGACGCCGCCGGCTACGCCGAGGTGCGCTACGGCGCCGCCAAGGACCGCGACGGACTCATCCTCATGACGACGCTGGGCACCGGCATCGGCGTCGCGATGATCTACAACGGCCTGCTGATCCCCAACAGCGAGCTCGGCCACATCGAGATCGAGGGCGTCGACTGGGAGACCAAGGCCGCCGTCTCCGCCAAGGAGCGCGAGGACCTCTCCTGGAAGCACTGGGCCAAGCGCCTGCAGAAGTACTACGACAAGCTCGAGGCGCTCGTCGTGCCCGATCTCTTCATCGTCGGCGGCGGCGTCTCGAAGTCGCCGGAGAAGTTCCTGCCGCTCCTCGAGCTGCGCACGCCGATCATCCCGGCCGCGCTCGGCAACAACGCCGGCATCTCGGGCGCCGCGGCGCTCGCGTCGCCGCTGCCCACGCAGGACATCTGAGCGACCAGCGGTTCCGGACGGCGGCGACCCCTCGGGGCGCCGCCGTTCCGCGTCTCACGGCGCTGCGCATCCGCTCGTCGTGATCGCACGCTCGTCGGGATCATGATGTGCGGATGGATGAATGGGCCGGCCGATACGCCGGGTTCTGTCCCTCCGCACCGTGGTGCGGGCTTCGGACGGCCATCTCTCTCGGGGATGCATTGCTGCAGCCCTCCAGCGGTCTACCCGAGGACTCGGCGAGCAGCTTCAACGTCCTCTGTCTGACCTTGCTCCGGGCGAGGTTTACCCAGCGGGGCCGGTCACCCGACCCCCTGGTGGTCTCTTACACCACCGTTTCACCCTTACCCCGGGACGGATCCCGTGGCGGTCTACTCTCTGTTGCACTGTCTCGCGGATTGCTCCGGGTGGGTGTTACCCACCACCCTGCTCTGCGGAGCCCGGACGTTCCTCGGCAGCCTCACGGGCTGACGCGACCGTCTAGCCGACCCATTCGCCGACCAGTCTACCGGCAGGTCAGAGCCCCGACTCGCCGGTGCGGACGAGGATCGCCTGGCTCTCAGGGCAGAGCAGCACGGCGTCGGGAGCGGCCTTGCGGATGCCCGCGAGGTCGGACTCGGTGAGGGCGACGCCGCTCGCCGAGGACACGCGGGCGCGCAGCAGCGAGGCGCCGTAGCCGTAGCGGGCGCGCTGCTTCTCGTAGAGCGCGACGAGGTCGTCCGGCAGGCTCGCGGCGAGGCGCTCGCGCTCCCCCGCGACCTGCTCCTGCTCGGCGCGCAGCCCGGCCAGCGCCGTATCGCGGGCCTGCTCCGCGGCCGCGATGGCGCCCTGCAGGCCGTTGTGCTCGATCTGCACCGCGTCGAGGTCGGCGCGCAGGCCCTCGGCGACCTCCATGAGCCCGAGCTCGATGTCCTCGAGGTCGCTGCGGCGCTTGGCGAGGCTGACGAGCTCGGCCTCCAGCGCCTGCACGTCCTTGACCGAGCTGCTCGTCTGCAGGCGGTCGCGGTCCCGCTGCGCGCGGGTCTCGACGATCTCGACGTCCGACTCGAGGCGACGGATCTCGGCCTGGTTGTCCTCCCATGCTCCCGTCGCGGTCGACAGGCGCGAGCGCAGCTCGACGCCCTGCGCGGCGAGCCGCTCGATCTCCTTGTGCTCGGGCAGGGTGGAGGCCTTGTGCTCCAGCTGGCGCAGTCGGGTGTCGAGGCCCTGCAGGTCGAGCAGGCGTGCCTGGTCCTGGGGGCTGGCGGTGAGAGCCACGGGTACTCCAGTCGTTCGGATGGTCGGCGGGGCGCTACGGCAGCAGCGTGAAATCCCAGGGGTCGGTGCGGAGGCGGCTCACGGTGACCGCGATCTCGGGCAGATCGGCGCGCAGCTCCTCGGCCGCGGCGTCGAGCCAGAGCGACTCGCTCGCCCAGTGCGAGACGTCGATGAGCGCCGGGCCCGAGCCGATGAGCGCGAGCTCGCGGGCGTCGGAGGCCGGGTGGTGGCGCAGGTCGCTCGTGATGTAGACGTCTGCGGCGCGGACGGCGGCCTCGCCCAGCAGGGAGTCGCCGGCGCCGCCGCACAGGGCGACGCGCTCGACGACGCGATCGGCGTCGCCGGCCGCGCGGATGCCGCCGGCCGTCGCCGGCAGCACGTCCTGCAGCCGCTCGGCGAGGGCGCGCAGGGTGAGCGGTTCGGGGAGACGGCCGGTGCGCCCGAGCCCGCGGCCGGAGGCGGCGGACGGCACGATCGGCGCCGTCTCGATGAGGCCGAGGCGCTCGGCGAGCATCGCCGAGGTCCCCGTCTCCACGATGTCGGCGTTGGTGTGCGCGGCCAGCAGCGCGCATCCGCCCCGGATCAGGCGGGCGATGACGGCGCCCTTGGCGCCGGTCTCGGCGACGCTGGTCACCCCGCGCAGCAGCAGGGGGTGGTGCACGATCAGCAGCTCGGCCCCGGCCGCGACAGCCTCGTCGGCGACCGCGACGGTGGCGTCGACGGCGAGGTGGATGCGGGTCAGCTCGGCGGTCGGATCGCCGACCAGCAGACCGGGCGCGTCCCAGGACTCGGCGGTGCCGACGGGCCAGCGCCGCTCGGCGGCCGCGAGGGCGTCGGCGACGGTGTTGCGCATCCGCTCAGTGTACCGAGGGGCGGGATCAGGCATCGACCGCGGACTGCTGGCGGCGGATGCGCGGACCGGCCGTCGCGAGCGACCAGACCAGGCCGAGCAGCAGCGCCACGATCACGCCGCCGCCGGACGCGACGGCGTCGATGACCGGAACGCCGAGCGCGGCGAGCGGCTGCTGGAGGTACCCCTGCCAGGCGAGGGCGCCGAGCTCGGCGCTGCGCAGGCCGAAGCCGAGCACGGTGAGCAGCACCAGCGCGGCCACGTTGCCCCAGATGACCTTCGGGTACCGGCCGCCGGAGCGCAGCAGGTCCTCTGCGTCGAGGGAACGGGCGCGGAGCACCAGATCGCCCGCGAAGATGCCGGCCCAGGCCGCCACCGGCACGGCGATCGTCCCGATGAGATCCTCGATGGAGGTGCGCAGATCCGGCACCGCGAGGATGAGCGCGACGGCGCCGATCGCGAGCAGCAGACCGACGAAGACCACCGCGGACTGGCGCTGCACGGCGAGGCCGGCGGCCTGCACGGAGAAGGCCGCGGAGTAGATCACGAGCACGAGGCCGGCGAGCAGGCTGCCCGCCATCGCGAGCACCAGCGGCACCGCGTACCAGCCGGGCAGCAGCTCGGCGAGCGCGGCCGCCGGATTCGCCGCCAGCGATGCGGCGAGCTCGGGGTCGGAGGCGCCGAGCAGTGCGCCGTAGCCGAGCAGCCCCACGGTGGGCAGCAGGCTCGCGAGCCCGGTCGCGGCCACCGCTGCTGTGCCCGTGCCGCCCGGGCGCTGGTAGCGGGCGACGTCTCCGCCGCTGAAGGCCCAGGCGAGGCCGGTGAAGGAGAGCACGAGGGCCGTGCCCGAGAGCACGGCGGTGCCGGAGCCCTGCGGCAGGGCGAGCGCGGCCTGCAGGTCGACGAGCGGCCAGGTGAGCGCGATCATGCCGGCGAGCAGGAGCGCGGAGAGCACGGAGAGCGCGAGGTGCACGCCGTGCAGCAGGCCGTAGCCGGCGAAGGCGACCATCAGCGCGACGAGGAAGGCGAAGGCGACGGCGAGGATCGAGACCTGCTCGTCGCCGAGCGGTCCGGTGAGCCCCTGGCCGACCAGCACCGAGCTCGTGCCGAGCCCGATGACCCAGAGCAGCACCGCGCCCCAGACCAGTCGGCTGATGAGCGAGAGCGCCGCCGGCAGCACGTTGCCGAGCACGCCGAACACCGCGCGCGAGGCGACGATGGTCGGCTGCCCGGTGCGCGCGGCGGCGAGCGTGCCCAGGGAGAGCGGTACGACGCCGAGCAGCGCGCCGGCGACCGCGGCGAGGAGCGCCTGCGGCAGGTCGAGACCGCCGAGCAGCAGCAGTGCGCCGACGCCGAGGCCGATGACCGAGGACTGCGGTGCGAACCAGAGCCAGAAGAGACGGATCGCGCGGCCGGCACGCTGCTCCTCCGGCGTGGGCTCGAGGCCGCTGGCTTCGAGGCTGAAGAGCGGCAGCGGGCGCACCGGCTCGGGCTGCAGCAGCTCCTCGATGTCCTGCGCCGCGAGCACGGAGGAGACCGGCGCCGTGTCGAGCGCGATCCCGGCGGCGTCGATGGGGCGCGCGAGCGGCTCGCGATCGTCGACCGTCTCGGCGTGGTCCTCGGGCTCGGGCTCGTAGCCGGGCTGGGCGAGCGGGACGACGGCGGTGCCGAGCGGAGCGGGCGCCTGGGCCGGGTCGATGCGCTCGAGCTCGGTCGAGGCGGCCTGGGCTGCTGCGGTGCCGTCGCCGTCCGCGGGCCGGGCCGGAGGAGCGACCTCCTCCGCGACGATCTCGCCCTCGACGGTCTCGGGCTCCGCTGAAGCGTCCTGCCAGTCCAGATGCGGATGGAGGACGAGCGCGGTCGGCTCGGAAGCGTCGGGGTCGACGATCCCGGGCTCGGGCTCGACGATCTCGGGCTCGGGCTCGGGCTCGGGCTCGACCATCTCGTGCTCGGCGAAATCGCCGGCTCCGGCGTCGGCGCCCTCGGACTCGACGATCTCGGCGGCTTCAGCCTCGGTGCCCGCCGCACCGGGATCGACGGTCTCGGGTTCGGCGACGCTCGACGACGTCGACGTGGGCTGCGGCGGCAGGGTGATCGCCGCGGTGGTCGGAGGCACGAGGCCGGCGAAGCCGCTCCGCACCCGCTCGACGGCGTCGAAGGCCTCGGAGGTGCCCTCGGCCAGCACGTCGCGCTCCCACGCCGTGAACTGCGCGGTGTCCTGCTCCCGCAGGCGCAACTGCTCCTGGAAGCGCTCGATCGCGGCGAGCGTGCCGCCCTCGGAGCTCGTGCCGAGCGCGGCGAGCAGCTCGTCGTCGCTGAGCGAGGACCGCGACGGCGGCAGCACGATGCTGCCCGTCGGCGTGAACTCCACGGCCTCCGGGCTCGCGGCGGCGGACTCTGGCGCGTCCTCCGTCGGTCCGACCTGCGCAGGTGCATCGGCGGGCTCTTCCGAGGCCGACTCCTCGGAGAGGGGCTGATCGGAGCCCAGCTGTTCGGGCACGGCCTCCGCGAGATCGGACTGCTCGGACCCGGAGTGCTCGGCCGCGGACGGCTCGGGCGCGGACGGCTCGGAGGACGTCCGCGGGATCGGACCGGGCTCCTGCGCGCTGCCGGGACCGGCCGGCGGCAGGCTGGGGCTCATCGCCCAGGGCCGATCCGGGTCGACGCCGTCCGGGGCGTCCGCGGCGCGATCCCACGGGTAGACGGGCGAGGCGGTGGTCGGCTGCTCGGCCCAGGGAGAGTAGGGCGCGGGCGCTTCCGACTCCTGGCCAGGGTCGCGCTCGGCGGCGAGCCGCGCGGTCAGATCGCCGAGCTGCTCGCTGAGCCTCGCGGCCATGCCCTCCTCGGCCTCGGAGGGCAGCGAGGTCGGCACGGGGGGCGGTCCGTCGTCCGCTCGGGCGTCGCCGTCGGCGGGTCGCCCGAACCAGCGGAATCCGCCCGGCGGCGGCGTGTAGTTGGAGCGGCGCGGCCCGACGGGCGCGTCGCCGCCGCGGTCCTGCTCGTCATCCCCGTGCGCCATGCTGCTCACGATAGCCAGGAGGCCCGCGTTCTCGGGGATGCAGCGCCGGTCGCCGCCGGATTCGCGGCGGATGAGCGCGCATCCGCTCTCCCGAATCGTGGCCGAGCGGCCGAGCGGATGCGCGCAGCGCTCAGGAGAGCAGCTCCCGCACGCGCGGGATGACCGTGCGGCCGTAATGCTCGATGGTCTCCATCAGGTGCTCGTGCTGCAGCGGACCGGAGCTGTACTTCAGGTCGAAGCGGCTGAGGCCGAGCGTCGAGACGGTCGAGGCGATCTTGCGCGCGACGGTCTCGGGCGAGCCGACGTAGAGCGAGCCGTGCTCGACCTCGTGCTCGAACTGCTCGCGGGTCGTCTCGCCCCAACCCCGCTCACGGCCGATGCGACCGTGCATGGCCCGGTAGCCCTCCCAGTAGCGGTCCTTGGCGATCTGATCCGTCTCGGCGATGTGGCCCGGCGAGTGCACGCCGATCGGCAGCGCGGGCTGCTCGAGCTGCTGCAGCGCGCGGTGGTAGAGGTCGACGTAGGGCCGGAACCGCTCGGGCGCCCCGCCGATGATCGCGAGCATGAGGGGCATGCCGTAGCGCGCGGCGCGCACGACGGATTCGGGACTGCCGCCCACGCCGATCCAGGCCGGCACGCGACCGGCCTCGGTGGTCGGGTAGACCCGCTGGTCGCTGAGCGCGGGACGGGTCGCGCCCGACCAGCTGATCGGCCCCTCCGCCTGCAGCGCGTGGAACAGGTCGAGCTTCTCCTCGAAGAGCTGCTCGTACTGCTGCAGCTCGAACCCGAAGAGCGGGAACGACTCGGTGAACGAGCCGCGCCCGAGGATGACCTCCGCGCGGCCGTTCGAGACGGCGTCGAGCGTGGCGAAGCGCTGGTAGAGGCGCACGGGATCGTCGCTGCTCAGCACCGTGACGGCCGTGCCGAGGCGGATGCGCGAGGTGCGACCGGCGATCGCGGCGAGCACGATCTCGGGCGAGGAGACGGCGAAGTCGTCCCGGTGGTGCTCCCCCACGCCGATGAAGTCGACGCCGAGCTCGTCGGCGAGCACGGCCTCGGCGACCACGTCGCGGATGACCTGCGGATACGGCACCTGGCGTCCCTCGGCGTCGGCGGTGACGTCGCCGAAGGTGTCGAGGCCGAGCTCGACGGAACTGGTGCCGGCGATACCGGCGGGGGTGGCGGCCATGACGGGTCCTCCTGGTTTCATGCGAACGTATCGATCGTGGCAACGGGAGGCGTCCGTCCGCTATTCCCGGTTCAGGGCTGGAAGCGCCGCAGGGTCCACGCGCTCATCGCATCCGCCCGCTCGAAGCGGAGCCGATCGTGCAGGCGCGAGCTGCGACCCTGCCAGAACTCGATGCTGCGCGGCACCACGCGCACGGCGCCCCACTGCGGCGGTCGGGGCACATCGGCACCCGAGAAGCGCGCCTCGTACTCCCCGACGCGCTGCTCGAGCACGCCGCGATCGGCGACGGGCTCGGACTGCTCGCTGGCCCATGCGGAGATCTGCGAACCGCGCGGCCGGTCGGCCCAGTACGCGTCGGCCTCGGATTCCGCCACCGGCGCCGCATCCCCCAGCACGATCACCTGGCGGCGCAGCGAGTACCACGGGAACAGCAGGGATACCCCGCTCTGCGCGCGCAACTCGCGCCCCTTCCGGGAACTCAGCGTGGTGACGAACTCGAAACCCGCGGGATTCGCGGCGCGGAGCAGTACCGTGCGACTCGAGGGCGCCCCGTCGGCACCGACGGTGCCGAGCACCATCGCGTTGGGTTCGAACACCTCGGCCGACTCCGCGTCGCGGAGCCAGGCGAGGAACTGCTCGACAGGATCACGCAGCAGGTCGGCCTCGTCGAGGCCGACCTGCCCGTAATCGGTGTGCCGCCGGAGCGACTCGCTCATGCGCTCGCTCAGCTCGCGGACTCGTAGGCCTCGCGGATGCGCTTGGGCAGCGGGCCCTTGGCAGGCACGTCGAGACCGCGGGTCTTCGCCCACTCGCGGATCTGCTGGTTCAGCGTCGGCAGCGCCGAGCTGGCGGAACCGGACGACTTGCGCGCACCGCCGGCGCGGCCGGTACGGCGAGCCTTCTCGATGTAGGGAGCGAGTACGCCGCGAAGCTGCTCGAGATTGGCGGTGCCGAGATCGATCTCGTAGTTCACGCCCTCGAGCGCGAAGGTCACCGAACCGCCCTCGCCCTCCTCGATCGGGGAGTTGTCGAGATCATCGACCAGTTCGACGACGACTTTCTTGGCCATGTGGCTGCTCTTCTCAATCAGGGGATTCGAACACTGCGAACTCTACTGCCCCAGAACCTGGTGAAACGACGAGAACAAGCGACTGGAACTCGAGAACTCGACGACCATCGTCGCTTTTCGAATGCGAACACGAGTTGAGCGCGAGTTGATCGCGCACTGTACGGGCAGCGACCCGTCCTCCGATCGATTCCGCGTTCGATCGGGGCACAGCGCAGGTTGCGCCCGCTCGAGTCGTACCGCTCGCCGAGCGGACGCGCCTGTGCGCGTACCCTCGGAGGATGCCCGTCGACCGCGCCCGCGTCACCCGGCTCGTCCGCGAGCTGCTCGAGGCGATCGGCGAGCAGCCCGACCGACCGGGCCTGCGCGAGACGCCCGAGCGGGTCGCGGATGCGTACGCGGAGTTCTTCGTCGGGATCGACGCGGACCCCGCGGAGCCGCTCGCCCGCACGATCTCCGTGGCCGCAGGGCCCGCCCCCGAGACTCTGCCCTCCGGAGCGGTGCTGCTGCGCGACGTCGCCTTCCGCTCGATCTGCGAGCACCACCTGCTGCCCTTCGCCGGCCGCGCGCACCTGGCCTACCTGCCTGACGAGCGGGTCGTGGGCCTCGGCGCGCTGGCCCGCGTGGTCGACGTGCTCGCGGCGCGGCCGCAGGTGCAGGAGCGCCTCGGCGAGCAGATCGCCGAGACCCTCGCCTCGGCGCTCGCTGCGCGCGGCGCGCTCGTCGTGCTCGACGCACGGCATCAGTGCCTCACCATGCGCGGCGAACGTCGCCCGGAGGCGAGCACCGTGACGATCGCGGCGCGCGGCGAGCTCGCGGACCCGATCGCGCGCGCCGAGCTCATCGCCCTCATCGCGGGCGGCGGCGCATGACCCTGCTCATGGGCGTGGTCAATACCACGAGCGACTCGTTCAGCGACGGCGGTCGGTACCTCGAGGCCGGTGCGGCCGTCGCGCACGGCAGACGACTGCTCGCCGCGGGGGCCGACCTCGTCGACGTCGGCGGCGAGTCGACGCGGCCCGGTGCCGAGCGGGTGCCGGCCGACCTGGAGAAGGCCAGAGTGCTCCCGGTGATCGCGGCCCTCGCCGGCGACGGATCGCTCGTCAGCGTCGACACCATGCGCGCGAGCGTCGCGACGGCAGCGGTCGCCGCGGGCGCCCGTCTGGTCAACGACGTCGCCGGGGGCCTCGCCGATCCCGCGATGCTCGACGCGGTCGCCGCGACCGCCGCGGACTACGTGATCGGCCACTGGCGCGGGCACTCGGCGGACATGTACGCCCGCGCCGACTACGGCGACGTCGGCAGCGAGGTCGTCGAGGAGCTGCTCGTCAGGGTCGATGCCGCGATCGCGTCGGGGATCCCGCGCGAGCGCATCGTGCTCGACCCGGGCATCGGCTTCGGCAAGCGCGGTGCGCAGAACTGGGCCGTCCTGCACGATCTCCCCGCCCTCGTGGCGACCGGTCATCGCGTGCTCGTCGGCACGAGCCGCAAGGGGTTCCTCGCCGAGGCGATCGGCGGCGAGGCCGGCGAGGCGCGCCGAGATCTCGCCACGGCCGTCACCAGCGTGCTCGCCGCGCAGGCCGGCGCGTGGGCGGTGCGGGTGCACGATGTGAGCGCGAGCCGGGACGCCCTGCGCGTGGCGACGGCCTGGCAGGGCGGAGCGGACGGATGAGCGCACTCGACGAGATCGCCGTGACCGGCATCCGCGCGATCGGCCACCACGGCGTCTACCCCGAGGAGCGACGCGACGGCCAGGAGTTCGTCGCCGACGTGCTGCTGCGCCTCGACAGCCGAGCGGCGGCCGCGAGCGACGACGTGGCGGACACCGTGCACTACGGCGAGCTCGCCGAGCAGGTCGCCGCGATCCTCGCTGGCGAGCCCGTGAACCTGCTCGAACGGCTGGCCGAGCGCATCGCGACGGCAGTGCTGGCGCATCCGCTCGTCGTCTCGGTGCGCGTGACGCTGCACAAGCCCGCGGCTCCGATCCCGGTGCCCTTCGACGACGTGACCGTGACGATCGAGCGGATGCGGTGAGCCGCCACCTGCCGCCGGCCGCGGCCGTCGTCGCGATCGGCGCGAACCTCGGCGACACCGCCCGCGCGATCGACGACGCGGTGCGCGCGCTCCAGGCGCTGCCGCTGACCGGACGGGTGTCGGCGTCCGACGCCATCGAGACCGTCGCCGTGCGGCTCGACGGGCCGGACCCCGACGCGCCGCGATACCGCAACGCCGTCGCCCTGGTCGAGACGCGGCTCGGGCCGAGCGTGCTGCTGGCCGAGCTGCACCGCATCGAGGCCGAGCACGGGCGCGTGCGCCGGGAGCGCTGGGGAGACCGCACCCTGGACCTCGATCTCATCGCTTACGGCGACGTGCGCAGCGCCGCCCCTGCGCTGCTGCTGCCGCACCCGCGCGCGTACGAGCGCCGCTTCGTGCTCGAGCCCTGGCTGCGGGTCGACCCCGAGGCGCGGATCCCCGGTCGCGGCACGGTCGCCGAGGCACTGCGGCGACTGTGACGGCGTGATGCCCGCGCTGGCGCGCCGCGGTCGAGGCTGGGACCATGGGCACGGCCACCGACGAGAGGAACCGCATGCCCACCGCCGACGAGGCCGAGCGCCTGCTCCAGCTCGCACGTCAGTCGCTCGAGCGCGGCGACACCGTGCACCACCTGCAGGTCGAGGTCGGCCAGCTGACCGGCGGCGAGTCGTCCTGGGGCTCGTCGCACAACGCGCTGACCCCCGACGAGACGCTGAGCTTCTTCATCAGCCGGGTCGAGGAGGTGGGGTGGCGGCTCGCGCACGCGGACCACGTGTTCGTGGAGACCGGTGCGTCGTCGTCGCAGCGGATGCTGAGCTCCGGCGACGGCACCGTCAACCGCGGTGCGGTCCGCGGCTTCTTCCTGTTCCGCCGCGCCGACGCGGCCGGTGGGCGCTGAGGGACTCGAACCCCCGACCCCCTCGGTGTAAACGAGGTGCTCTAACCAACTGAGCTAAGCGCCCCGGCCACCCGCGATCGTAGCGGGTCGGCGGGATCAGGCGGAGACGGGCAGCACGTCCTTGAGCGCCTCGCGGTAGGCCGCCATCGGGCGTGCCTCGCCGGGCGCCGTGATGAAGCTGGCGCGGATGATGCCGTTCACGTCGATCACGAAGGTCGCGCGGGTGGCGAAGCCCTTGTGCTCGAGGAAGACGCCGTACTCCTTGGAGACGTCGCCGTGCGGCCAGAAGTCCGCCAGCAGGGTGAAGTCGTAGCCCTCGTCGTCGGCGAAGGCGCGCAGCGTCGCCTTCGAGTCGACCGAGATGCCGAGCAGCTCGACGCCACCGTCCTGGAAGAGGGAGAGGTTGTCGCGCAGCTCGCAGAGCTCGCTCGTGCAGGTGCTCGAGAAGGCAAGCGGGAAGAACACGAGCACGACGGGCTTGACGCCGCGGTAGTCGCTGAGACGCACGTGCTCACCGAACTGGTTCGGCAGATCGAAGTCGGGAGCGAGGGTGTCGTTCTCCAGGGCCATGATGCGGGTTCCATCCTTCCGGCTGCTCCGAGGGGCCGGGTGGGCCCCGGGCAGGCGCGATCGGCCATGCTACGCCCGTGCGCGCGAGCTGCCAAGCGCGACCCGCGAGGCGCCCGCGTGGAGCGCTCGCTCATCCGTCTGGTCCTAGAGTGGGAGGACTCCCCAGCGTCGCGTCGTGATCCGACTGCGGATACTGCTGGGTCGGTATGCCCCTACGAACAAGAAGAGGTCAAGGGTGACGGTCAACGATCAGGATCCGTACTCGGCAGGCTACGTGGACGTGGACCCGGAGGAGACCGCCGAATGGCGCGAGTCCCTCGACGGGCTCGTCGAGACGCACGGCCGAGGACGCGCCCGCGAGATCCTCCTCAGCCTGCTCGGCCGCTCGCGCGAGCTGCACCTGGGCGTGCCGATGGTGCCGACGACGGACTACGTCAACACCATCGCGCCCGAGAACGAGCCGGAGTTCCCCGGCGACGAGGAGATCGAGCGCCGCTACCGCCGCTGGATCCGCTGGAACGCCGCGGTCACCGTGCACCGCGCGCAGCGCCCCGGCATCGGCGTCGGCGGCCACATCTCGACGTACGCGTCGAGCGCCGCCCTCTACGAGATCGGCCACAACCACTTCTTCCGCGGTGCGGACCACGCCGGCGGCGGCGACCAGATCTTCTACCAGGGTCACGCCTCCCCCGGCATGTACGCCCGCGCGTTCCTCGAGGGCCGGCTCTCCACGGACCAGCTCGACGGGTTCCGCCAGGAGAAGTCGCACCACACCGGCGGCGTCTCCTCGTACCCGCACCCGCGCCTCATGCCGGACTTCTGGCAGTTCCCGACCGTGTCGATGGGCCTCGGGCCGATCAACGCGATCTACCAGGCGTCGCTCAACAAGTACCTCACCAACCGCGGCATCAAGGACGCCTCCGACCAGCAGGTCTGGGCGTTCCTCGGCGACGGCGAGATGGACGAGGTCGAGAGCCGCGGTCAGCTGCAGGTGGCGGCGAACGAGGGGCTCGACAACCTCAACTTCGTCATCAACTGCAACCTGCAGCGCCTCGACGGCCCGGTGCGCGGCAACGGCAAGATCATCCAGGAGCTCGAGAGCTTCTTCCGCGGCGCCGGCTGGAACGTCATCAAGGTCGTCTGGGGCCGCGAGTGGGACGACCTGCTCGCCCGCGACACCGACGGCGCGCTGCGCAACCTGATGAACACCGTCCCGGACGGCGACTTCCAGACCTACAAGGCCGAGAGCGGCGCCTACGTGCGCGAGAACTTCTTCGGCCGCGACCCGCGCGCGCTCGAGCTCGTGAAGGACTACTCGGACGAGCAGGTCTGGAACCTCAAGCGCGGCGGCCACGACTACCGCAAGGTCTACGCCGCCTTCAAGGCCGCGACCGAGCACAAGGGCCAGCCCACCGTCATCCTCGCCCACACCATCAAGGGCTACGGCCTGGGTCCGGCCTTCGAGGGCCGCAACGCGACCCACCAGATGAAGAAGATGACGCTGGACAACCTCAAGACGTTCCGCGACTCGATGGACATCCCCGTCACCGACGCGCAGCTCGAGGAGAACCCCTACCTGCCGCCGTACTACAACCCGGGCGAGCAGGACGAGGCGATCCAGTACCTGCACGAGCGCCGTCGCGCGCTCGGCGGCTACGTGCCCGAGCGCCGCTCGAAGTACACCCAGCTGTCGCTGCCCGAGGACGACGCGTACAAGAGCGCCAAGAAGGGCTCCGGCACGCAGGAGATCGCCACCACCATGGCGTTCGCCCGCATCCTCAAGGACCTGTTCCGCTCGAAGGACTTCGGTCACCGCATCGTGCCGATCATCCCGGACGAGGCGCGCACCTTCGGCATGGACTCGTACTTCCCGACGGCGAAGATCTACAACCCGAAGGGTCAGACCTACACCTCGGTCGACCGCGAGCTGCTCCTGGCCTACAAGGAGAGCCCGCAGGGCCAGATCGTGCACGTCGGCATCAACGAGGCGGGCGCCTTCGCGGCGTTCACCGCGATCGGCACCAGCTACGCCACGCAGGCGGAGCCGCTCATCCCGGTCTACGTCTTCTACTCGATGTTCGGCTTCCAGCGCACCGGCGACGCGATCTGGGCCGCGGGCGACCAGATGGCGCGCGGCTTCATCATCGGCGCCACCGCCGGCCGCACCACGCTGACCGGCGAGGGCCTGCAGCACGCCGACGGCCACTCGCTGCTGCTCGCGGCGACGAACTCCGCGGTGCTGAGCTACGACCCGGCCTACGGCTACGAGATCGCCCACCTGCTGAAGGCGGGCCTCGAGCGGATGTACGGCGGCGCTCACGAGGACCCGAACGTCATGTACTACCTGACGGTCTACAACGAGCCGCTGGTGCAGCCGGCCGAGCCCGAGGGGCTCGACGTCGACGGCCTGGTCAAGGGCATCTACAAGCTGCGCGACGGCTACGAGGGCGGCATCAAGGCGCAGGTCTTCGCCTCGGGCGTGTCGGTGCCGTGGGCGCTCGAGGCCCAGCGCCTCCTCGCCGAGGAGTGGGGCGTATCGGCCGATGTCTGGTCGGTCACCTCCTGGAGCGAGCTGCGCCGCGACGGTCTGCGGGCCGAGGAGCACAACTTCCTCAACCCGGGCGCCGAGCCGCAGGTGCCGTACCTGACGCAGAAGCTCCAGGGCGCCGAGGGTCCCGTCGTCGCCGTGAGCGACTTCATGCACGCCGTGCAGGACCAGATCCGCCAGTTCGTGCCGAACGACTTCGCCACGCTGGGCGCCGACGGCTTCGGCTTCTCGGACACCCGCCAGGCCGCGCGCCGTCACTTCAAGATCGACACCCAGTCGATCGTCGTGCGCACGCTGCAGTCGCTGGCCGCTCAGGGCAAGGTCGACCGCGCCGTGCTGCAGCAGGCCATCGACCGCTACCGCCTGCACGACGTGAACGCCGGCACCACCGGCAGCGCCGGCGGCGAGAGCTAGGCGGTCCGGGTGGCGGCTCCGGACAAGGAGCGCACGCTCGCCTGGCTGCGGACGCTGTCGGGCGAGCTCTCCACCAGGACCCTGCAGCGCCTCGACGAGACGCTGCCCTGGTACGGCGAGATGCCGCCGGGGCGGCGCTCGGCCGTCGGCCTGGTCGCCCAGGCGGGCATCGCGTCGTTCACCCGCTGGTTCGAGGACCCGTCCTCGACCCCGTGGATCGCCTCGGACGTCTTCGGGGCCGCACCGCGCGAGCTGCTGCGCTCGGTGAGCCTGCAGCAGACACTGCAGCTCATCCGCGTCGTCGTGGAGGTCGTCGAGGAGCGGGTCAAGGACCGCGACGAGGCGCTGCGCGAGGCGATCCTGCTCTACTCGCGCGAGATCGCCTTCGCCGCCGCGGACGTCTACGCGCGCGCCGCCGAGGCACGCGGGCTGTGGGACGCGCGCCTCGAGGCGCTCGTGGTCGACTCGATCCTCGCGGGCGAGTACGACGACGAGCTGCCCAGCCGCATCGCGGCGCTCGGCTGGCACGGGCACGGCGAGGTCTCGGTGCTCGTGGGCACCTCCCCCGCCATGCTCGACGTCGACCAGCTGCGCCGGGCCGCACGGCACCAGCGAGCGGACGTGCTCATCGGCGTGCAGGGCAGCCGGCTCGTCGTCGTCATCGGCCGTGCCGAGGACCCGACGGCGGAACCGGCGGAGGGCGAGGCGCCCGTCGGCGAGCCCGTGGCCTTCCTCGACATCGCGCGCGCCCTCGAGCCGGCCTTCGGCGAGGGGCACCTCGTGCTCGGCCACCCCGTGCCGAGCATCGTCGACGCGGCGAAGAGCGCCAAGGCCGCGCTCGCCGGCTTCGCCGTGGCGAAGTCGTGGCGCAGGGTCGGGCGCCCGGCGCTGGCCGACGACCTGCTGCCCGAGCGCGCGCTCGCCGGCGACCCGCTCGCCCGAGCCACGCTCATCGGGCGGATCTACCGGCCGCTGCAGGACCACTCGACCGAACTGCTCAACACGCTGCGCTGCTACCTCGACAGCGGCCGCAGCCTCGAGGCGACGGCGCGCGAGCTCTTCGTGCATCCGAACACCGTGCGCTACCGCCTCAAGCGCATCACCGAGGTGATCGGATGGGACGCGACCGGCTCCCGGGAGGCGCTCATCCTCCAGGCCGCGCTCATCCTCGGCGCCATCGCCGAGCCCGAGGATCGCAAGCGCCGCTGAGCGGTGCATCCGCTGCGGCCATCGGCTGACGACGCTGTAGGCATCCGCCAACGATCGGGCGGAATCTTCGTGGCGGATGTCCCGGCCTCCGGCCGCCGAGGCGGCAGGATAGGACGGTGATCATCATCGTCTGCCCCGGCCAGGGCTCCCAGACCCCCGGATTCCTCGAGCCGTGGCTCGCGGACGCCGCCCTCCGCGACCGCCTCGGCGCGCTCTCGGAGGCCGCCGGCGTCGACCTCGTGCAGCACGGCACCGTCTCGGACGCCGACACGATCCGCGACACCGCCGTCGCCCAGCCGCTCATCGTGGCGGCCGGCATCCTCAGCCTCGGCGCACTGCTCGGCGACGACCTGCGCGAGCGCGTCGGCGGCATCGCCGGCCACTCGGTGGGCGAGATCACCGCGGCCTTCGGGGCCGGCGTGCTCGCGGAGCGCGACGCCATGACCCTGGTGGGCGAGCGCGGCCGCGCGATGGCCGCGGCCGCCGCGCAGGTCGAGACCGGCATGAGCGCGGTGCTCGGCGCCGACGAGGCCGAGCTCGAGGCGCTGCTCGCCGAGCTGGAGCTCGAGCCCGCCAACTACAACGGCGGCGGCCAGATCGTCGTCGCCGGCGAGCTCGGCGCGCTGCAGTCGCTCGGCGAGCTGCCGCCCAAGAAGTCCCGCGTCGTCCCGCTGCAGGTGGCTGGCGCCTTCCACACGCGCTTCATGGCCCCCGCCGTGGACCACCTCCGCTCGGTGGCCGGCGGCCTCGCCGTGAGCGACCCGACGCTGCCGCTCTGGACGAACAAGGACGGCTCGCGCGTCGACTCCGGCGCCGCGTTCATCGACCTGCTCGTCGGGCAGGTCTCCTCCCCCGTGCGCTGGGACCTCGACATGGCGGCGTTCGCCGAGGCGGGCGTCACCGGCATCATCGAGCTGAGCCCGGCGGGCGCCCTCACCGGGCTCGCCAAGCGAGGCCTCAAGGGCGTGCCCACCGTGGCCGTCAAGACCCCGGACGACCTCGACGCCGCCCGTCAGCTGCTGCTGAGCGCCTGAGCGCCGGCACGAGAGGAACACCAGCATGAGCAAGCCCGTCCTGCGCCAGGCCACCGGCCCCGCGCACACCCGCATCCTCGGCCTCGGCGCCGCCCGCGGCGAGAACGTCGTCTCCAACTTCGACATCATCGAGCCGATCGACAGCTCGGACGAGTGGATCCGCCAGCGCACCGGCGTCGTGGAGCGCCGCCGCGCCGGCGCGGACGTGCAGGCCGTGGACCTGGCCGAGGCCGCCGCGCGCGAGGCCCTCGAGGCCGCCGGCATCGAGGCCTCGCAGCTCGGCGCCGTGCTCGTCTCGACGATCAGCAACGCCGTGCCCACCCCGTCGCTCGCCGCGCTGCTGGCCGACCGGATCGGCGCGACGCCGGCGCCGGCCTACGACATCTCGGCCGCATGCGCCGGGTACGCGTACGGCATCGCCCAGGCCGACGCGCTCATCCGCTCGGGACTCGCCGAGTACGTGCTCGTCGTCGGCGCCGAGAAGATGAGCGACTACGCCAAGCCGACCGACCGCACGATCTCGTTCCTGCTCGCCGACGGCGCGGGCGCGGCGATCGTCGGCCCGTCCGACGAGCCCGGCATCGCGCCGACGATCTGGGGCTCGGACGGCTCGAAGTGGAGCACGATCCGCATGACGAGCACCTTCGCGGAGTACCGCGACGGCGCGGGCTCCGTCGAGTGGCCCACCCTCGAGCAGGATGGGCAGACGGTCTTCCGCTGGGCCGTCTGGGAGATGGCGAAGGTCGCGAAGCAGGCCGTCGAGGCCGCTGGGATCAGCCCCGACCAGCTCGACGCGTTCATCCCGCACCAGGCCAACATGCGCATCATCGACGAGTTCGCGAAGCAGCTCGGCCTGCCCGAGAGCGTCGTGATCGCCCGCGACATCGCCACCACCGGCAACACCTCGGCGGCGTCCGTGCCGCTCGCGACGCACCGCCTGCTCAAGGAGAACCCCGAGCTGAGCGGCGGCCTCGCGCTGCAGATCGGCTTCGGCGCCGGTCTGGTCTACGGCGCGCAGGTCGTGCGCCTCCCCTGACATCCCCTCCGTCGGTCATAGAATGGCCGACGGTCACACGACACCCTCAAGGAGAACAACAATGGCACTGTCCACCGAAGAAGTCCTGGCCGGCCTCGCCGAGCTCATCAACGATGAGACCGGCATCGCGACCGACACGGTCGAGCTGGACAAGTCGTTCACCGACGACCTCGACATCGACTCCATCTCGATGATGACCATCGTGGTCAACGCCGAGGAGAAGTTCGACGTGAAGATCCCGGACGAAGAGGTCAAGAACCTCGTGACCGTCGGCGACGCGGTCACCTTCATCGTCAACGCTCAGTCCTGAGTGTTCGAGCGGATCGGCCCGACCGGGTCGATCCGCTCGACGACCGTGCCCGTCCTCCCCCGTGACCAACTGAGGAACGTCAGATGACCAAGATCGTCGTGACCGGACTGGGAGCCTTCTCCCCGCTCGGCACCAACGCCACCGACTCCTGGAACGCCGTGCTGAACGGCGAGTCCGGCGCCCGCTCGCTCGAGTACGAGTGGGTCGAGAAGTACCAGATCCCGGTGACCTTCGCCGCCACCGTGCCCGCTCCCACGAGCGACTTCCTGGAGCGCCAGGAGATCAAGCGCCTCGACCCGTCGAGCCAGTTCGCACTCATCGCCGCCCGCGAGGCCTTCGCCGACGCCGGCAGCCCCGAGGTCGTTCCCGAGCGCCTCGGCGTCGACTGGGCGACCGGCATCGGCGGCGTCTGGACGCTGCTCGACGCCTGGGACACCCTGCGCGAGAAGGGCCCGCGCCGCGTGCTGCCCATGACCGTGCCGATGCTCATGCCGAACGGCCCCGCTGCGGCCATCGAGATGAACCTCGGCGCGCGCGCCTTCGCCCGCACCGTGGTCTCCGCCTGCGCCTCGAGCACCGAGTCCATCGCCAACGCCTACGAGCACCTCACGAGCGGCCTCGCCGACATCGTGATCGCCGGCGGCTCCGAGGCCGCCGTCCATCCGCTGCCCATGGCGTCCTTCGCCGCGATGCAGGCGCTCTCCAAGCGCAACGACGACCCGGCCGCGGCCTCGCGCCCCTACGACTCGGACCGCGACGGCTTCGTGCTCGGCGAGGGCGCAGCCGCCATCGTGCTCGAGACCGAGGAGCACGCCAAGGCCCGTGGCGCGAAGATCTACGCCTACCTCGTCGGAGGCGCCGTCACGAGCGACGCGTACCACATCACCGCGCCCGACCCGGAGGGCTCCGCGGCCGCTCGCGCGATGCGCGCGGCGGTCGAGAACGCGGGCTTCGCGCTGAGCGACGTCGCGCACGTCAACGCCCATGCGACGAGCACGCCGGTGGGCGACGTCGCCGAGGTCAAGGCGCTGCGCCGCATCTTCGGCGACCACCTCGACTCGATCCCCGTCACCGCCACCAAGTCGTCGACCGGTCACCTGCTCGGCGGCGCCGGCGCGATCGAGGCGATCTTCACGGTCAAGGCGCTCCAGGAGCGCGTGATCCCGCCGACGATCAACCTCGAGAACCAGGACCCCGAGGTCACGCTCGACATCGTGACCGAGCCGCGCAAGCTGCCGGAGGGCGACCTGCTCGCCATCAGCAACTCGTTCGGCTTCGGCGGCCACAACGCCGTCATCGCGTTCCAGTCCGCCTGATCCGAGGCCGGCACGACAAAGGGCTCCGCGCATCGCGCGGAGCCCTTCGTCGTGCGCTCGGAGATCGCCGGAGGCGGTCCGGTCAACCGACCTTGTGCAGCCAGACCACCGGATGGTCGTCGCTCGCGTGCCGGAACGGCTCGAGATCGTCGTCCCAGGCCTGGCCGAGCGCGAGCCGCAGCTCGCGGTGCAGCTCGAAGGCGTCCGAGCCGGCCGTGACCATGGCCGAGCGGATGCGGTCCTCCGGTACGACGAGGTTGCCGTGCGCATCCGCCTGGGCGTGGAAGATGCCGAGCTCCGGCGTGTGCATCCAGCGCGCGCCGTCGAGCCCGGGAGCGGGGTCCTGGGTGACCTCGTAGCGCAGGTCCTCCCAACCGCGCAGCGCGGAGGCGAGCCTCGCGCCCGCGTCCGCCGGGCCCTCCCAGTAGTACTCGGTGCGCTGAGCGCCGTCGAGCACGGGCTGGTCGGCCCAGCCGAAGTTGACGGCACGGTCGAGAGCGCCCCCTGCGGCCCATTCGATGTGGGGGCAGAGCGCGCGCGGTGCGGAGTGCACGAACAGCACTCCGCGGGCGTGTGTTGCAGCCACGGTTCCTCCGATCATCAGGTGCGACTTCCCCATCGACCTGGCGCGGATGCGCGGACTGCGTGTTCGATTGTGCGGGCCGGGGCCCACGGGCATTATGACCCAGCGACCCTGGGAGGACAAGGGAGCCGCCTGCGGGCAGAATGGTCGGGAACCGCCGAGCAGACGAGGAGCGCCATGCAGGTCCGCTTCGGCGTGCTCGCCCTGCTGCTGCTCGGCGACGGCTACGGACAGCAGCTCGCACGCGAGTTCGAGCGGCGCACCGACCGCCCGCTCAACAGCGGGCAGGTCTCCGCGACCCTCGAGCGGCTCGCACGGGACGGGTTCGTGGTCGACGCCGGCGAGGACGCCGCGGGTCGTCGCCGAGTAGCCCTCAGCATGGCCGGCCGCGACGCGCTCGACGCGTGGGTGCGCAGCGGCGACGACCCCGACTCGGGGACGGTGCTCGCGCTGCTCGCGAGCATCGATGGCGAGCTCGCGCTCGAGTACGCGCAGGCCCGCGCGCAGGCGCTCGCGACCGTGCGCAGCGACGACGCGCCCGCCGAGCTCGCGCCCGCAGACGACGATGGCCTGGCGCAGGCGCAGTGGCGGCGCTCCCTGGCCGGCGACCGCGCCGCCCGCCTCGGAGCCGCCGAGGCGGGATGGCTCACGGAGACGATCCGGTCGCTGCGGAGCGGGTCCGCGCAGCTCGAGGTGCCGCTGGCCGCCGAGCCCCGCCGCGGGCGTCCGCAGCGCGGCGACTGACGCCCTACTTCGCCTGCCCGTAGTCCTCGACGATCGCAGCGGTCACCGGCACGTCGAGCGGATCGCCCGGGAAGAGCAGGCGACCGGCCTCGAGCGCGCCCTCCCGCACGATCTCGGTGACGCGCTCCGCCTGCTCCTCGGGCGCGTGCACGATCACCTCGTCGTGCAGGAAGTAGACCAGGTGCGCCTGCTGCGCGAAGGCGTCCGGTGCTGCGCCCGTCGTCACGGCGGGCGGCAGCTGCTCGAGTCCGCGACGGACCGCGGCCATCCAGGCGAGGGCCCACTCCGCGGCGGTGCCCTGCACGACGAAGTTGCGGGTGAAGCGGCCCCAGGAGCGGGCCTCGGTGCGCGCCCGCCGCCGCTCGCCGTCGCCCGCATCCGGTTCGGCGGATCGCGCCTGCAGCGCCCGCCAGTCGGGCGACGGCCGGGGCGAGCTGCGGCCGAGCAGCGTCGAGACGACGCGCCCTTGCTCACCCTCGCGCGCGGCGTGCTCGACCAGGGCGAGCGCGCGCGGGTAGGCGCGAGCGAGCTGGGGCAGCAGGCGCGCGCTCTCGCCGGTCGTGCCGCCGTACATGGCGCCGAGCATGCCGAGCTTGGCGTGCTCGCGGCGATCGACGACGCCGCGGTCCACCATGCCCTGGTAGAGATCGCGACCGCGACCGGCCTCGCGCATCGCGAGATCGCCGGCGAGCGCGGCGAGGATGCGGGGCTCGAGCTGCGCCGCGTCGGCGACGACGAGACGCCAGCCGGGGTCGGCCCGCGCCGCCTTGCGGAGCTGCGCCGGCAGCTGCAGCGCTCCCCCTCCGTTCGTCGCCCAGCGTCCGGTGACGACGCCGCCGGGTACGTAATCCGGTCGGAACCGCCCGCCGCGCACCCACGCGTCGAGCCAGTTCCAGCCGTTCGCGGTCATCAGCCGGGCGCGCTTCTTGTACTCGAGCAGCGGCGCGATCGCCGGGTGCTCGATCTCCTGCAGCTCCCACTGGTTCGTCGAGGTCACGGCGATGCCGATACCGCGCAGCTGCGCGACGAGCACGGTCGGCGAATCCGGGTTGAGCGCCCGCACGCCGGTGATGGCGCGCAGCTCGTCGAGGATGCGCTCGAGCTCGCGCGGTCGGCGTCCGGCCGCGGGTCGTGGGCCGAGCACGCCCTCGAGCACCGCCTCGTGCCGGGCGCGGTCCCACGGCAGCCCGGCGCGGCGCAGCTCCACCGCGATGAGGGCGCCGGCGGACTCGAGCGCGAGCAGCGTGCCGAGCGCGCCCGGTGCCGACGAGGCCGCGAGCGCCGCCCGCTGCCGGGCGAACTCCTCGAGCGCGTCGGCCGGCAGCTCCCCGAGCGCGTCGGCGCCGAGATCGAAGAGCGCCTCCTCCGCATCAGGTGCGGCGGGCGGCAGGGGCTCGCGGTCCCAGCCGTCGGGCGGCGCCGCAGCGAGCGGGGAGTCCGCCGTGCGGGCCGAGCGCCGCAGGATCGCGCGGCTCAGCCGCAGGTCGTGGCAGCGCCGCAGGCGCACGCCCGCGGCCAGGAGGGCCGGATAGCGCAGCGCGGTGTCGTCCCAGACCCAGCGCGGGCTCTCGGCCGCCTCGACGACGCGCATCCGCTCGGCCAGATGCTGCGGTTCGACCGCCTCGGGCGACGAGGCCGGTGCGCCGTGCTCGTCGAGCCGGGTCAACCGCGGCGAGGCGGCAGGACCGTCGAGGAGCACGTGCATGCCCTCAGTCTGCCGTCAGCCGCCGACGCGGGCCGACGGGCGCGCTCAGGAGAGCAGCGTGAGCATGCCGACGATCGCGAGCGCCGCGGTGGCGACGGCAGCCAGGGCCGTGACCGCGGCGAGCAGCTTCTCGCGAGCGGCCCGGCGTTCGAGCGCACGCTCGACCGCCTCGGGCTCCAGGCTGGCCTGGGCGTCGCGTTCGCTCTCGAAGGTGCCGATGACCGAGCCGACCTGGTCCGTGGCGACGAAGCGATGGCCGCGATGATCGACGAAGCCGGCGTAGCTGCCGTCCCGCGTGCCGACCGACACGGACGGGTCGACCGCCCGCCAGAGGATGGGCGCTGCTGCGATGGTGGTCATGGTGCCGCCTCCGTTCCCCGATGGAGCAGGACCCCCGCGCTGGGGGCCATGCCGACACCGTAGCGCCGAATCGCTAGAACGTCGAGCGACCTCTCGGGATCTCCCTCAACCGACCGGCACGACGGGTCGGCGGTCCGCGGGAATGGCCGCGAACAGGCGGTCGAAGACGGCCCCGCGGTCGAACTGCAGCGCGTGCTCCCGGGCCCGGTGGCGCCAGCGGGCGCGCTCCTCGGACGGCAGTGCGACGGCCCCGTCGATCGCGGCCGCGATCGCGTCGGGATCGTCGACGGGCACGATGAACGCCGCGTCGCCGACCGCCTCCCCGACCCCGCCGGTCACCGTGGTGATGACCGGTCCCCCTCCGGCCAGCATCGACTCGGCGAGTGCGATGCCGAAGGTCTCGACGAACTCCGGGCGCGGCTTGGTCGGCAGCGCGTAGGCGGCGCTGCCGGCCATGAGGAAGGGCTTCTCGCCGTCGCCGACGTCGTCGAGGAACCGGATGCGCGCCGCGACCGGCGACGCCGCCGCCTGCTCCCGCAGCTCCTGCGCCTCCGGACCGCGCCCGGCGATCACGAGCGTGTGCGTCGCCGCCGCGCTGCTGCGCTCGAAGCCCTCGATGAGGTCGTCGACGCCCTTGGCCCGGGCGAGCCGTGACAGGTAGAGGATGTAGCCCTCGCGCTCGAGCCCGCGCTCGGCGAGGCGGGCGCCGATCTCGCCGTCGTCGAGGTCGAGGTACTGGCTCGTGTCGATCGCCGGGTAGGAGATGGCGACCTTCGCGCGCAGACGGCCGGCGAAGTCCGTGCCGCGCAGCAGGTCGAGCCGCTCGGCCTCCTCCACGATGAGGTCGCGGGTGTACTCCGAGACCGCCACGGCATGATCCTGGGAGAGGTAGGCGCCGAGCAGGTGCGCGGCGGCGCCGAACTCGCCCCGCTCCACGCACGAGCGCACGACGTTCGTCACGTCCGATCCGACCGCCTCGGCGATCGTGGTGACGTTCACCGGCAGGCCGGTCATGCGGGCCGCGGCCAGCGCATCCGTCACCGCGATCATGTGCGGGCTGAGGTAGAGCGAGAGGCAGACCGTCGGCACGCCGTCGGTGAAGAGCTCGACCAGGCGACCGGTGATCCCGGCCACGTAGCGGCCGTCGGGCACCTTGTAGTCGCCCACCGGCGCCGGGCGCTCGACGTGGATGCCCTCGCTGTACGGCAGCACGTGCTCGAGCGGCTTGAGCGGCAGACCCGCCTCCTGCAGCCGTTCGATGGGCCAGGTGACGATGCGCACCTCGTCGAAGCCGCGCTGCAGGGCGGTCTCGGCGAGGTTGCGCGCTTCGACGGAGTGGCCGCAGATCACGGGATCCGCGCGCACGACGATGACGAGGCGGTGGTCGGGAGCGTCGTTCACGGGCGTTCCTTTCAGCGGGGCCGCGGGTGCGGCCCGTCGGTCGTGCGGTGGTTCAGACGGCGGCGGACGGATGGGAGGGCGGCGGCTGGGCGGTGCCCCATCCGCTCGGTTCCGCACCGAGCTCGAGGTGCAGGCGGCCGCCGCGGTGCACCTCGGCGGCGCGCAGCCAGCTCTGCTCGAGCGGCTGCCCGTTGAAGGTGGCGGACCGCACGTACTGGGCGGGCCCACCGGCGTACGGCTCGACGAAGCCGGTCGTCTCGATGCGCAGCGAGGCCTCGCCGACGCGGATGGTCGACTCGGCGACCGCCGGCGCGTTCACCAGGAAGAGCGCCTGGCCGGCCACGGGGAACAGCCCGAGGGTGGCCCAGACGTACCAGGAGCTGAGGCCCCCGGAGTCGTCGTTGCCGGGCAGCCCGCCGCGGCCCGTGCCGAACTGCTGGTGGATCACATCGTGCACGATCTCGGCCGTGCGGTCGGGCCTGCCGAGGTAGTGGTACGCCCAGGGAGCCTCCATGTCGGGCTCGTTGTTGAGACCCTCGAAGCGGCCGAGCGCGAAGCCGGTCCTCACCTCGTCGGCGCTCGGGCGCACCCCCGACTGCACGACCGGCTCGGCGCCGAAGCCGAAGAAGCGGTCGAGCAGCGCGAGGAAGCGCTCCGCGCCGCCCGCGGCCTCGATGCGCCCGGCCATGTCGTGCTGCAGGCGGAAGGAGTAGTTCCACTTCGTGCCCTCGTAGTACGTCGAGTCGAGCAGCAGCCCGGTCTCGGGGTCGTAGGCGTTGCGCCACTGCTCGGCCAGCGGCGCGAAGTCCTCGAGCAGCTGACGGTCGCCCACCACGGCGGCGACCTTGCTCGTGCACCAGTAGCCGAAGGCGAGATCGAGGGTGTGGGTGATCGGATGCACGGACCCGAACTGCAGGAACTCCTCGCCGTAGGTGCGCCGCAGGTCGTTGTGCAGGTGCACGAGCGCCCACTCCCAGTCGATGCCGGGCAGGCCGAGCTGGCAGAGGTCGGCGAGGAAGGTGTGCGCGAGCGCGCTCGCCTGCCGGGAGAAGGCGTCGCTGCCGCGCGTCATGCGGTAGCCGATCGGGAAGTTGCCCTCCTGCTCGCAGATCGTCAGCAGCGCGTTGGCGAGCTCCACCGCCTTCTCGGGGTGCAGGGTCGTGATGAGCGGAAGCTGCGTGCGGTAGATGTCCCACATCGTGCTGATGTCGAAGACGAACGGCCCGTTCGACGGCCAGAACGGGCTCTCGTCGAGCGCGAGGCAGGGCTTGATGAACGAGTGGTACAGCGCCGTCGAGAAGACCGCCTGCCGCTCCTGGGAGGGCGTGCTGATCTCGATCGCCTCGAGGTGCTCGCGCCACACCTTCGCCGTGCGCTCGCGGCGGCGGTCGAAGCCGTCCTGACCGCCCTGGGTGTCCTGCTCGAGGTTCCTGCGGGCCTGGTCGACGCCGCGCAGCGAGAAGCCGAACTTGATCTCGATGGTCTGCCCGGCGCTCGAGGGCCCGGCCCACATGAGTCCGAAGGGTCGCAGCGTGGTCGGGCGGATGGAGTCGAAGTCGAGCCGGGTGCCGCCGGGCATGAGCCGCCGGTCGTACCAGAGCATCTGGCGCCACTGCTCGGCGTCGGTCTCGATGTGCACGGCGAGCGGTGCGCCCTCGACGACGATCTCGCCCTGCGCGACGCCGGGGCCGAGGGTCTCGAGGTGGGCGCGCAGCGGCACCGTCGTGGAGTGCGGGATCGCGAGGCCGCCGAGCGAGAGGTCGATGACGATGCGCGCGTTCTGGTGCTTGGGGAAGGTGTAGCGGTGCACCGCGCTCTTCGGGCCGACCGTGATCTCGGCGCGGATGCCGGAGTCGAGCGTCGCCGCGTACCAGCCGGGCTCCGCCTCTTCCTCGACGAGGTCCCAGGTGCGGCCGAGCGCGTCGAGCGGCTCGAGCATCGGCGTCACGCGGAAGTAGTTGTAGTACTTGCGGATCGCGCCCGTGCCGGACTGCTGGAAGTGGGTGAAGCCGGAGGCGAGCTGCCGGTCGTAGAGCTCCGGCGGGCGGCCGTCGGTGCTGATCGAGTGCCGCCCGTAGCCGGTCGGGTAGGCGCCGGAGTAGGCGCAGGCCGAGACCATGCCGAGCGGGTAGGTGGCGCCGGGGTGCGTGTTGCCGATCTGCGGCTTGGGCCACCACCAGGTGGCCGCGAGGCCGGTCTGCGGCGGCAGCTCGGTGGGCTCGGTGCCGATGAACGGGTCGACGGCGCTCGTCTTCATCGGGGTCCTCTCGTCGCGGCGGCGGGACCGGGGACCGGTGCCGAGCTGCTTCGACGCTAGGGAGCCCGTGTCTCGGGCGCGTTACGACGGGGTGACGGTTGCGACAACGCTGCGCGGTCGCCGGCGACGGTGGGGCGGGCGGGACTTGAACCCGCGAATCGTCGTGTTATGAGCACGCTGCCTTGACCAGCTTGGCTACCGCCCCGAGCGGATGCGCGTTCCAGGAGGACCGCATCCGCCGGACCGAGCGTACCGCGAGTGCGCTCGCGGCTCAGTCCTCGGCGGAGGCGACCGGCTCGATCTCGGTGACCGGGTCCTCGACGGGCAGGCCGCGGTAGAGCGACTCGAAGATGCTGAGGGTGCGGTCGATGTCGTGCGGCTGGATGAAGGCGAGGCTGTTGCGCTTGAGCGCGTTGAGCTTGCGCTCCCCCGCCGTGAGCACCTCGGTGAGGCGTGCGGCGAGGTCCTGCACGTCGCCCGGTCGGAACAGGTAGCCGTTCTCGCCGTCGTGCACCAGGTGCGGCAGCGCCATCGCGTCGGCGGCGACCACCGGCAGCCCGGACGCCATGGCCTCCATGGTCGCGATCGACTGCAGCTCGGCGGTCGAGGGCATCGCGAAGACCGTCGCGCGCGTGTAGGACTGCTTCAGCTGCTCCTCGGTGACGTAGCCGGTGAAGACCGTGCGGCCGTCGATGCCGAGCTGCTTCGCCATGCGCTTGAGGTTCTCGAGCTGGTCGCCGCCGCCGACGATCTCGAGCTGCGCGTCGAGCTCGGGATCGAGAGCCGCGACGGCCCGCAGCAGCTGGTCGATGTTCTTCTCGCCGGTCACGCGCCCCACGAAGAGGATGCGGTTGGCCGTGCGCTCGGCGAAGTCGGGCGTGTAGTCGGTGGCGCGGATGCCGCAGCTCACGGCGTGCACGTCGGTGACGTCCGTGGCCGCCTCGAGGAAGTTCGCGGCGCGACGGGTGGGCGTCGTGATGGACTCGACGTACTGGTACGTCTTGGCCGCATCCGCCCACGCCATGCGCACCGCGGTCGCGCGCAGGAAGTGGGGCAGCAGGGTGTGCTCGAGCATGTTCTCGGGCATGAAGTGGTTCGTCGCGACGATGCGGATGCCGCGCTGCGCCGCCTGGCGGGCGAGGCCGCGGCCGATCACGATGTGCGACTGGATGTGCACCACGTCCGGCTGGAACTCGTCGAGCACCTTCGCGGCGTTCTGCTGGCTGCGCCAGGGCAGTGCGAAGCGCAGCCAGTCGTGCGGGTACCAGCGCCACGAGTAGATGCGGTGCACGCGCATCGGCGCACCAGCGTGCACCTCGTCGAGGAGGCCCGGTCCGGGCTTGTTGGCGGGCGCCATGACGCGCACGTCGTGGCCGCGCCGTACAAGGCCGGCCGCCAGCTCCGCGGTGAAGCGGGCGGCGCCGTTGACGTCGGGGGCGAAGGTGTCCGCTGCGATCAGGATCTTGAGCGGACGTTCGGTCTCGGAGGTCACCGGGTGGGTCGTCCTTCTCGGTCGTTCGGGCTCGCCGTGCGGCGGCCGGCGGTCAGGGGGGTCACGGCTCGCGGGCCTCGGCGCCCGCGACCTGCGGGTGGTGCTTCGCGAGCTGGAAGACGCCGTAGATGGCGATGGCGCCGGCGAGCGCGAAGAGCACGCCGGCGAGGGGCGGGGCCTGACTGGCCTCGCCGAGCACGACGATGCCGATCACCACGGCGACGATCGGATCGATCACCGTGAGGCCGGCGATGACGAGGTCCGGCGGGCCGGACGAGTAGGCCGTCTGCACGAAGTAGCCGCCGAGCGCGGCAGCGAGCAGCAGGCCGAGGATGCAGAGCACCGTGAGCCACTCGAAGTCGCCCTGGGTGATGCGGCCGATGACGACCTTCGCGAGCGTGGCCACGAAACCGTAGAGCACGCCGGCCGCGAGGATGTAGAACAGCGCCGCCACCCGCTGCCGCAGCACGAGCCAGGCGCCGCCGAGCAGCACGCCGACGACCGCGAGCACGATGAGGATCGTGATGAGGTGCTCGTCGGTGACCCGGGGGTCGACGGCCGTGAGCGCGGCGACCGTGACGAAGAGCGCCACGCCGCCGACGCAGAACGCGATGGCGCGGATGGCTCCGCCGCCGAGCCTCACCTTCGAGATGCGGGCGTTGAGCACCGCCGTGATCACGAGGGCGACCGCGCCGAGCGGCTGCACGACGGTGATCGGCGCGAGGTTGAGGCTCGTGAGCTGCAGCACGATGGCCAGGCCGAGCAGCAGCGTGCCGACCACCCAGGAGGGGCGGGTGAGCAGTGCGAGCAGGTGCCGCAGGTCGAGACCGCTCTTCGAGGAGCGCCCGGAGGTCTCCTCGACCTTGCCGACGCCCCGGGACTGGTACTGGGTGCCGAAGGAGAGGAAGACCGCGCCGAGCAGGGCGATCGGGATGCCGAGCGCCTGGGTCGGATCGATCTGGATCTGCTCGGTGAGATCGCTCAGCTCGCTCAGCTGACTCAGGTCCATGGGCACCCGACGACTGTACCGGCCTGCACGGCGGCTAGCCTGGAGGCATGGCCGTCCTCCCCATCCGAATCACGGGCGAACCCGTGCTCCACGCCCCCGCCGAGCCCGTCACCGTCTTCGACGCCGAGCTCGAGCAGCTCGTCGGCGACATGCTCGAGACCATGGACGCGGCCCCCGGCGTCGGGCTCGCCGGCCCGCAGGTGGGCGTCGGCAAGCGCCTCTTCGTCTTCGGCTGGACCGACGAGGAGGGCACCGAGTGGCGCGGCGAGGCGATCAACCCCGAGCTCTGGATCTCCCCCGCCCCCACCGGCTGGGCCGATGAGGACGAGGACGCCGAGGGCTGCCTCTCGGTGCCCGGCGAGCGCTTCGAACTGCTGCGCTCGCAGAAGGCGATCCTGCGCGCGGTCGATCTGCAGCAACGGCCGTTCGAGATCGAGGCCGAGGGCTGGCTGGCCCGCATCTTCCAGCACGAGTACGACCACCTCGACGGCGTGCTCTACGTCGACCGCCTCGAGACCGGCCTGCGCAAGACCGCCGAGAAGGCGATCAAGAAGGCTCGCTGGGGCGTGCCCGGGCACAGCTGGCTGCCCGGCGAGGACGACCTCGAAGCATGATCTGACGGGCGGATGAGCGGATGAGCGGACACGACGATCCCGAGGACCCGGGCGGCCCGCTGCCCGGTTCCGACGACCCGTCGGTGCGCCGTCAGCCCTCGCTGCAGCGCCCGAAGGGCACCGTCTGGCTCGTGATGACGCTCGTGCTGGCCGCGCTCTGCCTGGTCTTCCTGATCGGGCTCGGCCTGGACGGCGAGCCGCAGCGCACCGGCGCGATCGTCGTCGCCGGGATCGCGGTCGGTGCCGTGATCGTGCACCGGAGGGTGCGGCCCGGCGATCTCCGCATCCGCCTGCTGCTGTCGGCGTCGCTGCTCGTGCCGGCGGCGTTCGCGGTGATCGTCATCGCCGTCGCCGCCGAGCTCTGAACCCGGTCAGCCCCGGGCCGGGACGGAGGGACGACTCGCCGGCTCGCGATGGCGCAGCAGCCCGATGCCGCCCCAGATCAGGCCGACGACCACGCCGATCGTCGCTCCGATGCTGTTCGAGAGCAGGTCGCGCGGGTCCGCGACGCGGGTCGGCAGGAACTGCTGGGCGAACTCGATGCCGCAGGTGAGCGCGACGCCGAGCAGGATCGCGAGCCACCACCGCCGCAGGTCGAGCAGCAGCAGGAAGAGCAGTCCGATCGGCACGAACATGAGCACGTTCGAGGCGAACTCGACCGTGCCGTAGTCGAGCCAGCTGGTCTGCTCGTACCGTCCGAGGACGCGCAGCGCACGCCAGAGCAGCGCCTGACCCTCGCCGTCGAGCGGCTGCGGCCCGAGCGTGACCCAGCCCACGAGCGCCAGGTAGGCGGCCGTGAAGAGGGCGAGCAGCGGGTGGCGGCGGATCATCCGAGCAGTCTGCCGCGTCGAGACTGGGCGCGCACCGCATGCTCGACGAGACGATGCTCGGCGACTGGGAGCGGCTCCGCCTCGACGGCACGATGATGCCATCGGGCGGCGGAACGACGGATGCCCGCCCCGGCGAACCGGGACGGGCATCCGAATTGCAGAGGGTCAGTCCTCGACGGGAGCCTCGGTCGAGGCCTCCTCGGCCATGACCGGCGCGAGCGAGAGCTTGCCGCGGTCGTCGATCTTCGTGATCTCGACCTGGACCTTCTGGCCCACGACGAGCACGTCGTCGACGTTCTCGACGCGCTTGCCGCCGGCGAGCTTGCGCACCTCGGAGATGTGCAGCAGGCCGTCCTTGCCCGGGCTGAGCGAGACGAAGGCACCGAAGGCGGCGATCTTGACGACCGTGCCCAGGAAGCGCTCGCCGACCTCGGGGTTCAGCGGGTTCGCGATGGCGTTGACCGCCGCGCGGGCCGCCTCGGCCGAGGGGCCGTCGACCGCGCCGATGAACACGGTGCCGTCGTCCTCGATCGAGATGTCGGCGCCGGTGTCGTCCTGGATCTGGTTGATCGTCTTGCCCTTCGGGCCGATCAGCTCGCCGATCTTGTCGACCGGGATCTGGACGCTGATGACGCGGGGCGCGGTGGGCGCCATCTCGTCGGGCGCGTCGATCGCCTGGTTGAGCACGTCGAGGATGGCGGTGCGCGCCTCCTTGGCCTGCTTCAGCGCGCCGTCGAGCACCGACGACGGGATGCCGTCGAGCTTGGTGTCGAGCTGGATCGCGGTGACGAACTCGCTGGTGCCGGCGACCTTGAAGTCCATGTCGCCGAGCGCGTCCTCGGCGCCGAGGATGTCGGTGAGCGCCGCGTAGCGGGTCTCGCCGTCCACGACGTCGGAGACGAGGCCCATGGCGATGCCCGCGACGGGGGCCTTGAGGGGCACACCGGCGTTGAGCAGCGACAGGGTCGAGGCGCAGACCGAGCCCATCGAGGTCGAGCCGTTGGAGCTCAGTGCCTCGGAGACCTGACGGATCGCGTAGGGGAAGTCCTCGCGCGCCGGGAGCACCGGCACGAGGGCGCGCTCGGCCAGGAAGCCGTGCCCGATCTCGCGGCGCTTCGGGCTGCCCACGCGGCCGGTCTCACCGGTCGAGTAGGGCGGGAAGTTGTAGTGGTGCAGGTAGCGCTTCTTCGTGACCGGGGCCAGCGAGTCGATCTGCTGCTCCATCTTGAGCATGTTCAGCGTGGTCACGCCCAGGATCTGGGTCTCGCCGCGCTGGAACACGGCGGAGCCGTGCACGCGCGGGATGACCTGGACCTCGGCGTCGAGCGGGCGGATGTCCGCGAGACCGCGGCCGTCCATCCGGATGCCCTCGGTGAGGATGCGGTCGCGGACGACCTTCTTGGTGGCGGACTTGTAGGCCCCGCCGACCTGGCCGTTGGCGGCCTCGGGCAGCTCGCCGGCCTCGACCTTGGCGGCGATGGCCTGCTTGACGCGCGTCTTGAGCGCGTCGTCGGCGCTCTGGCGCTGCTGCTTGTCGGCGATCTGGTAGACCTCGACGAGCTCGGCGTGCGCCAGCTCGGTGACGGCCGCGAGGACCTCGTCGGTGTAGGGCAGGAAGACCGGGTAGTCCGCGATCTCCTTGGCCGCCTGCGCGGCGATCGAGGCCTGCGCCTCGACGAGCTGCTTGATGAACGGCTTGGCGGCCTCGAGGCCCTGGGCCACGACGGCCTCGTTGGGCTTGGTGGCGCCGCCCTGGATGAGGTCCCAGGCGCCCTCGGTCGCCTCGGCCTCGACCATCATGATGGCGACGTCCTCGGAGCCGTCGGCGTTCTTGACGACGCGACCGGCGACGGTCAGGTCGAAGACGGCCTCGGCCAGCTGCGAGTGCTTGGGGAAGACGACCCACTGGTCGCCGATGAGCGCGAGGCGCACGCCGGCGATCGGGCCGCTGAACGGCAGGCCCGAGATCTGGGTCGAGGCGCTCGCGGCGTTGATCGCGAGGGCGTCGTAGAACTCGTCCGGCGCGATGCTCAGGACGGTGATGACGATCTGGACCTCGTTGCGCAGGCCGTCGACGAACGACGGGCGCAGGGGGCGGTCGATCAGACGGCAGACGAGGATCGCCTCGGTCGAGGGGCGGCCCTCACGACGGAAGAACGAGCCGGGGATCTTGCCGGCGGCGTACGAGCGCTCCTCGACGTCGACCGTGAGGGGGAAGAAGTCGAAGTGGTCCTTCGGCTGCTTGCTGGCGCTCGTGGCGCTGAGGAGCATGGTCTCCTCGTCGAGGTACGCCGCGACGGCGCCCTGGGCCTGCTGCGCGAGGCGGCCCGTCTCGAAGCGGACGGTGCGCTTGCCGAACTTGCCGTTGTCGAGCACGGCTTCGGCGAACTTGATCTCGGGACCTTCCAAGGTCTCTCTCCTTCGCTGCCGCGCGCGGGCGCGCGGCTTCAGATGCCGACGCACCCGGTGGCGCGACGGCAGTGAGGAGCAGGAGCGGGCAGGAAGGGACGCGGCACGAGGTCGCACCGGGTGTCTGCTCTGGCCAACAGTGAAAGCGCACCGTTCGAGACGGTAGACCACCACCGGTGACCAGCTTCGAGCCGGCCTGCTCCAGGGAACAGTGTTCAGTTGTGCGGCCGCGTGGCGACCGTCACCCAGCGTAGCAGCAGGGCGCGCGGCGGTCCCTGGCGGAGCCGGACGGCGCGTCGCGGCGACTTGACACGTGTCGGACGGCTCGGGATCGTAGAGGAAACACGATCCCGGATGGTGAGCCATGAACCCGACCGCCGCCGTCCGCGCGCTGCCCAGCCGCGCCGCCCTCTCCGACAGCGTCTACGACGCGCTGCGAGCGAGCATCGTCGACGGCGGCTACGGCCCCGACGAGCCGGTGCGCATCGACATCGTCGCGCGCGAGCTCCAGGTGTCGCAGACCCCGGTGAGGGAGGCGCTCGCGCGGCTCGAGGCCACCGGGCTCGTCGTGCGCGCCGCGCTGCGCGGCTACCGGGTGGCGCCGCTGCAGAGCGACGAGCAGATCGACGACCTCATCGAGACCCGGCTCGCCATCGAGCCGCTGGCCGCGGCGCGCACCGCATCCGTCGCCGACCCGGCCGTGCTCGAGGGGCTCGCCGAGACGATCCGCGAGCTCGGCAGCGTGCCGACCGGCCAGGGCCGCGAGGCCATGGCGGCGTACTGGCGCTGGGACGAGCGGTTCCACGAGCTGCTCGCCGAGGGCAGCGGCAACGGCTACCTGCTCGCGGCCTACCGCGCGCTCGGCGGCCACGTGCAGCGCTTCCGCCTCATGGGCGACTCCGGCATCACGGATGCGACGGATGCGGCCCGCGAGCACGCCGCGATCCTCGAGGCGGTCGTCTCCGGCGACGCCGAACGGGCCGGCACGGCCATGCGCGAGCACATCGAGGCCGTGCGCGACCGCTCGCACGCGGAGCGCACCGCGCGACGCTGAACGCCGGGACTGCGAACGCGGGGGCGGACGCCGCCCGCCGGTAGCGTGCCGGCATGCGCCGCGCAGCCGAGACCCTGACCTTCGAGGGCCGCATCGCCGGCCTCGGCACGAGCTCGGGCACCCGCATCGTGCTGGGACTGTGGCGCCGCACGCCGCTCGGACCGTTCGCGGACGCGATGATCGAGCGCGCCGACGGCGAGCGCATCCTGGTCGCACCGGCACGGGAGGTCGCCGAGCTCATCGCCGGGCTCTACGACTTCGACCGGGTGCTCGTCGAGCCGCTGCGCGCCCGGGGCGAGGGTCGCATGCTGCTGGTGCGCTCCACCTCGCTGCACCTCGACGTCGAGGTCGGGCGGGTGAGCCCCCTCGGCGTGCTGCTGCGGAGCGTGCCGCGCCCGGTGGCGCGCTCCTGGCGGTTCGCGGCGGCCGTGCATCCGCTCGCCCGCCTGCTGGTGCCCGGCGCCGGCACCGCGGGTTCGGCGGGCGGTGCGCGCGAGTACTACGGCGTGACGGATGCGCGCAGCATCACCGCGGCGTCGGGCGCCTTCGAGGGCGAGGACCTCGGCGCGCTGACGCGGCTCGACCCTCCGGTGCGGTTCGGCTTCGCGCAGACGCCTGCCGCGCCGACGCTGGTCGACGTCGTGACGAGCGTGCGGCGCGCGTGACGACCGGCCCCGGCGCCCCGGGCCCGCCGGGGGGCGCGCCGGCGGTGGCGTTGCCCCCCGCCCCGCCGCCGGGGCCGAGCAGCTCGCCGGCGTCGAGGGCGAACGGGTCCCACTGGGGACGGGTGCCCGCGCTGCGCTCGACGATCGCCGCGAACTCCTCACCGGCGCGGTCGACCCGGTGCTGCAGGCCGCGCTCGCCGCCGGCCGCCCAGTCCTCGCTGGCCGCGTAGACCCCGGTGGGCGCGGTCTCGGCCTTGAGGTAAGCGAAGAGGGGGCGCAACGCGTGCTCGAGCACGAGCGAGTGCCGCGCCGAGCCGCCAGTGGCGCCCATGAGCACGGGCAGCCGGGCGAAGCGCTCGGGCTCGATCACGTCGACGAAGCTCTTGAAGAGCCCGCTGAAGCTCGCGCTGAAGGTGGGCGTGACCGCCACGAGCCCGTCCGCGCCGGTGACGTCGGCGATCGCCTTGTCGAGCGACGGGGCCGGGAATCCGGTGAGCAGGTTGTCGGTGATCTCGCGGGCGAGGTCGCGCAGCTCGATCGTGGTGACCTCGACGTCGTGACCTCGGTCGCGCAGCGCCGCGGCGGTCGCGTCGCCGAGCCGGTCGGCGAGCAGCCGGCTCGAGCTGGGCTGGCTGAGGCCGCCGGAGAGCACGGCCAGGCGGATGGCGGCCATCAGCGCGCCTGACGGCTGAAGCTGGCGCCCTGCGCCGCCTTCGGCTGCGCGGCGGCGTGGCGCTCCGCATCCGCTTCGGCGATGCCGCGCGCGCGCTCGCGGGCCTCGGCGCGCTGGCCGGCGGTCGCGACCAGGGAGTCGTGCGTGGGCGCCTCGGGGATGTGCGCCGGGCGGTTCCTCGCGAACTCGGCGCGCAGCACGGGCACGACCTCCTCGCCGAGCAGGTCGAGCTGCTCGAGCACGGTCTTGAGCGGCAGGCCGGCGTGGTCCATGAGGAAGAGCTGGCGCTGGTAGTCGCCGACGTAGTCGCGGAAGCCGAGGGTCTTGTCGATGACCTCCTGGGGGCTGCCGACGGTCAGCGGGGTCTGGCTCGTGAAGTCCTCCATGCTGGGGCCGTGGCCGTAGACGGGGGCGCTGTCGAAGTAGGGGCGGAAGGCGCGCACCGCGTCCTGCGAGTTCTTGGCCATGAACACCTGGCCGCCGAGGCCGACGATCGCCTGGTCGGCGGCGCCGTGACCGTAGTGCTCGAAGCGCTGGCGGTACAGGCGCACCATCTGCGCGGTGTGGCTGGCGGGCCAGAAGATGTGGTTGGCGAAGAAGCCGTCGCCGTAGAAGGCGGCCTGCTCGGCGATCTGGGGGCTGCGGATGCTGCCGTGCCAGACGAAGGGCGAGGCGCCGTCGAGCGGGCGGGGCGTGGACTGGAAGCCCTGCAGCGGGGTGCGGAAGCGGCCCTCCCAGTCGACGAAGTCCTCGTCCCAGAGGCGGCGCAGCAGCGCGTAGTTCTCGAGCGCCAGCGGGATGCCCTCGCGGATGTCCTTGCCGAACCAGGGGTAGACCGGGCCGGTGTTGCCGCGGCCGAGCGTGAGGTCGACGCGCCCGTCCGCGACGTGCTGCAGCATCGCATAGTCCTCGGCGATCTTCACCGGGTCGTTGGTGGTGATGAGCGTCGTGGCGGTGCTGAGCTGCAGGCGCTCGGTCCGCGCGGCGATCCAGCCGAGCATCGTCGTGGGCGAGGACGGCACGAACGGCGGGTTGTGGTGCTCGCCGAGCGCGAAGACGTCGAGCCCGACCTCCTCGGCCTTCTGCGCGATGGCGAGGATCGACTTAATGCGCTCGTTCTCGCTGGGCGCGGTGCCGTTGGTGGGGTCGGTGGTGACGTCGCCGACGGTGAAGATGCCGAACTGCATGGGGTCCTCGCTCACTCGCTGTTTCATGCGTTTGCATGTACAGAGTAGGGCAACTGGCGCCCCCGGGTGAGTATTCCCGATCAGGCGGCGATCGCGGCGCTGAGGTTGTAGTGGCGCAGCCGACCGTGCCGCTGCTCGACTTCCACGACCGTGAGGCTCGCCGCCGCGACCGGCGAGAGGTTGGCCGTGCGCAGCCCGACGAGGCGGTCGAGCGCCGCGCGGATCACGCCGCCGTGGGTGACCACCAGCACCGGGCCCTGCAGCGCGGCCGCATCGTCGAGCACCGCCGCGATGCGCGCTGCGACGAGCTCCCCGCGCTCGCCGCCCGGCGGCACCAGCGCGCCGGCGCGCCACGCGGCGTAGTCGGGGCCGAGCTCGTCGGGCAGCCGCCCCTCCCACTCCCCCAGCCCCGCCTCGAGCAGGCGCTCGTCGGGCCTGGGCTCGAGCGCGCCGAGCGAACCCGAGCGCAGGAGTTCGGCGGTCTCCATGGCGCGCGCCGCCGGTGAGACCAGCAGCGCGGTCGGCGCCCAGGGCTCGACCAGCGCTCGCAGCGCGACGGTCTCGGCACGGCCCCGCTCGTCGAGCGCGATGTCCGTGCGGCCCTGCAGGCGCCGCTCGGCGGTCCAGGGGGTGCTGCCGTGGCGCACCAGGAGCAGCGTGGTCATGCCGGCTCACCCATCCGCTCGCCCTGCGCGTCGAAGAGCGCGTCGGGCCGATCGGGCAGCTGCAGGATCGCATCGGCCCCCACCGGCTGCCGCGCGGCGCCGCCGCCGGCGCCCCGGCGCGCGCCCCGGCGCCCCCGCGGGGTGCCGCGGCCGGCGGCGGGGGGGGCCGCGCGCC
>JASCOA010000119.1 GCA_029959365.1 Microbacteriaceae bacterium PS02343 | reverse complement strand
CCCCGGCGGGGGCGCCCCCACCCGCCCCCCCGCGCGCCGGGGGGGGGGGGGCCCCCCCCCCCCCCCCCCCCACGTCCCTGCAGCGATCCCTCGAAAGGGCACGACCACCATGAGCTACACCCGCAAACTCCTCGCCCGCCAGGCCGCCCTCGGCCGCCCGGTGCGCATCGGCCTCGTCGGCGCCGGCCAGATGGGCAAGGGCTTCATCGCCCAGATCGCGCGTCAGCACGGCGTCGACATCACCGCCGTCGCCGACGTCGCCGTCGATCGTGCGGTCGCGGCGCTCGCCGCGGCCGGCATCGTGGAGGTCGTCCGCGACGGCGACCTCGCCGCGGCGATCGAGCGCGGCGAGCACGTCGTCGTCGACGACGCCATCGCCCTCACCCGCCTGCCCGTCGACATGATCATCGAGTGCTCGGGCGTGCCCGAGGTCGCCGCCAAGGTCGCGCTGGCGAGCCTGCTCGCCGGCAAGCACGTCGCGCTCATGACCGTCGAGGCGGATGTGACGGTCGGCCTGCTGCTGGCGAAGATCGCCCGGCAGACCGGCGCGATCTACACGGTCTGCCGCGGCGACGAGCCGGTCGAGTGCCTCAAGCTCGTCGAGTTCGTGCAGGACATCGGCCTGGAGGTCGTGCTCGCCGGCAAGGGCAAGAACAACCCGCTGCGCCAGACCGACACCCCCGAGATGCTGGAGGAGGAGGCGCGCGCGAAGGGCATGAACCCGCGGATGCTCTGCAGCTTCGTCGACGGCACCAAGACGATGATCGAGATGGCGGCGCTCGCGAACGCGGCCGACCTCCAGCTGACCCAGCGCACGATGCTCGGGCCGGAGGCGACCGTGCCGACGTTGCAGGACGTCTTCAAGCCGAAGGCCGACGGCGGCATCCTCGAGCGCTCCGGCGTCGTGGACTACGCCACCGGCCCCGTCGCGCCCGGCGTCTTCGTCATCGGCAAGGCGAACGACGCGGTGGTGCACGAGGAGCTCAGCTACCTCAAGATGGGCCCCGGCCCGTACTTCTCCTTCTACCGGCCGTACCACCTGGCCAGCGTCGAGGCCGTGCTGTCCATCGGCGAGGTCATCTGCGACGGGCAGCCCTCGCTGCAGCCGATCGCCTGGAACGCGGATGTGAGCGCCACCGCGAAGCGCGCGCTCACGGCCGGCGAGCGGATCGACGGCATCGGCGGCGGCGACGTCTACGGCGACGCCGTGCCCGCCGAGGAGGCGCGGGCGGGCCGCGAGCTGCCGATCGGTCTGGCCAGCGCGGCCACGCTCGTCCGCGACGTCCCGCAGGGCGCCGTCGTCACCTACGACGACGTGACCCTCGACGAGACCCGCACCATCGTCGTGCTGCGCAAGCTGCAGGACCTGCTGCTCGCGGGCGGGCTGTTCCCTGCCGACGAGCTGGCCGCCCTCGTCCGGCAGTCCTGATCGCATCGAAACCCCGAGGAGAGAACCCGTGACGACCCCGATCGTGCAGGACCGAGACCGAGCCCGCGAGAGCCTGCGCACCATGTGGCGCATCCGCCGTTTCGAGGAGGCGGTGGAGGACCTCTACGGCCGGGGCCTCATGCACGGCACGATGCACCTCTCCATCGGTCAGGAGGCCGTGCCCACCGCCGCCTGCCAGGCCCTGAACCGCGACGACTACATCACCTCGACGCACCGCGGCCACGGCCACTGCATCGCCAAGGGCGCGGACCTCGAGCGGATGATGGCCGAGCTGCTCGCGAAGGAGACCGGCTACTGCCGGGGCCGCGGCGGATCGATGCACATCGCCGACACCGAGACCGGCAACCTCGGCGCCAACGGCATCGTCGCCGGCGGGGTGCCGATCGCCGCGGGCGCCGCGCTCAGCGCGAAGCTGCGCGGCACGGGCCAGGTCGCTCTCGCCTTCCACGGCGACGGCGCCATGGGGGAGGGCGCCTGGCACGAGGGCGTCGTGCTCGCGGCGATGTGGCAGCTGCCCGTGGTCTTCCTCTGCGAGAACAACCTCTACGGCATGAGCATGTCGAGCGAGCGCGCGTTCAACCTGCCGCAGCTCAGCGACCGGGCGAAGGGCTACGGCATCCCCGGCGTCACGGTCGACGGCAACGATCTGCAGGCCGTCTACGACGTCACCGCCGAGGCGGTCGAGCGGGCGCGCAACGGGGGCGGGCCGACCTTCATCGAGGCGAAGACCTACCGCTGGCGCGGTCACTCCAAGTCGGACAAGAACCTCTACCGCACCCGCGAGGAGATCGACGAGTGGCGGCTCAAGGACCCGATCGTGCGCTTCGAGCTCGAGACGGTCGAGGCCGGCACGCTGAGCGAGGCCGACCTCGAGGCGGTGCGCGACGAGGTGCGCACCGAGCTGCGCGGGGCGGTGCAGCGTGCGAACGCGGCGCCGGACGCCCGGCCCGACGACCTGCTCGCCTCGGTGTACGCGGAGGTGGGCGCCTGATGGACGAGCTCGTGACCATGACCTACTCGGAGGCCGTCCGCGAGGCGCTCGCCATCGCCATGGAGCGCGACGAGCGCGTCTTCATCATGGGCGAGGACGTCGGCACCTACGGCGGCGCCTTCGGCGTCACCGGCGACCTGATCCACCGCCTCGGCGAGGACCGGGTGCGCGACACGACCATCAGCGAGCTCGGCATCGTCGGCCTCGGCGTCGGCGCGGCCATGACGGGCATGCGCCCGATCGTCGAGATCCAGTTCAGCGACTTCACCGCGCAGGCGATGGACCAGATCGCCAACCAGGCGGCGAAGATCCACTTCATGCTGGGCGGCGCCGTCAACGTGCCGCTCGTCATCCGCGCCCCCGGCGGCAGCGGCACCGGCGCCGCGGCCCAGCACTCCCAGAGCCTCGAGGCCTGGTTCGCGCACATCCCCGGGCTCAAGGTCGTCATGCCCGCGACCGCGGACGACGCGAAGGGCCTGCTGCTCAGCGCCATCGACGACCCGAACCCGGTGATCGTCATCGAGCACAAGCTGCTCTACAAGACCAGCGGCGAGGTGCGCCCCGGCGACACCCGCGTGCCGATCGGCGTCGCCGAGGTGCGCCGCACGGGCGGCGACCTCACCATCGTCGCCACGGGCGTCGAGGTGAGCCGCTCGCTCGAGGCCGCCGAGATCCTCGCCGCCGAGGGCATCGAGGCGACCGTGGTCGACCCGCGCACGCTCAAGCCGCTCGACACGGAGACGATCATCGCCGAGGTGATCAAGACGGGTCGCGTGCTGCTCGTGCAGGAGGCGGTGAAGACCCTCGGCTTCATGAGCGAGGTGGCCGCCGTGCTCAGCGAGACCGAGGCCTTCGTGCACCTCAGGGCGCCGATCAAGCGCCTCGCCGGGCTCGACATCCCCATCCCCTACGCGCCGCAGCTCGAGCGCGCCGCCGTGCCGCAGGTCGACGACATCGTCGCGGCCGCCCGCACCCTCGTGCAGGAGTGGTGACGTGCCCGAGCTCGCGCTGACAATGCCCAAGATGTCGATGACCATGGAGGAGGGCACCATGGTCGCCTGGCTCAAGCAGCCGGGCGATGCGGTGCGCGCCGGCGAGCCCGTCTGCGAGGTCGCCACCGACAAGGTCGACATGGAGGTGGAGTCGCCGTTCGACGGCGTGCTCGCCCGCATCGTCGCCGAGGTCGGCGAGGTGCTGCCGGTGGGCGAGACGATCGCCTTCGTCACGACCGAGGCCGACGACCTGCTCGGCGGGCTCTTCGACGAGCCGTCGCCGCCCGTCGCCGAGGCTCCCGTCGAGGAGCGGGCGGATGCGGGGCCCGCTTCCACCGCGCCGTCCGGCTCCAACGCCCTGCCCGCCGTGCCCGCGGCGCGCCAGCTGGCCCGGGAGCGGGGCGTCGATCTCTCCGCCATCGCGCCGTCCGGCGCCTGGGGTGC
The DNA here is from genome assembly GCA_029959365.1 of Microbacteriaceae bacterium PS02343. Classification (GTDB taxonomy): domain Bacteria; phylum Actinomycetota; class Actinomycetes; order Actinomycetales; family Microbacteriaceae; genus Arenivirga. The sequence continues at coordinate 4,930 of JASCOA010000119.1, read as the reverse complement.
GGTGCGCGTGCAGGACGTCGAGGCGGCGGGACCCGAGGCGACCGCGGCGCTCGCCGCATCCGGTCCCGCAGCCTCGGCTCCCGCGGAGGTCGCGGCCGCCGAGGTGCCCGCCCCCGTCGAGCCGATCGGCGTCGCCGCGACGAGCGGCGGTCGGCCGTCGACCGATGCCGCGATCACCGGTACGGCCGTTTCCCCGTCACCGGTCGGCGACAAGCGCCCCGCCGCAGTCGACCCCGCGCTCGCCCGCCGCAACCGCATCCGCAAGCAGATCGCCAAGGTCATGGACCGCTCGGCCGTCGTGCCCCAGTTCACCGCGTGGATCGATCTCGACCTCTCGCGGCTGGCCCCGCTCCGCAAGACCGAGCTCGGCGGCGCCAGCTGGACCGCGATCCTGCTGCGCGCCCAGGCGCTCGCCCTCTCGGCGACCCCGGCCCTGCTGGGGCACTGGAGCGACGACGGGGTGGCCGGCGACGCGGGAATCGGCGTCGCCCTGGCGATCGACTCGCCGAACGGGCTTATCGCCCCGGTGGTGCGCGATCCGCACCTCGGCTCGCTCGCGGAGGTGTCGGAGCGCATCCGCTCGCTCGTCGCCGCGGCCCGCGACGGAGCGCTCGGCCCCGACGACCTGGCGGGCGGCACGACCGTCTTCTCGAACCTGGGCGGGCTCGGCGTCGACCGCTTCACCGCGCTCATCACACCGCCGCACGCCACGGCGCTCTCCGCGGGAGCCGTCGCGCAGAAGGTGCACATCTCCGAGGCCGGCGCGATGAGCCCGCGGCTCGGCTGCACGGTCGGCCTCACGGTCGATCACCGCGTCGCCGACGGGGCGGATGCGGCCCGCATGCTGCAGGAGCTGACGGCGGTGATCGCCGACCCGGCCCGGCTGCGCTGAGCCCGACTGCGCTGAGCCCGCCTGGCGCAGGGCCCGCCGCTCCCGCCGGCGGCGCCGGGAGGACCGCCTACAGCGCCTCGGCGACCTCCGCCAGCTGCGCCAGCGCGGTGCCCCAGCCCTCCACGAAGCCGAGCTCGTCGTGCAGCGCCCGCGCCTCGGCGGAGGCGTGCCGCGCGACCACGCGCACGAGCGTGCCGTCGCCGTCGGCGAGCAGGTCGAAGGCCCCGGTCACCGCGATGGGCTCGGGCACGGCGGGCCGACCGCTGGCGTCAACGGCGTTCGTGAAGACGATGCGGCGCGACGGCTCCGCCTCGAGGAATCGCGCGTCCATATGCGGCACGAACACCGAGCCGTCCTCGCTGAGACTCGTCACGAGGGCGCCGCCGGCCACGGCCTCGAAGCGCTCGACGCGGCAGCGAATCGGGGCCGGCAGCCACCACCGCTCGAAGAGCGCCGGCTCGCTCCAGGCCCGCCAGACGGCGGCGGGGGAGGCCGCGATGCGGCGCTCCAGGGTCAGATCCAGCTCGGGGTCCATGCCGTCTCCATCCGTTCGTCCTCGGCGAGGTCAGCCGCGCTCCAGCAGCGCGGTCGCCAGTTCGGCGTCCACCACCAACACGTCGAGGAAGCCGCCGCGCAGCGCCCCGTGCGTGCCGTCGAGCTTGCCGACCCCGGCCGCGACGCCCGCCACCAGCGGGATGCGACGCAGGTCCTCGAGCTCGACGGCGATGACGCGCTCGTCGACGACCGCCTCGACCGGTGCGCCCTCGGCGTCGAAGAAGCGGGTGCAGCAGTCGCCCGTCACGCCCGAGGCGAGGAAGGCGTCGTGCTCCGCCTCGGACAACCGCATCGACTCGATGATCGCCGAGGAGGCGCCGCGGCCCACCGCGCCGAGCCCCACGACGGCGACGTCGGCGCGCTTCGCGGCATCGAGCACCGAGCGGATGGCGGTCTCCCGCATCAGCGCGTCCCGCGACGCGGCGGACTCCACGACCGCCGGGGCGTAGAGCCGGCGGTGCCGCGCACCGAGCCGGCTGGCGAGCGAGCGCACGAGCACGTTGCCGTCGCGCGCCGAGTCGACGATGGAGAGCCCGCCGACGAGCGGCAGCACCTCGAGGTCGCCGTGGTGCGGGATCGCCGGCACGGCCTCGACCACGGACTGCACGGCGGCGCCCCAGGAGAGCGCGACCGATCCCTCGCTCGGCAGCGCGTCGACGAGCCAGCGCGCGCCGAGCGCGCCCACCCGCTCGAGCTGCGTCTCGGGGGTCCCGCTCGGCGCGACCCTCGCCTCGCGCAGCCCGAAGCGCTGCACGAGCCGCTGCTCGAGCTCCTCGCTGCGGCCGAAGGGGTCGTTGATGCGGATGTCGACGATGCCGCTGCGGCGGGCCTCGGCGAGGATGCGCGAGACGTTCGAGCGCGAGACGCCGATGGCCTCGGCCACCTCGGCCTGCGAGCGCTCCTCGAGGTAGTAGAGGGTGGCGGCCTTGACGAGCACGGCCTGGTCGCGGGGCTGGGGCATCCGTGCCTCCCCTTCGATGACGGCCGCTGCTGAGGCCGATGGTACCGGGTCGTTACACTGAGGCGGTGACGATCAGGCTCTACGACTCCGCGCAGCAGGCGCTGGTCGACTTCACCCCCCGCGAGCCGGGTCGGGTGGGCCTCTACGTCTGCGGGCCGACGGTGCAGTCGTCGCCGCACATCGGCCACCTGCGCAGCGCCCTGGTCTACGACCTCTGGCGCCGCTGGTTCGAGCACCGCGGTCTCGCGGTCACCCTCGTGCGCAACGTCACCGACATCGACGACAAGGTGCTCGCGAACGCCACCGCCGACGAGACCTGGTGGGCGCTCGCCTACCGCGTCGAGCAGGAGTTCGACGCCGCCTACGCAGCGCTCGGCATCCGCCGCCCCACTTACGAGCCGCGCGCTACGGCGTCGATCCCCGAGATGATCGCGCTCATCGAGCGCCTCGTCGCGAACGGCCACGCCTACGCGGCCGCCGGCGACGTCTACTTCGACACCGCCTCCTTCCCCGCCTACGGCGCCCTCACCCGCCAGCGCGTCGCCGACATGGAGGATGCCGCGGACGCGGACCCCCGCGGCAAGCGCAGCCCGCAGGACTTCGCACTCTGGAAGGGCCGCAAGGACGGCGAGCCCGAGAGCGCGAGCTGGACGACCCCGTGGGGCCCCGGCCGCCCCGGCTGGCACATCGAGTGCTCCGCCATGAGCACCCGCTACCTCGGCCCCGAGTTCGACATCCACGGCGGCGGCCTCGACCTGCGCTTCCCGCACCACGAGAACGAGCTCGCCCAGTCGCACGCGGCCGGCGACCCGTTCGCGCGGCACTGGCTGCACAACGGCCTGGTCAGCACCGGCGGGCAGAAGATGTCGAAGTCGCTCGGCAACTCCTTCTTCGCGGCCGACCTGCTCGGCGGCACCCGCCCGATCGTGGCACGCTACCTGCTCGCGAGCGCGCACTACCGGTCGACCCTCGAGTTCAGCGAGGCGACGCTGGCCGAGGCCGCGGCGGCGTTCGAGCGCATCGAGACCTTCCTGCAGCGGGCCGAGCGGATGCTGGGCGCCGTCACCGCGGGCGAGGTGCCCGCCGCGTTCGGCGCGGCCCTTGACGACGACCTCGGCGTGCCCCAGGGCCTCGCCGAGCTGCACGGCGCCGTGCGCGCCGGCAACACCGCGCTCGACGCGGGCGACTCGGATGCGGCGCGCGAGCGCGCCGCGGAGGTCGCCGCCATGCTCGGCGCGCTCGGCCTCGACCCGCGCGCGCCCGAGTGGGCCGCCGCCGGGCCGGGACCCGAGGCCGCGGCGCTCGATGCGCTCGTGCGCGGGCTGCTCGAGCAGCGGCAGGCGGCACGAGCCGCCAAGGACTTCGCCGGAGCGGATGGCGTGCGCGACCGCCTCGCCACCGCCGGCATCACGATCGAGGACACCCCTGCGGGTGCGCGATGGAGGATCGATGGTTAAGCCAGGACGACCGGGAGCCGCCAAGGGCAAGAAGGGCGCCACCAAGGGCACGGGCGGCAACGGCCGCCAGGCGCTCGAGGGCCGCGGCCCGACGCCGAAGGCCGAGGACCGCAGCTGGCACGTGGCCGGCAAGCGCAAGATCGCGAAGGACCGCCTGGAGGCCGCCAAGTCGCGCCACGGCGGCGGCGCCTCCGCGGGCTCGCGCCCGAGCGGCGGGCAGCGACCGCGCAAGTCGAACGACGAGAGCGAGATCGTCACCGGTCGCAACTCCGTCGTCGAGGCGCTGCGGGCGAAGATCCCCGCGACGACGCTCTACGTCGCCGCGCGCATCGAGATGGACGAGCGCGTGCGCGAGACGCTCGCGCTGGCCACCAACCGCGGCATCCCCGTGCTCGAGGTCATGCGCCCCGAGCTCGACCGCCTCACCGGCCCGGACGCGGTGCACCAGGGCCTCGCCCTCAAGGTGCCGCCCTACCAGTACCCCGACGTGCTCGACGTGCTCGACGCGGTCGAGGGCCGGGGGCAGAAGCCGCTCTTCGTCGCGCTCGACGGCATCACCGACCCGCGCAACCTGGGCGCCATCATCCGCTCGACCGGCGCCTTCGGCGGACAGGCGGTCATCGTGCCGCAGCGCCGCAGCGCCGGCGTCACGGCGGCGGCCTGGAAGACGGCGGCCGGCGCCGCCGCGCGCATCCCCGTCGCCATGGCCGGCAACCTCACCCGAACGCTCGTCGCCCTCAAGGAGCGCGGCGTCTTCGTGATCGGCCTCGACGGCGGCGGCGACGTCTCGCTGCCCGGCCTCGAGCTGGCCGACCAGCCGATCGTGATCGTGGTCGGCAGCGAGGGCAAGGGCCTCTCGCGCCTGGTCGCCGAGACCTGCGATGCGATCGTCTCGGTGCCGATCGACGCGGCCACCGAATCGCTCAACGCCGGCATCGCCGCGAGCGTCACGCTCTACGAGATCAGCAAGCTGCGCGCCGCGAAGTAGTCACCGCGCACAGGAGAGGGGGGGGGGGGGCGGGGCCGGGGGGCCCCCCCGCCGGCGGCGCGGGCCCCCTGTGGCGG
>JASCOA010000118.1 GCA_029959365.1 Microbacteriaceae bacterium PS02343 | reverse complement strand
CACCTGCTGAACGCAGAAAGCCCCGTCCTCGGACGGGGCCTTCTGCGTTGCCCGGGGGCTTCGCGCCGCGCGCTCGACTGCGGGGTCTCGCGGGAAACGCAGGAGCCTCGTCCGCGCTCCGCTCGGCCGGCCCCGAGCGTGCTGACGAGCGGATGCGCACGTCCTGCGTTCCCGACACGGCGCGGTGCTGCGGGGAATGCAGGAGGCTCGTCGCGCGCGTGCGCGCCCCGGTCCGTAGCGGCGGGCGAGCGGATGCTCCCCTCCTGCGTTTCCGACGGTGCGGGTTCCCCGGCGCGAGATGCGGGAAACGCAGGATGCTCGCCGATCCCCGTGCACGGCGGAGCCCCCATGCAGTCAGAGCGGATGCTTCGCTCCTGCGTTTCCGACGGTGAGGCGCGTCGGTGCGGACGCCGGCGGGCGCGGCGTTTCGGGGCGGGCCTCAGTGGCCTCGGCGGGCGACGAGCACGATCATGCGCTCGAGGGCGTAGACGGCGTCGCGGGAGGCGCCCTTGACTGCGGCGTCGGTCGTGGCGATGCACTGCACGGCGCGGCCGAGCCCCTCCTCCGACCAGCCCTGGCTGTCGCGGCGGGCGCGGTCGACCTGCCAGGGTGCGACGCCGAAGCGGCGGGCGAGCTCGCCGCCGTTGCCGTGCGCGCCCCAGAGCTTGGCCATGACCCGCAGCTTCATCGCGAAGGCCGCGACCATCGGCACGGGGTCGGCGCCGCTCGCGAGCGCGTGGCGCAGCAGGATGAGCGCCTCGCCCGAGCGGCCCGCGACGGCGGCGTCGGCGACCTTGAAGGCGTTGGTCTCGACCCGGCCGCCGTAGTAGCGCTCGACCGTGGCCTCGCTGATCTCCTCGGAGGCGTCGGCGAGCAGCTGCTGGCAGGCCGCCGCGAGCTCGGCGAGGTCGCCGGTGAAGGCGGAGAGCAGGGAGCGCAGTGCGCCGGGCTGGATGCGGCGGCCCGCGTCGCGGAACTCGGCGACCGCGAAGGCGTGGCGCTCGTCGTCCTTCTTGAGCTCGGCGCAGACGATCTCGATGCCGCCGCCCCGGCCCGAGCGCACGGCGTCGAGCAGGCGCTTGCCGCGCACGCCGCCGCCGTGGCGCAGCACGACGACGACCTCGTCGGCGGGCGACTCGAGGTAGGCGACCATCTCCTCGAGGAAGGCGTCTGTGCACTGCTCGACCTTGTCGACCCGGATGAGCCGGGGCTCGGCGAAGAGCGAGGGGCTGGCCAGGGTGAGCAGCTCGCCTGGCCCGTAGGCGTCCGCGTCGATGCGGTGCACCTCGAGGCTCGGATCGGCGGCGCGCTGGGCGTCGAGGATGCGGCGGATCGCGCGATCGGCGAGGAAGGACTCGGCGCCCGAGACGAGCACGACCGGGGCGCTGCGCGCCTCGTTCCAGCCGAGCTGCGGGATCTTCGCGGCGGCCTTGGCTGCCGGCGCCTTCGCGCCCCGGGAGCCCGATCGAGCTGCTGTCGCCGCCACGCGGGCCTCCGTTCCGACCGGCGCCGCGCCGGTGCTCCCAGACTACGCGGCGGGGCCGACACGGGCCGCAACCGAGGCCGGGCCGCAGGGCGTGCGCGGGCACGCGCGGCACAGGACGGTGCCGGGCGGGAGCAGCGGCGCGGACCAACCGAATCCGCTCATCCGCCGCGCTCGGTCCAGAGGCGCAGCGCGCCCTGCTCGACCGAGACGACAGCGAGGCCGTCGGTGTCGCTGCGCAGCACCGCCGTGCCCAGCGCCTCGAGCTCGTCCAGGATCGAGGGCGCCGGATGCCCGTAGCTGTTCTCGCCCACGCCGATGAGCGCGAGGCTCGGCGACGCGGCCGCGTAGAGCGGCGGCGCCTGATCGGCCGACCCGTGGTGCGCCACCTTGACCACGTCGACGTCGATCGATCCGGGCGGCGCCCTGCCGAGCAGCAGCCGCTGGGTGAGCTCGCCGAGGTCGCCGAGCAACAGGACGCTGGCTCCCTCCTCGCCCGCCCGCGGCGCGAAGCGCAGCACCAGGCTGAGGTCGTTGCCCTCCGTGATGCCGAGCCCGCCCTGCGGCGGCCAGAGCGTGAGCCAGTCGAGGCCGCCCAGCGAGCCGGAGTCGCCGCTGACGCCCTGGCCGACCGCGGCGCCGCCGGCCGCGAGCTGCTCGAGCAGCCGGTGGTGGTCCGGCTCGAGCGGCGGCCCGGTGATCACGCGGTCGACGCGGCCGAGCACCGCCTCGGTGCCGTCGACGTGATCGGCGTCGAAGTGGGTGAGCACGAGCAGGTCGATGCGCTGGATGCCGAGCTCGCTCAGGCAGTCGGCGAGCGGCTCCGGGTCCGGCCCGGTGTCGACCAGCGCGACGGCGCCCTCGCTGCGCAGCAGCACGGCATCGCCCTGCCCGATGTCGCAGAGCGCGATCGACCAGTTCGCCGGACGGGTGACGGCCCTGCCGAGTGCGCCGCCGGCGGCGACCGCGACGGCGAGCACGAGCAGGCCCGCGCTGCCGCCGAGCAGCGCCCGGTACCAGCGCTCGCGGCGCCGATGCCGGCCGAGCAGCAGGGCGAGACCGGCGACGGCCACGAGCACGAAGAGCAGCACCCCGAGCGCGCCGGCGAGCCAGGGCAGCGACGGCGAGGGCGCGGCCTCCGCGGTGCGGGCGACCGATCCGATCCAGGCCGCAGGCGCCCAGGCGACCCACAGCAGCGCGACGCCCACGTTCGGCAGCAGCGGCAGGGCGAGGCAGCCGAGCAGCCCGACGACCGTGGCGATCGGCGCGGCCGGCGCGGCCAGCAGATTGGCCGGCACCCCGTAGAGCGGGATCACGGGATCCAGCAGCAGCAGCACCGGCTGGCAGGCGATCTGGGCGGCCGCGGGCACCGCGAGCCCGGCGGCGAGCGCCGTCGGCAGGATGCGCGAGAGCAGCGCCGTGAGCGGCCCCGTGAGCAGGAGCAGGCCTGCCGTGGCGAGCACGGAGAGCGCGAAGGCGTAGCTGCGCGCGAGCCACGGGTCGAAGAGCAGCAGCAGGGCGATGGCGGCGCCGAGCATCGGCAGCCCGCCCGCCGGACGGCCGCGGGCGAGCGCGAGCAGCACGAGCGCGGCCATCGCCGCAGCACGCTGCACGCTCGGCTCGGGGGTGACGAGCACGACGAAGCCGCCGAGCGCGGCGAGGGCGAGCAGGATGCGCGCCGCCCGCGGCAGCCGCAGCGCGCCGCCCAGCAGCATGATGAGCGCGACGACGACGGCGCAGTTGGCTCCGGAGACCGCGGTCAGGTGCGAGAGCGCCGAGACGCGCATCGCCTCCTCGAGCGCCGGGTCGAGCCCCGCGGTGTCGCCGATCGCGAGCCCGGGCAGCAGCATGCCGCCGTCGCCCGGCAGGTCGGCGGCCGCGGCGCGGAAGCCCTCGCGCAGCGCGTGCGCCGCACCGGCGGCACCGCCCGGTTCGCTGGCCACGACCGCATCGCCGAGCACGTCGAGCAGCACGGCCCGCTCCTCACCCGGCTCGGCGGGCACGGCGCGGGCGCGCAGCGCGATCTCCGCGCCGATCGGCACCGCAGCATCGAGATCGGGCCGGGTGTCCAGCACGAGGGCCGGCACGTCCGCGGACGCGCCGCCGAGGCGCACGATCACCGCCGACCAGGGCGCCTGGTCGCCCGGATGCAGCGTCTCCTCGGTGCGCAGCACCATCTCGGCCGGGCGGTCCGCGGCGTCGTCGAGTGCCGGCGGCCAGCGACGGGCGCCGCCGAGGCCGGCCGCGACCGCGATCGCGGCCAGCAGCGCGAGGGTGAGGGCGACGTGCTCGAGCAGCGTCTGCGCCATCGGCGCGCCCCACCGCGAGGTGTCTGAGCGCCTGCCGCGGCGCAGCAGCAGGATCGCGACGGCGGCCAGCGCCGCGGCGACGAGGGCGACGACGGGCACGAGGGACGGTGCACCGATGAGGAGCGCCGCGCCGCCCCAGGCCAGCCCTGCCGGCAGCGCGACGCGCAGCTGCACAGGATCGGGGCGCAGGCGGTCGAGCACGTCAGACCGTCACCAGGTCGCGCAGACCCTCGAGCGTCGCCTCGCCGATGCCGCTGACGGCGAGCAGGTCGTCGACGCTCGTGAAGGGGCCGTTCGACTCGCGCCAGTCGAGGATCTTCTGCGCGGTCGACGGCCCGACCCGAGGCAGCGTGTCGAGGGCTGCGAGGTCGGCGGAGTTGAGGTTCACGAGGCCGCCCGCCGCAGTGCCCGCCGCAGCGCCGGGGGCGGGCGCCGGCGGCGCCTCCCCCACCTTCGGCACCTGCACCTGCTGGGCGTCGGCGAGCACCTGCGCGAGGTTCAGCGCCGCCTGGTCGGCCTCCTCGGTGAAACCGCCGGCGGCCGCGACGGCGTCGACGACGCGGTCGCCCTCGGCGAGCTCGTAGAGCCCGGGGCGCGCCACGGCCCCGAGCACGTGCACGAGCACCACCGCCGGCGCCACGGGCTCCGCCGCGCTGGCCGAGGGTGCGGCCAGCGGCACCGTGCTCGCCGCGCCGCCGCCGCGCAGGGCGCCGACCAGCACCGCGCCGACCGCGGCGGCGAGGCCGAGCAGCACGAGCGCGCCGAGGCCGATGCGCCGCAGGGCGCCGCGCCCGCGACCGCCCGCGGGGGTGCCGGGCGTCGCCAGCAGGCTCCGTGCATCCGTCGACATAGAAGCGACGCTAGGCAGGGCGGAGCCCGCGGGAACGAGGCCGCCCTCCATCGGTGCCGAGCGGATGGGCTCGGCCCCGGTGGAGGGCGGGACGCGGCAGCGCGCGGTGCGCGCCGGGCCCTACTTGGTGCTGATGCTCACGATGCGCGGCGCGCGCACCACGACGTTGACGATCTCGCGGTCGCCGATCGCGCGCTTCGCGCCGGCGGAGTCGAGCGCCAGCGCCCGCAGGGCGTCGGGGTCGATCGTCGGGGGCACGTCGACGCGGTCGCGCACCTTACCGTCGACCTGCACGACCGCGGTCACGCTCTGCTCGACAAGCAGCGTCGGGTCGGCCTTGCGCCAGCCGAAGGCGGCGATGGACCCCTCGTAGCCGAGCACGCTCCACATCTCCTCGGCCGTGTACGGCGCGTAGATGCTGAGCACGAGGGCGATGGTCTCGGTCGCCTCGCGCACGGCGGGGTCGCCCGCGCCGGCGCCGGAGTCGATGACCTTGCGCGTCGCGTTGACGAGCTCCATGAGGCGCGCGACGACGACGTTGAACTTGAAGGCCTCGGTGAGGCCCGGGGCGTCGGAGAGCAGGCGGTGGGTCTGGCGGCGCAGCTTCTCGTCGCCCCCCTTCCAGACCACGTCGCGCTCGCTGGTGACGTCCTTGGCGAGGCGGAAGGCGCGCGCCAGGAACTTGGCGCTGCCGTGCGCCGAGACGTCGGCCCAGTCGATGTCGTCCTCCGGCGGGCCTGCGAACGCCATGGTCACGCGGATCGCGTCGGCGCCGTACTGGTCGAGCTGCTCGACGAACTCGACGAGATTGCCCTTCGACTTCGACATCTTCGCGCCGTCCATGAGCACCATGCCCTGGTTGAGCAGCGCCTTGAACGGCTCGGTGAAGGTGATGTGACCGAGGTCGTAGAGCACCTTCGTGATGAAGCGCGAGTAGAGCAGGTGCAGGATCGCGTGCTCGACGCCGCCGACGTACTGGTCGACGGGCGACCACTTCTCGGCCTCGGCCGGGTCGAAGGCGCGGTCGTCGTCGTTGGCGCTGAGGAACCGCAGCGGGTACCAGGAGCTGTCGACGAAGGTGTCCATCGTGTCGGTGTCGCGCAGCGCGGGCGTGCCGTCGACGGGGTTCGTCGTCTCGACCCACTCGGTGGCCGCGCCGAGCGGCGACTGGCCCTTCGGCTGCAGGTCGAGTCCCTCGGTGCGGGGCAGCTCGACCGGCAGCTGCTCGACGGGCACCGGGTGCAGCGAGCCGTCGGCGCCGTGCACGATCGGGATGGGGGTGCCCCAGTAGCGCTGGCGCGAGATGAGCCAGTCGCGCAGCCGGTAGCTCTTCGCGGCGCGGCCGGTGCCGTCGGCGGTGAGCTGCTCGATGATGCGCTTGATGGCGTGCTGCTTGCTCATACCGTCGAGCGGGCCCGAGTTCATGAGGCGGCCCTCGCCGGCCAGCGCCTCGCCGGTCGCGGCGGGGTTCAGGTCGGGCAGCTCCGGCAGGATCGGCTCGCCGTCGTCGTCGAGCTCGATGACCGGGATCGCGCCGGTGATCGGCGCGTTGACGTCGACGACCACGCGCACGGGCAGGTCGAAGGCCCGGGCGAAGTCGAGGTCGCGCTGGTCGTGCGCGGGCACGGCCATGACCGCACCCGTGCCGTAGTCCGCCAGCACGTAGTCGGCGGCCCAGACGGGCAGGCGCTCGCCGTTCACCGGGTTCACCGCGTAGCGGCCGAGGAAGACGCCCGTCTTGGGGCGGCTCGCGTCCTGGCGCTCGATCTCGGTGGACTTCTGCACCTGCGCGCGGTACTCCGCGAACGCGGCCTGCTGCGCATCCGTGCCGCCCTCGGCCAGCTCGGCGGCGAGGTCGCTCTCGGGGGCGACGACCATGAAGGTCGCGCCGTAGAGGGTGTCGGGGCGCGTGGTGAAGACCGAGACCTTCTCGTCACGGCCCTCGATCGCGAAGTCGACCTCGGCGCCCGTGGAGCGGCCGATCCAGTTGCGCTGCATGGCGATGACCTTGGCCGGCCAGCTGCCCTCGAGCTGCTTCAGGTCGTCGAGCAGGCGGTCGGCGTAGTCGGTGATCTTGAAGTACCACTGGGTCTTCTTCTGCTTGACCACGGCGGCGCCGCAGCGCTCGCAGTGCCCGTCGACGACCTGCTCGTTCGCGAGCACGGTCTGGTCGTTGGGGCACCAGTTGACCCAGCTGGCCTTGCGGTAGGCGAGGCCCTTCTTGAACATCTCGAGGAACAGCCACTGGTTCCACTTGTAGTACTCGGGGTCGCTCGTGTGCAGCTCGCGGCTCCAGTCGAAGCTGGTGCCGTAGCGGCGGAAGCTGGTCTTCTGCTGCTCGATGTTCGCGTAGGTCCAGTCGCGCGGGTCGACCCCGCGCTTGATGGCCGCGTTCTCGGCGGGCAGACCGAAGCTGTCCCAGCCGATCGGGTGCAGCACGTTGAAGCCCTGCTGGCGCCAGTAGCGCGAGACGATGTCGCCGAAGGCGAAGGCCTCCGCGTGGCCCATGTGCAGGTCGCCGGAGGGGTACGGGAACATGTCGAGCACGTACTTGCGCGGCCGCTTGTCGGCGGGGTCGTCCGTGCGGAACGTGCCGTGCTCGTCCCAGTACGACTGCCACTTGACCTGGAGGGCGTGGACGTCGTACTCGTTGGCGTCGCGCTGCTCTTCTGACACTGGGGTGCTCACACTTCGTCGCTTCGAGGGGTTTCCGGGCGGGCGCGAGGGCGCCTCCACCCGAGGGTTCAGCCTACTGCGGTCAGGTGCAGCCGCGAATCGACGAGCTCGGCGGGCACGGCGGTGTGCGCGATGAGCAGCACCGAGCGGTCGTCGCCGACGGCGCCGAGCAGCTCGCGCAGCAGCGCGTCCGCCCGATCGGGGTCGACGTTCGCGGTCGGCTCGTCGAGCACGAGCACCGGGAATCCGGCGAGCAGCGCGCGGGCGAGGGCGATGCGCTGGCCCTGACCGCCGGAGACGAGGGCGCCGCGCTCGCCGAGCTCCGCATCCAGCCCGCCGCGCGCCTCGGCCCACTCGCGCAGGCCGACGCGGGCGAGGGCGTCGAGCAGCTGCTCGTCGTCGGCCTCGTCGTCGGCGAAGGAGAGGTTGCTGCGCAGCGAGCCGGCGAAGAGGTGCGGCCGCTGCTCGACGAGCCCGATCGTCGAGCGCAGCGCCTCGAAGGAGAGCGACCGGGCCGGCGCCCCGCCGATCGTGTACTCCCCCTCGTGCTCGAGCAGGCGCACGAGGCCGTTCGCCAGGCTCGTCTTGCCGGCGCCGCTGGGACCGGTGACGAGCATCCGCTCGCCCGGTCGCAGGGTCAGGTCGACGGGGGCGAGGGCGGCAGCGGATGCGCCGGGCCAGGTCACCGCGAAGTCGCGGAGCACGATGGTCGTGTCGCTCGGCGCTGCCCCGGTGCCGCGATCGAGCGGGATCTCCCGCGGCACGGTCGCCGGCGCGGCGTCGGCCACCCGCTCGGCGGCCACGCGCACCTGGCGCCAGGAGGCGAGAGCGAGCGGCACGCTGCCGAAGACCTCGAACACGGCGATCGGGGTGAGGGCGATGAGCGCCAGCACGGGCCCGTCGACGACGCCGAGCTGCGGTGCGAAGTCGGGGCCGAGCGGCGCGCTGGGCTGCAGCGCGGCGATGCCGGCGACGAGCGCGGCGAGGGTGGCGGCGCCGGCGGCGAGCGAGACGACCCCGGCGGTGAGGCCGGCGCCGGCGGCGCGGCGCAGGGTGGCGCTGCGGAGGGCGGCGTCGGCTTCGCGCCCCGCCCCGCGCGCCCCCCGCGCGGCGTCGCAGGCGCGCCGCGCCTCGAGGTTCTGCACGAGGTCGAGCAGCCGATCGGCGAGGGCCGCGCGCAGCGGCGCGATCGCCCGTTCGGCGCGGGCCGCGAGCAGGCGCCCGAGCAGGCCGCCGAGCACGAGGGCGAGCGCCATTGCGACGACCAGGCCGGCCGCGGCGAGCGGGGAGACGAGGGCGACGCCGGTGACGGCGAGCAGCGAGACGAGCCCGGCGATGACGAGCGGCTGCACGATGCGCAGCGGCAGGTCCTGCAGCTGGTCGACGTCGGCGACGAGCCGCGTGAGCAGGTCGCCGCGGCGGCGCTGCGCGAGGCCGGCGGGCGCGGGCGGCCCCCGCCCCGCGCGCCCCCCCCCCCCCCGGGCGGCGCGGCGGCGGGAGGGCCCCGCCGGGCGGG
>JASCOA010000117.1 GCA_029959365.1 Microbacteriaceae bacterium PS02343 | reverse complement strand
GGGCGCGGCCGCGCCCAGCGGCCCCCCTCGTCCACCCGCCGGGGCGCACCGACACGGCGGACGGCAAATATACTAGGCACCTCCCACCCCACCACCACCCCCTCGAAGCGGCGCCCACGAGGCCGCCGCGGAACTGGATGCACTGTGCTCTCCGTCAAGGACCTCGAGATCCGCGTAGGCGCCCGCCTGCTCATGGAGGGCGTCACGTTCCGCATCGACAAGGGCGACAAGGTGGGTCTCGTCGGCCGCAACGGTGCCGGCAAGACCACGATGACCAAGACGCTCGCGGGCGAGACGCAGCCCAACGCCGGCGTCATCGACCGCGTCGGCGAGGTCGGCTACCTGCCGCAGGATCCGCGCACCGGCGACCCCGAGATGCTGGCCCGCACCCGCATCCTCGACGCCCGCGGCCTCGGCCAGATCGTCGTCGACATCCGCGAGGCCACCGAGCTCATGGCCAGCGACGACGCCGCCACCGCCGAGAAGGCGATGAACCGCTACTCGCGACTGCTCGACCGCTTCGACGCGCTCGGCGGATACGCGGCCGAGGCGGAGGCCGCCTCGATCGCCAGCAACCTCAAGCTGCCCGACCGCATCCTCGATCAGCCGCTCAAGACCCTCTCGGGCGGGCAGCGCCGCCGCATCGAGCTGGCGCGCATCCTCTTCTCCGACGCCGAGACGATGATCCTCGACGAGCCGACCAACCACCTCGACGCCGACTCGGTGGTCTGGTTGCGCGAGTTCCTCAAGGGCTACTCGGGCGGCTTCATCGTGATCAGCCACGACACGGAGCTCGTCGAGGAGGCCGTCAACAAGGTCTTCTACCTCGACGCGAACCGCCAGGTCGTCGACGTCTACAACATGGGCTGGAAGCACTACCTGCGCCAGCGCGCAGCGGATGAGGAGCGCCGCCGCAAGGAGCGCGCCAACGTCGAGAAGAAGGCCGCGACGCTCAAGGATCAGGCCGCCCGCTTCGGCGCCAAGGCCTCGAAGGCCGCGGCCGCGCACCAGATGGTCGCCCGCGCCGAGAGGATGCTCTCCGGGCTCGAGGAGGTGCGCGCCGCCGACAAGGTGGCCAAGCTGCGATTCCCGGATCCGGTCGCCTGCGGGCGCACGCCCCTCAGCGCCTCCGGGCTGAGCAAGAGCTACGGCTCGCTCGAGATCTTCAGCGCCGTCGACCTCGCGATCGACCGGGGCTCCAAGGTCGTCATCATCGGGTTCAACGGCGCCGGCAAGACGACGATGCTGCGCATCCTCGCCCAGGTCGACCAGCCCGACACGGGCGTCGTCGAGGCCGGCCACGGTCTGCGCATCGGCTACTACGCCCAGGAGCACGAGACGATCGACGTCAAGCGCAGCGTGCTCGAGAACATGATCTCGGCCTCGCCGAGCCTCAACGACACCGAGGCGCGCAAGACGCTCGGCTCGTTCCTCTTCACGGGCGACGACGTGCACAAGCCCGCGGGCGTGCTCTCCGGCGGCGAGAAGACCCGGCTCGCGCTGGCGATGATCGTGGTCTCCGGGGCGAACGTGCTGCTGCTCGACGAGCCCACGAACAACCTCGACCCTGCCAGCCGCCTCGAGATCCTCGGCGCCCTGGCCGGCTACACGGGCGCGGTAGTGCTCGTGAGCCACGACCCGGGCGCGGTCGAGGCGCTCAACCCCGAGCGCGTGCTGATCCTGCCCGACGGCGTCGAGGACCACTGGAACAAGGAGTACGCGGACCTCATCGAGCTCGCGTAGCGGCGTTCAGCGCCCCGCGGCGTCGAGCAGGGCGTCCTCGTCCTCGGCGTCGCTGGGCTTGCGGAGCGCCGCACGGCGGCGGCGCTCGTCGGCGCGCATCCGCTCGTCCGGGTCGTCGGCGTTGACCCGTCGCCACTCCTGGCGCAGCAGGTAGCCGTAGCCGATGAAGGCGAGCGTCGCGAAGACGAACCACTGCAGCGCGTAGGAGAGGTGCGGCCCTTCGTCGAGCACCGGGCGCGCGGCCAGCTGGGGCTCCTCCGCCGGCGCCGGATCCTCGCTGACGAGCTGCCCGTAGGCGCCCGTGTGCACGTCGCCGCCGAGACGCTCGTCGATGCCCTCGAGCCGGATGGTCGCGACCTGGTTGGTGCCCTCGGGGTCCGTGCGCCCCGCGATCTGCGGCTCGGTCGGCTTGAGGCGCGCGACGACCTCGACCTCGCCCGCCGGCGCCGCCGGCACCTCGGACGGCTGATTGAGACCGGCGGAGGGGATCCATCCGCGGTTCACGATGAAGACCGAGCCGTCCGCCAGCCGCAAGGGCGTGAGCACCTCGTACCCCACGCGTCCCGCGCGCGGACGGTTGCGCACCAGCATCTCGTCGTCGACCAGGTACTCGCCCTCGACGAGGACGGGCGTCCACTCCTGCTGCTCGTCCCACGCGTCGACCGCTGCGAGCTCCTCGGCGAACGGCACCGGTTCGCGGTCGTAGTTGGCCTCGACCTTCGCGATCTCGGCCTGCGCCTCGGCGCGACGCGCGAACTGCCAGGTGCCGAGCGCGCAGCAGACGATCGCGACGAGCACGGTGAGTCCGAGCCAACCGAGCCACTGCCTCGAGCGCGCGAGCTGCCAGATCGTCATTCGGCGCCCTCGGCGTCCGGCAGCCGATCGAGCACCACGCCGAAGGGCGTGATGGCCACGGGGAACCCGCGGGCGTCGACGAAGTCGTAGAGGTAGTCGCGGTGCTCGTCGCAGGCCAGCCAGGCCTTCACCCGATCGGCGTCGTGGATGCGGGGGTTGCGCCAGTTCACCGTCCAGGTCGCCGCCTCGCGGCAGCCCGCGCGCGAGCACTGCGGCCCCGAGAGGCTCGCTCCGAAGCCGATCACCGTGGCGGCTCCGGGCGGTACACCTGGATGGCGGTGGGACGCTCCACCGCGAAGCCGCTGCGCACGCTGGTCGTCGCGATGAGCATGGCGAAGTAGGGGAGCACGACGGCGCCGATGGCCGGGATGAGCAGCCACCACCCCGTCACGAAGAAGCAGGCGACGATGCAGAGCATGCGCACGCCCATGGCGACGCAGTACTTGATCATGCGCAGGTGCCGATCCTCCGTCGGTGACGACGGCAGGCTCGTGATGGCGTTGTGCTTGGACATATCGAGCTCGATCCGGGGGAGTGGCGCGGCGTGCGGCCGTGCTCACCAGGGTACGCCTCCCTCCTGGATAGAGTGGTCGGCGGCTCGCCCCGCGGCGGGCGCACGCGTTCGAAGAGAGGCCCGCAGCATGAGCACCCCCCGTACCGTCCTCGTCACCGGCGGCAACCGCGGCATCGGCTTCGCGATCGCCGAGTCCTTCCTCGCCCAGGGGCACCGCGTCGCGGTCACCGCGCGCAGCGGCGAGGGCCCCGCAGGTGCGCTCACGGTCCGTGCCGACATCACCGATGCGGCGTCCATCGACGCGGCCTTCACGCAGGTCGAGGCTGAGCTGGGACCGGTCGAGGTCGTCGTCGCCAACGCCGGCATCACCAAGGACACGCTGCTCATGCGCATGAGCGAGGAGGACTTCACCTCCGTCGTCGACACGAACCTCACCGGCGCCTTCCGAGTCGTCAAGCGCGCCTCGAAGGGCATGCTCAAGGCGCGCTTCGGACGCATCATCCTCGTCTCCAGCGTCGTGGGCCTCTACGGCTCGGCGGGCCAGACCAACTACTCCTCGTCGAAGGCCGGCCTCATCGGCTTCGCCCGCTCGCTCACCCGCGAGCTCGGCGGCCGCGGCATCACGGCCAACGTGGTCGCGCCGGGCTTCATCGAGACCGAGATGACGGCGGCGCTGCCCGACGACCAGAAGAAGCAGTACCTCGCCGCGATCCCGGCGGCGCGCTACGCCTCGGCCGCCGAGGTCGCGAACGTCATCCGCTGGATCGCCTCCGACGAGGCCGGCTACATCTCCGGCGCGGTCATCCCCGTCGACGGCGGTCTGGGCATGGGCCACTAGGACCTTCCCGCACCCGCTCCTCGACGATAGCGTCGAGGGCATGTCGAACACGAACGAGTCCCTGGCCGCGAACATCCCCAGCTGGGGCGTCAAGGCCGCCTACGGCGAGACGCAGACCATCGACGGCGTCGAGGTCCAGCCCGTCGCCGCGGTCGGCTTCGGATTCGGCGAGGGCGGTGACGAGAACGGCAAGGGCAGCGGTGGCGGCGGCTGGGCGGTGCCGCTGGGCGCCTACGTCGGCGGCCAGGACGGGCTCAAGTTCCGTCCCAACCTCATCGCGCTGCTCGCCGTGTCCATCCCCGTGCTGTACGTGGGCGGTCACGCCCTCGCGAAGGTGATCAAGGCGC
Organism: Microbacteriaceae bacterium PS02343; assembly: GCA_029959365.1. Taxonomy (GTDB): domain Bacteria; phylum Actinomycetota; class Actinomycetes; order Actinomycetales; family Microbacteriaceae; genus Arenivirga. The sequence goes on along the minus strand of JASCOA010000117.1, from coordinate 4,566 downwards.
TCAAGCGCTGACGTCGCCGCGGTTCAGCCGCGCAGGCCGAGCAGCGGCAGCACCTGCGAGAGGTCGCGCCGGTCGATCACCAGGTCGGCCTCGGCGCGCACCTTCGGCTTCGCGTCGAAGGCGATGCCGAGGCCGGCGACCGCCATCATCCGCAGGTCGTTGGCGCCGTCGCCGATCGCGATCGTGCGCTCGATCGGCACGCCGAGCTCACCCGCCCACTCTCGCAGCGTCGCGGCCTTGGCCTCGGCGTCGATGACCGGTCCGCGGACCTCGCCCGTCAGCAGTCCGTCCGAGACCTCGAGCCGATTGGCGCGCCAGCGGTCCAGGCCCAGCCGCGGGGCGAGGCCGTCGAGCACCTCGTGGAAGCCGCCGGAGACCGCGCAGACGGCCCCTCCCGCGGCATGCACGCCCGCGACGAGCGCGTCCACGCCGAGAGTCGGATGCACGCGGGAGGCGGCGCGGTCGACGGCCGCGATCTCCAGGCCGGCGAGCGCCCGCACCCGGTGCCGCAGGCTGTCGGCGAAGTCGATCTCGCCGCGCATGGCGCGCTCGGTGACCTCGCGCACCTCCGCCTCGCGTCCGGCCTCGGCCGCGATGAGCTCGATGACCTCCTCGTCGATGAGCGTGGAGTCGACGTCGAGGACGACGAGGATCGAGGTCATGGTGCGCGGTGCCTTCGGGTGAGGATGCGGGGCGGAGCGACGCCCCGACGTGCGGTCAGTCGACGCGGGCGTCCTTGCCGACCACCGTGATCCCGGAGTCGGTGACGGTGAAGCCGCGAGCGCGGTCCGCTGCGTGATCGACGCCCACGGTAGCACCGGGCGCGACGACGACGTTCTTGTCGAGGATCGCCCGCTGGACGACGGCGCCGGCGCCGATGGTCGCGCGCTCGAAGACGATCGAGTCGACCACGCTGGCGCCCGACTCGACCGAGACCCAGGGGCTCAGCACGCTGCGCTCGAGGTGCGCGCCGGCGATGATGCAGCCGAGGCTCACGATCGAGTCGATGGCCGTGCCGATCTGACCGTTGGCGTCGCGGACGAACTTCGCGGGCGGCGAGTTGCGCTGCTGCGTGAAGATGGGCCAGTCCTGGTTGTACAGGTTGAAGATCGGCAGCGCGGCGACCAGGTCCTGGTGCGCGTCGAAGAACGACTCGATGGTGCCGACGTCGCGCCAGTAGTAGCGGTCGCGCTCGGTCGCGCCGGGCACGTCGTTGCGGTTGAGGTCGTAGACCGCGGCCTCGTCACGGTCCACGAACCACGGCACGATGCTGCCGCCCATGTCGTGCACGCTGGTCGGGTCGTCGCCGTCGCGCTGCACGGCGTCCATGAGCACCTTGGCGTCGAAGACGTAGTTGCCCATGGAAGCGAGCACCTCGCCGGGGGAGTCGGCCAGGCCGATCGGGTTCTTCGGCTTCTCGAGGAAGGCGCGGATGCGGTCCGGCCGCTCGGGATCGGTGTCGATCACTCCGAACTGGTCGGCCAGGCCGATGGGCTGGCGGATAGCCGCCACGGTCACGCCCGCCCCCGAGGCCTCGTGCGCCGCGATCATCTGGCTGAAGTCCATGCGGTACACGTGGTCGGCGCCGACGACGACCACGATGTCGGGCTGCTCGTCGCGCAGCAGGTTGAGGCTCTGCAGGATCGCGTCGGCAGAGCCGGAGAACCACCGCTTGCCGAGGCGCTGCTGCGCCGGCACCGATGCGATGTAGGAGCCGAGCATGTTGTCGAGGCGCCAGGTCTGCGAGACATGGCGGTCGAGACTGTGCGACTTGTACTGGGTGAGCACCACCAGCTGCGTCAGGCCAGAGTTCACGAGATTCGACAGCGCGAAGTCGATGAGGCGGTAGCCGCCACCGAAGGGCACCGCGGGCTTCGCCCGGTCCTCCGTGAGCGGCATGAGTCGCTTGCCCTCGCCACCGGCGAGGACGATGCCGAAAACCTTCTTCGCAGCAGCCATGGTGCTCAGCGTAGGGGCACGGAACGTCGCGCCGGAAGCATCCGCTCCACTCCCAGCCCGCGCACCGCTGCCTGGCCCGCTCCGCTGCAGTAGCGTGGCGCCCATGCGCGTCGATGTGATCAGTCGTGAATACCCGCCGGAGATCTACGGCGGTGCCGGTGTGCACGTCGCCGAGCTCGTGAAGGCGCTGCGCGGCAGCGTCGACGTGACGGTTCGCGCCTTCGGCGCCCCGCGCGAGGAGCCGGGGGTGCACAGCTACGCGGTGCCGGCCGAGCTCAGCGGAGCGAACCCCGCGATCGGCACGCTCGGCGTGGACCTGCGGATCGCGCAGGACGTCGCCGGGGCCGATCTCGTGCACTCGCACACCTGGTACGCCAACCACGCCGGCCATCTCGCGTCGATGCTGCACGGCGTCCCGCACGTGGTCACCGCGCACAGCCTCGAGCCGCTGCGGCCCTGGAAGGCCGAGCAGCTCGGCGGCGGCTACCGGCTCTCGAGCTGGATCGAGCGCAGCGCCTTCGAGGCCGCCGACGCCGTGATCGCCGTGAGCGACGGCATGCGCCGGGACATCCTGCGCAGCTATCCCGCCCTCGACCCCGAGCGGGTGCACACCGTGCACAACGGCATCGACCTCGAAGCCTGGCGACCCGTGCACGACGAGGACCTCGTGCGATCGCTCGGCCTCGACCCCAGCCGTCCCAGCGTGATCTTCGTCGGCCGCATCACCCGGCAGAAGGGCCTGCCGTACCTGCTGCGGGCAGCACGGCTGCTGCCCGCGGAGGTGCAGCTCGTGCTCTGCGCGGGTGCGCCCGACACCCCCGAGATCCTCGAGGAGGTGCGCAGCGGCGTCGCCGCCCTGCAGCAGGAGCGCAGCGGCGTGGTCTGGATCGATCGGATGCTCGCCCGCAACGAGCTGTCGGCCCTGCTGACCGCCGCCACGACCTTCGTCTGCCCCTCGGTCTACGAGCCGCTCGGCATCGTCAACCTGGAGGCCATGGCCTGCGGCGCACCGGTCGTGGGCACCGCCACCGGCGGCATCCCCGAGGTCGTCGACGACGGCGTGACGGGCCGGCTCGTGCCGATCGAGCAGGTGCAGGACGGCAGCGGCACCCCCATCGACCCGGATCGCTTCGTCGCCGACCTCGCAGCGGCGCTCACCGAGGTCGTCTCGGATCCCGATCGTGCTGCAGCCTGGGGTCGTGCGGGCAGGGAGCGCGCGGAGGCCGAGTTCGGCTGGGCGCGCATCGCCGAGCGCACGGAGGCGATCTACCGCTCCCTGCTGCGCCCGTGACCCTGGCGCGGCGCGGGAGCCGCGCCCCGTCGCGCCGGTAGGCTGAGGGCCATGGCCAGCAGCGTCCTCGAGCTCCAGTCCGTCTCCTTCGTCCGGGACGGCAAGACCATCCTCGACGGGATCGATTGGGCGGTGTCCGGCGAGCAGCGCTGGGTGGTGCTGGGCCCGAACGGAGCCGGCAAGACCACGCTGCTGCAGATCGCCGCAGCCCTGCAGTACCCGAGCTCGGGCACCGCCAGCATCCTCGACACGGTCCTCGGCCGCACCGACGTCTTCGAGCTGCGTCCGCGCATCGGCTTCGCCTCGAGCGCGCTCGCCAAGCGGATCCCCGCGGACGAGACGGTGCTGGACGTCGTGCTCACCGCCGCCTACTCCGTGACCGGCCGCTGGACCGAGCGCTACGAGGACATCGACGTGCGGCGTGCGCAGCGCGTGCTGCAGGAGTGGCGCCTGTCGCACCTCGAGCAGCGCCGCTTCGGCACGCTCAGCGACGGCGAGCAGAAGCGCGTGCAGATCGCCCGCGCGATCATGACCGACCCCGAGATCCTGCTGCTCGACGAGCCGGCAGCGAGCCTCGATCTTGGTGCGCGCGAGGAGCTCCTGCAGCTGCTCTCCGCCTACGCCAGCTCGCCGGACGCTCCGGCGATCGTCATGGTGACCCACCACGTCGAGGAGATCCCGACCGGCTTCACGCATGCGCTGCTGCTGGCGGAGGGCCGCATCGCGGCCGCTGGACCGCTCTCCGAGGTGCTCACCGCCGAGCGTCTCGGCGACGCCTTCGGGCTCCCGCTCGAAGTGACCGAGCGGGACGGCCGCTTCACGGCGCGCGCGGCCTCCTGACCGCGACGCGCGGGGGCATGCGACTCCGTCGAGCGCGCATCCGCTCTGCTATGCTCGTCGTTTGGCGCGTGCGCCGCAGACTTCCATTCATCCCGACAGCATCCGCTGCCGGCGCCACCACCTGAGGAACACAGTCATGAAGACCGACATCCACCCCGACTACAACTACATCGTGTTCAACGATCTCGCCTCGGGGGAGAAGTTCCTCACGCGCTCGACGCTGACCAGCCAGAAGACGACCGAGTTCGAGGGCGAGACCTACCCGGTCATCGACGTCGAGATCTCCGCCGCCTCGCACCCGTTCTACACGGGCAAGCAGCGCATCATGGACTCGGCCGGCCGCGTCGAGAAGTTCAACCAGCGCTTCAAGGGCTTCGGCGCCTGATCTCAGGCTCCCGCAGCAAGGGCGACTCGCTTCGGCGAGTCGCCCTTTCGCTTGTCCTGGAGGGATGCTGCGCCGGTGCCCGGGTCGCGTC
>JASCOA010000116.1 GCA_029959365.1 Microbacteriaceae bacterium PS02343 | reverse complement strand
CCCCCCCGGGCCCGGCACCCACCCCCCCCCCGCCTACGGGGGCCGTGGGCCGTTCACGGAGCGTCAGGCGAGCGCGCGCTCGACGAGCTCCTGCTGCTCCTTCGCGTGCCGCTTCGCCGAGCCGGCCGCGGGGGAGGCGGCGGCGGGGCGGGAGACCACGCCGACCTCGCGAGCGCCCTCCGAGCGGTCGAGCTGGAAGTGGATGAACGGCCAGGCGCCCTGGTTCTCCGGCTCGTCCTGCACCCAGACCACCTCGACGTCGTCCGGGTACGTCGCGAGGATCTCGCGGAACTCGGTCTTCGGGATCGGGTAGTACTGCTCCAGCCGCACGAGCGCCACGGAGCGGTCGTCGCGCTTGTCGAGCTCATTGCGCAGGTCGTAGTGCACCTTGCCGGAGTGCAGCAGGACCTTGCGCACGGCGCTCTTGTCGGTGATCCGGTCGTCGTCGATCACCGGCTGGAAGCGGCCCTCGGTGAAGTCCTCCACGGCGCTCGTCGCGCCGCGCAGGCGCAGCATCGACTTGGGCGTGAAGACGACGAGCGGACGCCGCGGGCGCGCGTAGGCCTGTCGCCGCAGCAGGTGGAAGTACGACGCGGGCGTCGAGGGCTGCGCCACGGTCATGTTGTTCTCGGCGCAGAGCTGCAGGTAGCGCTCGATGCGCGCCGAGGAGTGGTCGGGGCCCTGTCCCTCGTAGCCGTGCGGCAGCAGCAGCACGACGCTCGAGCGCTGCGCCCACTTCTGCTCGGCCGAGGAGATGAACTCGTCCACGACCGTCTGGGCGCCGTTCGCGAAGTCGCCGAACTGCGCCTCCCACAGCACCAGCGCATCCGCTCGCTCCACCGAGTAGCCGTACTCGAAGGCCATCGCCGCGTACTCGCTGAGCAGCGAGTCGTAGATCCAGAAGCGGCCCTGCTCGTCGGCGAGGTTGCCGAGGGGCAGCCACTCCTGGCCGTTCTCGCGGTCGTGCAGCACCGCATGGCGCTGCACGAAGGTGCCGCGGCGCGAGTCCTGCCCGGCCAGGCGCACGGGCGTGCCCTCGAGCAGCAGCGAGCCGATGGCGAGCAGCTCGCCGTAGCCCCAGTCGATGCCGCCGCTGCGGCTCATGTCGACGCGCTTCTTGAGCAGCGCCTGGAGCTTGGCGTGCACGCTGAAGCCGGCGGGCGGGTTGTCGTGCGCGTCGCCGATCGCCTCGATGACCGTGCGGTCGACCCGGGTCTCGAAGGCCGCGGTGTCGGCCTCGGCCTGCTGCGCGTCCGGCCGCTCGAGGTCGGCGACCGCATCGCCCGTGACGACCGGGATCGAGCCGGTCTGCGCCGCGTGCGTCTCCGCGAAGGCGCGCTCGAGGCGCTCCTGGAAGTCGCGGTGAACGTCCTCGTACTCCTCGCGCGTGATGTCCTCGCGGCCCACCAGGTTCTCGGTGTAGAGCGTGCGCACGCTGCGCTTGGCCTCGATGAGGCTGTACATCAGCGGCTGGGTCATCGAGGGGTCGTCGCCCTCGTTGTGGCCGCGACGGCGGTAGCAGACGAGGTCGATGACGATGTCGCGCTTGAACCGCTGGCGGTAGGCGAAGGCCATCTCCGCGACGCGGACGACCGCCTCGGGGTCGTCGCCGTTGACGTGGAAGATCGGCGCCTGGATCGACTTGGCGATGTCGGTCGAGTAGACCGAGGAGCGGCTCTCGTTCGGCGGGGTCGTGAAGCCGACCTGGTTGTTGACGACCAGGTGGATCGTGCCGCCGGTGCGGTAGCCGCGCAGCTGCGACATCTGCAGGGTCTCGAACACGACGCCCTGGCCGGCCATCGCCGCGTCGCCGTGCAGCAGCACGGGCAGCACGGGGAAGGTGCCGGGGGCCTTGCGGTCCTGCTTGGCGCGCACGATGCCCTCGAGCACGCCGTTGACGGCTTCGAGGTGCGAGGGGTTCGCGGCGAGGTACACGGGCACCTGCTTGCCGCTCGGGCTGGTGAAGGTGCCCTCAGTGCCGAGGTGGTACTTCACGTCGCCGGAGCCCTGCACGGTGCGCGGGTCCTGGGTGCCCTCGAACTCGCGGAAGATCTGCGCGTAGGTCTTGCCGGCGATGTTGGTCAGCACGTTGAGCCGGCCGCGGTGCGGCATGCCGATCGCGACCTCGTCGAGCTGCTCCTCCGCCGCGGCCTGCACGATCGCGTCGAGGAAGGCGATCGTCGACTCGCCGCCCTCGAGGCTGAAGCGCTTCTGGCCGACGTACTTGGTCTGCAGGAAGGTCTCGAACGCCTCGGCCTCGTTGAGCTTGCCGAGGATCCGCAGCTGCTCGTCGTGGCTGGGCTTCTCGTAGGGCACCTCGACGCGGTCCTGGATCCAGCGCCGCTGCTCCGGGTCTTGGATGTGCATGAACTCGACGCCGATCGTGCGGCAGTACGAGTCGCGCAGGATGCCGAGGATCTCGCGCAGCTTGCCCTGGCGCCGACCGGCGAAGCCGCCGACTACGAAGTCGCGGTCGAGGTCCCAGAAGGTGAGGCCGTGGCTCTCGATCTCGAGATCGGGGTGCGAGCGCTGGCGGTACTCGAGGGGGTCGATGTCGGCCATGAGGTGGCCGCGCACGCGGTAGCTGTTGATGAGCTCCTGCACGCGGCTGGTCTTCGAGACGCGCGCCGAGAGGTCGACGTTGATGTCCTGGTTCCAGTGGATCGGCGCGTAGGGGATGCGCAGCGCCGAGAAGATGCCCTCGTAGAAGCCGCGCGCGCCGGTGAGCAGCTCGTGCACCTTCTTGAGGAACTCGCCGCTGCCGGCGCCCTGGATCACCCGGTGGTCGTAGGTCGACGTCAGCGTGATCGTCTTGCCGATGCCGAGCTCGACGAGGGTCTTCGTCGAGGAGCCCTGGAACTCGGCCGGGTACTCGAGCGCGCCCGCGCCGATGATGCTGCCCTGGCCCTTCATGAGGCGCGGCACGGAGTGCACCGTGCCGATGCCGCCGGGGTTGGTCAGCGAGATCGTGGTGCCGGCGAAGTCGTCGCCGGTGAGCTTGTTGCCGCGGGCCTTCTTGACCAGCGCCTCGTAGGCGGCGAGGAACTCGCCGAAGCCGAGCGCGTCGGCCTTCTTGATGCTCGGCACGAGCAGCGCACGGGTGCCGTCGGGCTTGGGGATGTCGATGGCCAGGCCCATGTTCACGTGGGCGGGCTGCACGACCGAGGGCTTGCCGTCGACCTCGGCGTAGTAGACGTTCTGGCTCGGGAACTCCTTGAGCGCCTGCACGAGCGCCCAGCCGATGAGGTGGGTGAAGGAGACCTTGCCGCCGCGGGTGCGCTGCAGGTGGTTGTTGATGACGATGCGGTTGTCGATCATCAGCTTGGCCGGCACGGTGCGCACGCTCGTCGCGGTGGGCACCGTGAGGCTCGCGTCCATGTTCGCGGCGAGGGCCTTGCTCATGCCCTTGAGCGCGGTGACGACGTCCTCGGGCGCGTCGCTGGGCGCATCCGCCGCGGGCTTCACCGTCGAGACGGGCGCCGTCTTCGGCGCCTCGGCCGGGATCGGCTTCTCCTTGGGCTGGATGGAGGTCGTCTTCGCGACCGGCTGCGAGGCCGGCGCGGTCGCCGAGGCCGGGGGGCCGGCGGGCGGGGGAGCGGAGGCGGCGGAGGCGGTGCCGGAGCCGTACTGCTCCAGGATCGGCCACCATGTTCGGTCGACCGACTCGCGGTCGTCCTTGAAGCGCTCGTACATCTCCTCGACGAGCCATTCGTTCGCGCCGAACTCCCCGTCGGGAGCCACACCGGTCTTCTGGTCGGACAAGCCGATCGCCCACTCTCCTGTTGCCCTACGCAACGTCGTCGTCTCGTGGCGGAAGCACGGTCGGGACCGTGCGGGAATACCTCCACCAGCCTAGGGGTTTCGTGCCGTGCGTCCGTTCAGGAAACCGCCCCTTGCGCACAGCGGTCGAGTGATTAGCGTTGACCTCATGCAGTTCATCGGGACGGCGCCGTCGCACGATCTGACCTACTCGGACGTGTTCCTCGTGCCGAGCCGGTCCGCCATCCGCAGCCGGCTCGACGTCTCGCTCGAGCCCGGCGACGGCACTGGCGCCACGCTGCCGATCGTCTCGGCGAACATGAACTCCGTCACCGGGCCCCGGCTGGCCGCCGCGCTCGCCCGCCGCGGCGGGCTCGGGGTGCTGCCGCAGGACATGCCGTTGCAGGACCTCGACGCGGCGATCCGCTGGGTGAAGGATCAGCCGGTCGCCTTCGACACCCCGGTGACCTTCGGGCCGGATGCGAGCGTCGCGGATGCGCTGCGGGTGCTGCCCGCGGTGGCCGGCCACGGCCTCGTGGTGCTCGACGAGCACGGCGCCTTCCGCGGCTGCATGGCGGCCGCCCAGCTGGCGCACGCCCAGACCGACGCGCTGCTGACCGACCTGCTGCACGGCAGCCTGACGGCCTTCGAGGAGGAGGACCTCGGCGACGGCCGGCATGCCTTCGACACCATGGTCGCCGCCGAGCTCGACTTCGCGCCGGTGCTGCGGCACGGCCGCCTCGTCGGCACGATCAGCCGCACCGGCGCGCTGCGCTCGACGATCTACCGGCCCGCGGTCGACGCGCACGGGCGGCTGCGCGTGGCCGCCGCGATCGGGATCAACGGCGACGTCGCCGCGAAGGCCTCGGCGCTCGCCGCGGCCGGCGTCGACGTGCTCGTGCTCGACACGGCGCACGGCCACCAGGCGGCGATGATCGCCGCGATCCGCACGGTCAAGGCGCTCGGCCTGTCCGTGCCCATCGTGGCGGGCAACGTCGTGACCGCGCACGCGGTGTGCGACCTCGTCGAGGCGGGCGCCGACATCCTCAAGGTCGGCGTCGGCCCGGGTGCGATGTGCACCACCCGCATGATGACGGCCGTCGGCCGCCCCCAGTTTTCGGCCGTGCTCGAGACCGCCGCGGCGGCGCGCGAGCTCGGCGCCCACGTCTGGGCCGACGGCGGCGTGCGCTACCCCCGCGACGTCGCCCTAGCGCTCGCCGCCGGCGCCACCAGCGTCATGGTGGGCTCCTGGTTCGCCGGCACCATCGAGGCGCCCGGCACCCTCGAGGCGGATGCGGACGGCCGCCTCTTCAAGCAGAGCTGGGGCATGGCCTCCACGAAGGCCGTGCAGGAGCGCTTCGGCCGCCTCGACGCCTACGAGCTCGCGCGCAAGACCCTCTTCGCCGAGGGCATCTCGAGCTCGCGCATCTACGTCGACCCGCTGCGCCCCTCGCTCGAGGACCTGCTCGACATGATCACCTCGGGCGTGCGCAGCAGCCTCACCTACGCCGGCGCCCGCAGCCTCGCGGAGTTCCACGATCGCGCCGTGGTCGGCACGCAGTCGGCCGCCGGCTACGAGGAGGGCAAGGCGCTGCCGGTCTCCTGGTGATCGCGGTCGCTCGCTCTCGGCGGATTCGCGACGACGGGCATCCGCTTCTCCGTACAATCGGAGGTCTTATGGATGATCCTCCTAGTACCTCGACGCCCCGATCAGACCGCCCCCTCCATCCGATGAGGGGAGGCCGCGTTGTCCACTGAGTGGATCATGCTGATCGTGGGCGTCGTCCTCACGATCGGCACCGGCCTCTTCGTGGCGAGCGAGTTCGCGCTCGTCAACCTCGACCGCTCCGATCTCGAGCAGCGCCAGGAGCGCGGCGAGCGCCGCCTCGGCCCCGTGATCGGCGCGCTCAAGATCACCTCGACGCACCTGTCGAGCGCGCAGCTGGGCATCACGCTCACCACGCTGCTCACGGGCTACACCCTCGAGCCGGCCATCAGCACCTGGCTCCGGCCGGTCGTCGAGCTCATCGGCGTGCCCGAGGCGGTCGCGACCGTCGTCGCGGTCATCCTCGCCGTGACCCTCGCGACCCTGCTGTCGATGATCGTCGGCGAGCTCGTGCCGAAGAACTTCGCGCTCGCGCTGCCGCGGCAGACCGCCAAGCTCGTCATCCCCTTCCAGGTGCTCTTCACGACGGTGTTCAAGCCGATCATCAAGGTGCTCAACAACTCGGCGAACGCCCTCCTGCGCGCCATGGGCATCGAGCCCAAGGAGGAGCTCAGCGCGGCCCGCACGGCCGACGAGCTCAGCTCGCTCGTGCGCCGCTCGGCCACCGTCGGCACCCTCGAGGCCGACACCGCCACGCTGCTCGAGCGCACCATCGCCTTCTCGGAGCTCAGCGCCGCCGACGTCATGACCCCGCGCCCGCGCGTGATCAGCGTCGAGCGCGGCGAGAGCGTCGCGAAGGTCATCGAGCTCGCCACCCGCACCGGCTTCTCGCGCTTCCCCGTCGTCGACGAGGACCGCGACGACGTCGTGGGCCTCGTGCACGTGAAGCAGGCCGTCTCCGTGCCGCGCGAGAAGCGCGCCGAGGTGCCCGTGGGCGCCATCGAGAGCGAGGCGCTGCGCGTGCCCGAGACCATGGGTCTCGACGGGCTGCTCGCCGAGCTGCGCGGCCGCGGCTACCAGATGGCCGTGGTCGTGGACGAGTACGGCGGCACCGCCGGCGTCGTCACCCTCGAGGACCTCGTCGAGGAGCTGATCGGCGAGGTCGCCGACGAGCACGACCGCGCCCGCGTCGACGTGGTGCGCTCGCGCGACTGGCTCACCTTCCCCGGCGGTCTGCGCCCGGACGAGCTGCTCGACCGCGCCGGTGTCACCGTGCCGGAGGAGGGTCCCTACGAGACCGTCGCCGGCTACCTCATGGCCGAGCTCGGCCGCATCCCCTCCGTCGGCGACGAGGTCGCCCTGGAGACCGGCGTGCTGCGCGTGGAGCGCATGGACGGCCGCCGGATCGATCGCGTGCGCTGGACCCCGGCGCCCGTCACGACCGCGGAGGTCTCCCGATGAGCGACTGGGCCGGACTCGCCTGGCTCGTGGTGCTGCTCGCCGCGAACGCCTTCTTCGTCGGAGCGGAGTTCGCCGTCATCTCGGCGAAGCGCTCCCAGATCGAGCCCCGAGCGGAGGCGGGCGGCAAGGCCGCGAAGACCGCCCTCTGGGCCATGGAGCACGCGACGCTCATGCTGGCCACCAGCCAGCTGGGCATCACGGTCTGCTCGCTGCTGATCCTCAACGTCTCCGAGCCGGCGCTGCACCACCTGCTGGAGGTGCCGCTCGCGCTCACCGGGATGCCGGAGGAGGTCATCGGCGGCATCGCCTTCGCCATGGCGCTGATCATCGTGTCGTACCTGCACGTGGTGTTCGGCGAGATGGTGCCGAAGAACCTGTCGTTCTCGATCCCGGACCGCGCGGTGCTCATCCTGGCTCCGCCGCTCGTCTTCGTGGCGCGCGTCTTCAAGCCGGTGATCTGGTCGCTGAACGCGATCGCGAACGCCGTGCTGCGCGCCTTCAAGGTGGAGCCGAAGGACGAGGCGAACAGCTCCTTCACCCTCGACGAGGTGGCCACGATCGTGAGCCACTCGACGAAGGAGGGCGTGCTGACGGACGGATCGGGCGCGCTCATGAACGCGTTCGAGTTCACCGAGAAGTCGGTGGCCGATGTAGCCCTCGGCCTCGACACCCTCGTCACGCTCGACGAGGCGGCGACGCCCGCCGAGGTCGAGCGCGCGGTGTCGCAGCACGGCTTCTCGCGCTATGTGCTCGTGCGCGAGGACGGCGAGCCCAGCGGCTACGTGCACCTCAAGGACGTCATCGACCTCGACGAGGACGAGTACGACGACCCGGTGCCGCCGAAGCGCATCCGCCAGCTCGTGTCGATCTACTCCAACAGCGAGCTCGAGGACGGCCTCGCCACGATGCGCCGCCTCGGTGTGCACGTCGCGCGGGTCTTCGACCAGGAGGGTGCGACTACCGGCGTGATCTTCCTGGAGGACGTGCTCGAGGAGCTCGTCGGCGAGGTGCAGGACGCCACCCGGCGTCGTTGACCGGGAGCGTCGTTGATCGGGAGCGCCACCACCCGGCATCGTCGATCGGCTGAACGACCACCGGAGGGCCGGGCGGAGCGATCCGCCCGGCCCGGGGGGCGGGGCCCCCCCCCCCCGCGGGGCGGGGGGGCCCCCCCCCCCCCCCCCCCGCCGCCGCGTGCGGCGAGCGGATGCGGACGGCTGGGCGGAAGCGGAGACCGCGGCCACCGCATCCGCCCGCTCGCTAGCGTGGACGGATGAGCAGCGCCGACGTCACCGTGCCCTTCCGCAGCTGGGACCCCGAGCGCGCCGCCGGCTGGATCCGCGTGCCCGAGCAGGACGACCACAAGTACACGCGCGGTGTGCTCGGCGTGGTGAGCGGCTCGCGCCGCTACCCGGGCGCCGCGGTGCTCGGGGTCGAGGCGGCGCTGCACGTCGGTCTCGGCATGGTGCGCTACCGGGGCCCGCGCGCGGTCGGCGCCGCCGTGCTGGCCCGCCGGCCCGAGGCGGTCACGAGCGCCGGCCGCGTGCAGGCCTGGCTGCTCGGCTCGGGGCAGGACCCGGCGGACCGCGGCAAGGCCACGGCCGAGCGCCTCGACGCGGCGATCGCCGACGGCAGGCCGCTCGTGATCGACGCCGGGGCGCTCGACCTGCTGCCGCGCGCCTCCGCCCCCGTCGTGATCACGCCGCACCACGGGGAGCTCTCGGCCCTGCTCGGCAGCCGCGGCGTCGAGGCGCCGCGGGCATCGATCGACGCCGACCCGGACGGCTGGGCGCGCTTCGCAGCCCGCGAGCTCGGCGTCGCCGTGCTGCTGAAGGGCCCCACGACCTGGGCCGCGGCGCCGGGCGGCGAGCTGCTGCGCATCGCCGGGGGTCCGGCCTGGCTCGGCACGGCGGGCGCGGGCGATGCGCTCGCGGGGGTGCTCGGCGCGCTGCTCGCGGCGCACGGCGACCGCGTGCTCGACGAGCCGCAGGCGCTCGCGCCGATCGCCGCGACCGCATCCTGGCTGCACGGTCGCGCCGCGACGCTCGCGAGCGAGGCCGCCGGCGGCGGTCCCTTCACGATCCTTGGTCTCATCGAGCGGCTGCCGACCGCGGTCGGCGCGCTCGCCGCGCGGCGCGCGGGCGGAGGCGGCGGGCTCCGCGCGCGGGCCCGCGCGGCTTGCGCGGCCCGGC
>JASCOA010000115.1 GCA_029959365.1 Microbacteriaceae bacterium PS02343 | reverse complement strand
CCGGCCCGGCCCCGCCCCGCCCCCCCCGCGCCCCCCCCCCCCCCGGGGGGGCCCCGGCGCGATCGCGCCACCAGCCGTCCGGGCGCGAGCCGACGACGTTCGCGCCGTCGACGAGCAGGGTCAGGGGCTCGGCGAGCATGGCCCGCAGCGCCGGCCAGCTGCCGCCGAAGCCGGGGTGCAGCGGCATAGCCTCGACCTCGTCGATCGGCACCCAGCGCAGCTCGAGGCTCTCGGCGTCGGCGATGACCGGCTCGAAGGGCTCGCGCACCGCAGCCAGCACGGTCGTGTAGCTCCAGACGCCGAGGTCGAGCACGCTCGTGCGCTGCAGGACGAGGGATGCGCGGGGCGCGCCCGACTCCTCGGCCGCCTCGCGCAGGGCGCCGTCCACCGCCGTCTCACCCTGCTGGATCGCGCCGCCCGGGATGCCCCAGGTGCCGCCGAAGTGGCTCCAGCCCACGCGGTGCTGCAGCAGCACGCCGCGCTGCGGATCGCGGGCGAGCAGTCCGGCGGCCCCGAAACGGCCCCAGTAGCGGCGACCGTCCGGCGATTCCACCCAGGCGTCGCCCGGATCGCGGCCGATCGCGCCCGGGGGCGGGGACTCGGCGGCGCTCATCCGCTCAGCCTAGGGCCGCCGTGCGCGCGGCCGGCCCCTGCGGCGCCCGCCTACGCTGGCGGCATGGACCTCGCCGCCCTCGTCGCCGCCACCGCCCGCAGCACGCGCCCCGACGGCGACGGCCACCTCGTCGTGCTCGAGCGGCGCCTGAACGCCGCTCCCGCCGAGGTCTGGTCCGCGATGACCGAGCCGGAGCGCGTCGGCGCCTGGTTCGAGCCCGTGGTCGTCGAGGGCGGCCGCTACCGGCTCGCGGGCAGCGGGACGGCCGGCTCGGTGCTCGTCTGCGAGCGGCCCGCGCTGCTGCGGCTCACCTGGGAGTACGACGGCGCCTCGAGCCCGCTGGAGGTCGCGCTGCGGATGGTCGGCCCGGGCACGCTGCTGCGGCTCGCGCACGGCGCCGACGACGACGAGCACTGGCAGGAGTACGGCCCGGGCGCGGCCGGGGTGGGCTGGGACGGCTCGCTGCTCGCGCTGGAGCGCCACCTCGGCGGCGGCGCGTCGGAGGAGCCGGACGGCCCGGCCTACGTGCGCGCGACCGCCGCGGCCTGGGAGCGCGCCCACCGCGCGTCCGGCGCCTCGATCGTGGCGGCGAAGACCGCCGCCGCGCGCGTCGCCGCCTTCTACACCGCCGGGTAGTGTCGGCGCCCGCCCCTACGCTGAACGCATGTTCATCCGCGGGGGCTCGGTCGTCACGAGCGCGACCGATCTCTCCAACGCCTCCGCCTGCGAGTTCGCCTTCCTGCGCGCGCTCGACGTGAAGCTCGGGCGCAGCGACGCCCTCGACCTGCAGCCCGACGCCATGCTGGCGCGCGCCGCGACGCTCGGCGACGAGCACGAGGAGCGCGTGCTCGAGGGGTACCGGCAGCGCTTCGGCGCGCACGCACCCGGCTCCCCCGGCGGCGTGGCCGAGATCCCACGGCCGAACGTGCTCGACGGTGACGAGGTCGCGGCGATGCGCGACCTCGGGCTCGCCGCCATGCGCGACGGCGCCGACGTGGTGTTCCAGGCCACCTTCGCCGACGAGCGCTTCGTGGGCTTCGCCGACTTCATCCTGCGCGCGCCGGTCGCGGCATCGAGCGGCGCCTGGCGCTACGAGGTCGCGGATACGAAGCTCGCGCGGTCCGCGAAGGTCACCGCCCTGCTGCAGGTCGCCGCGTACTCGCAGCAGCTGCTGGAGGCGGGCATCCCGCTCGGCGAGCACGTGCACCTGCTGCTCGGCGACGGCGCCACAGCCACGCACCGGCTCGCCGACGTGCTGCCCGTCTACCTGCGCCGGCGCGCGCGGCTCGAAGGCATCGTCGACGCCCGCCTCGCCGAGACCGGCGCCCTGCGCTGGGGCGATCCGCGCTTCACCGCCTGCTTCCGCTGCGAGGTCTGCGCCGCGGAGCTGCAGGCGCACCGCGACGTGCTGCTCGTGGGCGGCGCCCGGGTCTCGCAGCGGGGCCGCCTGCTCGAGGCCGGCGTCACCACGATCGACGCCCTCGCGGCCTTCTCCGCCTCTGTGCCCGGCATCGCCGCCGGCACGCTGCACAAGCTGCGCGAGCAGGCGCGGCTGCAGCTGGCCGCCGAGCAGGACGGCGCGCTGCGCCACGTCGTGCACGACCCCGCAGCGCTCGCGGCGATCCCCGCACCCGATGCGGGCGACGTCTTCTTCGACTTCGAGGGCGACCCGCTGTACGCGGAGGGCGCTCGCGACGATTGGGGCCTCGACTACCTCTTCGGCCTCGTCGAGGCGCCCGTCGGCGACGCCGACCCCGTGTTCCGGGCGTTCTGGGCGCACGACCACGCCGAGGAACGGCAGGCGCTCATCGACTTCCTCGACTACCTGGCCGAGCGGCGGGCCGAGCACCCCGGCATGCACGTCTACCACTACGCCGCCTACGAGCGCTCGCACCTCGCCTCCCTGGCCGCCCGGCACGGCGTCGGCGAGGCCTTCGTCGACACGCTGCTGCGCGAGGAGGTGCTGGTCGACCTGTACACGGTCGTCGGCCGCAGCCTGCGCGTCTCCTCCCCCTCCTCCAGCCTCAAGAAGCTCGAACCGCTCTACATGGGAGACGACCTGCGCACGAGCGAGGTGACGACCGGCGCCGGCTCCGTCGACGCCTATGCGCACTGGCGCGCGCTGCGCGACGCCGGGCGGGCGGATGAGGCCGCGGCCCTGCTCGCCGAGATCGCCGACTACAACGCCTACGACTGCCGTTCGACCCTGCGGCTGCGCGACTGGCTGCTCGATCGCGCCGCCGAGGCCGGGGTCGCCCCGTGGTCGGCGCCGCTGGCCGCGGAGGAGCCGCTGCCGAGCGCTGCGCAGCTCGCCCGCGAGGAGCGCGGGCGCCTCGCCGCACAGCTCACGGCCGGGCTCGAGCACGTCGCCCCCGCCGACCGCACGCCCGAGCAGACCGCGCTGGCCCTCGCCGGCGCCGCCGTCGACTACTACGACCGCGAGCAGAAGCAGTACTGGTGGGATCACTTCGCGCGGCTCGAGCAGCCCGTCGAGGAGTGGGCCGACACGCGCGACGTGCTCGTGATCGAGCGCGCCGAGGTCATGCGCGACTGGCACCGCGAGGGCCGCCAGCGCAGCGATCGGCGCGTCCTGCGGGTCAGCGGGCAGCTCGCCCCGGGCAGCCGCATCGCGCCCGGCGGCACGCCCTTCATGCTCTACGACGCCCCCGGCCCCTTCCTCGGCAGACCGCTGCCGCCGACGACGCGCCCCGCCCGCGCGGTCGCGGTCGAGTCCGTCGACGACGGGGTGTTCGAGCTGATCGAGACCCTCGCCGCCGGTGCCGAGCACTACGACGACCTCCCGGCCGCGCTCACCCCGGCGACGCCCCCGAAGACGGATGCCCTGGTCGCCGCGATCGCGGAGTGGGCCGCCACCCTCCTGAACGCCGACCCGCTGCCCGCCGACGCGGTCACCGATCTCCTGGTGCGTCGGGCGCCGCGGCGCCGCTCGGGCGCCGCACTCGCGGTCGTGCAGGGCGGCGAGACCGCCGAGGCGATCCTCGACTCGCTGCTCGACCTCGACGATTCCTACCTGGCCGTGCAGGGTCCGCCCGGCACGGGCAAGACCTACGTCGGCTCGCGCGTGATCGCCCGTCTCGTGCGCGAGCACGGCTGGAGCATCGGCGTCGTGGCGCAGAGCCACGCCGCGGTCGAGAACGTGCTCGCCGGCGTCGCGCGCGCCGGCGTGCCCCGCGAGGCGATCGGCAAGCGCGCCCGCACGCAGGACCCTGAGGACGCGGCCTGGACGGCGCTGCCCGACAAGGGCGTGCCCGACTTCCTCGGCCGCGCGGGCGGCGCCGTGTACGGCGGCACGGCCTGGGACTTCGCGAACACCAACCGGGTGGGCCGGGGGCAGCTCGATCTGCTCGTCGTCGACGAGGCCGGCCAGTTCTCGCTCGCCGCCACCATCGCCGCGGGCGTCTCGGCACGCAACCTGCTGCTGCTCGGCGACCCGCAGCAGCTGCCGCAGGTGAGCCAGGGCTCGCATCCGGAGCCCGTCGACGAGTCGGCGCTCGCCTGGCTGCAGCAGGGGCACCACGTCATCCCCGCCGAGCGCGGCTACTTCCTCGCCGAGAGCTGGCGCATGCACCCGACCGTGGCGGCGCCCGTCTCCGAGCTCTCCTACGACGGCGCGCTGCGCTCGCGCGAACCCGAGGCGAGCCAGCGGCTGCTGGAGGGCGTCGCTCCGGGGCTGCACGCTCACGCCGTCGAGCACCGCGGCAACGACGTCGCGAGCGACGAGGAGGCCGAACGGGTCGTCGCGATCGCCCGCGATGCGCTCGGCCGCTCCTGGCGCTCCTCGATCGACGCGGCACCGCGCCCGATCGAGCAGCGCGACCTCATCGTCGTCGCGCCCTACAACGCGCAGGTGCACCTGCTGCGCGAGCGGCTCGCCGCGGCCGGACTCGACGAGGTGCCGGTCGGCACCGTCGACCTCTTCCAGGGCCGCGAGGCGCCCGTCGCGATCCTCAGCATGACCGCCTCGAGCGCGGCCGAGGTGCCCCGCGGCATCGGCTTCCTGCTCATGGCCAACCGCCTCAACGTCGCCATCTCCCGCGCCCAGTGGGCGGCGCACCTGGTGCACTCCCCCGACCTGGCCGACTACCTGCCCGCCAAGCCGGCCGGCCTCGCCGAGCTGAGCGCCTTCCTCCGCCTCCTGGAGGCGGGTCGGCCCGACTGACGGCGGGGCAGCGCTCAGCTGCGCGGGCGCAACGCTCCTGGTTCAGCGCTCCTGGTTCAATGCTCCGGGTTCAGCGGCCGCGATCCAGCGCCTGCACTGCAGCCATCGCGGTTCAGCGCTCCGGGGCCTCGCGGCGCAGCAGGCCGGCGACGGGCACGGGCAGTACGGCGAGCGACTCGGGCGCACCCGGGTCAGCGGCGCGCGGGCGCACCGTGCACTCCGCATCCGTCACGTGCACGATCGCCACCTCGGTCCAGTGCCAGTCGCGCTCCGGCGCGGCCGCGGCGAAGCGTCCGGCGGGCAGCGGATGCGGCAGCCGGGCCCAGTGCACGCGGTCCAGCTCCGGCAGGCCCCGCGCCTCGAGCACGGCGATCGCCTCGGTGCGCGGGTGCGCCGCGTCGAGCGCGGAGCCGGTGAGCAGCCGCGGGATGCTGCCCGTCGGCGCCGTCTCGAGGTAGCCGACGAGCTCGTCGCCGCGCCGCACGGGCGTCCAGGTCTCGGGGATCATGCCGCCAGCGTCGCAGCGGCCGGCCGTCGCGACAAGGGCCGTGCGGTGAACATCCAGCGCTCCGCAACGCGCAGGACACGGCCGCCGTGCGGCGGGACCCGCGCCCTACTTGCCGAGCGCCCGCTGCAGGCGGTCGCGCACCTCGCGGCGCAGCACCTTGCCGAGCAGCGAGCGGGGCAGCTCGTCGACGACGATCACGCGGCGCGGCACCTTGTAGGCGGCCAGCAGGTCGCGGGTGAACTCGCGGATCTCCTCCGGGGTCGCGGCGTCCTCCTCGCGCAGCACGACGGCCGCGGCGACCTCCTCGCCGCCGCTCGTGCGGGCCAGGCCGACGACCGCCGCATCCGCCACAGCCGGATGCCGGCGCAGCACGTCCTCCACCTCGGAGGGCGCCACGTTGAAGCCGCCCGTGATGATGAGCTCCTTCTTGCGGTCGACGATCGCGACGAAGCCGTCCGGCTCCATCACGACGAGGTCGCCCGTGCGCACCCAGCCGTCGGGCAGCAGGGTCTCGGCGGTCTCGTCCGGCCGTCGCCAGTAGCCCTGGAACACCTGGGGGCCGCGCAGCAGCAGCTCGCCGGCCTCGCCGAGAGGGCGCTCGGCGGACGGGTCGTCGGGGTCGACGACCTTCGCCTCGGTCGACGGGAACGGCACGCCGACGGTGCCGGGCCGCCGCGACGGGCCGATCGGGTTGCCGAGCGCCACGGGCGAGGTCTCGGTCATGCCGTAGCCCTCCACGAGCAGGCCGCCGGTGACCTTCTCCCAGCGCTCCACGGTGGCCACGGGCAGCGCCATGGCTCCCGAGATGGCGAAGCGGATCCGCGAGACGTCGATCTTGCCGCGCTCGGCGGCCCGAGCGAGAGCGTCGTAGATCGGCGGCACGGCCGGCAGGAAGGTGGGCGGCGACTTCTTCGCCGCCGCGGTGACGAGGTCGACGTCGAAGGTCGGGAAGAGCACGAGCCGCGCGCCGATGCTCAGCGCGAAGGTGAGGTTGAGGGTCAGGCCGTAGGCGTGGAACAGCGGCAGCACGCCGTAGAAGACCTCGTGCCCCTCGCGCAGCCCGGGCACCCAGGCCCGACCCTGCGCCGCGTTGGCGCGCAGGTTGCCGTGGCTGAGGATCGCGCCCTTCGGGCTGCCGGTGGTGCCGCTCGTGTACTGCAGCGCAGCGGTGTCGCCGACGGCAGGTCGCGGGTGACGGTGCGAGAGGCGGCGCTCGTCGACGAGCTTCCTCCAGGGGAACACCTTGCGGGCCGCGGGCGCGGCGGTGATCCGCTCGCGGGCCTCGCGGGCGCGCGGCACCGGCAGCTTGAGGGCGAGGCGGGTGCCCAGCGGCATCGCCTCGGTGAGGTCGACGGCGACGATGTGCTCGGGCGCCACGTCCTCGGGGAACTCGTCGAGCGAGTCGTAGACCTTGTCCCAGGCGATGGCGACCTTGGCGCCGTGGTCCTCGAACTGGTGGCGCAGCTCGCGCGGCGTGTAGAGCGGGTTGTGCTCCACGACGATCGCGCCGAGGCGCAGCACCGCGTAGAACGCGATCACGTGCTGCGGGCAGTTCGGCAGGATGATCGCCACCCGGTCGCCGGCCTCGACGCCCAGCTTCTGCAGGCCGCGGGCGGCGCGCTCCACCTGCTCGCCGAGTTCGGCGTACGTGGTGGTCCGTCCGAAGAACTCGAGCGCGACGCGACGCTTGTGCCCGCGCACCGCCTCGTCGAGCAGGTCGACCAGCGAGCCGGTGACGGGCTCGATGTCGGTCGGCACGCCCTCGGCGTAGGACGAGAGCCAGGGGCGCTCGGTGGTGGGCGTCATCGGGGGTCCCTTCGGGTCGGACCCCCAACGCTAGGGGATGCGCCTGCGCCGCAACCTCGGAGGCAGGCCCCGCCCAGCCGGGAACGAGCCGAGCGGATGCGCGGTGCGGCCGCCCGCATCCGCCCGCTACTCCGCCGGCTCGTCCAGCTCGCGGTCGTTCAGCTCGGAGACCGGCACCGGCATCCAGCCGGCGCCCTCGTCGTCCTCGTCGCGCTCGCGCAGCCAGTGCGCAGGGGCGCCGACGGGCTCCAGCACGTCCGCGAGCCAGTAGGTCGTGTCGGGGTCCCATCCGGCCAGCACGGTCTCGTAGTCGCCGCCGGCGGGCAGCCGCCGCCCCGCCGCGGTGAGGTAGCCGAGCACGCTCAGGTGCACGCCGTCCCAGTCCTCGGCGACGCGGGTCCAGTCGGGCAGCAGCCAGCGCTCCTCGCCACCCGTCGAGCGCCACCAGTCGTGGCGCCGCGAGGCCGTGACCTCGACCGGGTAGCGGGCCACGAGCTCGGTCCAGGCCTCGGGGCCGTCGATCTCGAAGACGCGGGCGCCGACCCGCGGGCGCAGGTGCTGCAGGCAGGCCTCGGGCCACTCGATGCCGTCCTCGGCGAGCTGCAGCCCGACGGCGCCGTGGGCGCCGAGGCTGCGCGAGGTCGCGACGAGGCCGGTCGGCGCGGACCACCAGCTGCCGCTCCACGAGGTCCGCGGGTCCGCGGAGCGCTCGTCGGCGGCGCGGTACTCCTCGGCGGTGGCGGCACGGCGCCACTGCTCGAGGGCCTCGCCGCTGCGGCCGAGGCGCGGCGGCTCCGCGGCGCCGTGCTCGGCGAAGGCGACGTGGTACTGCTGCCCGGGATCGACCGGCAGGCGCCACCATGCGGTCGCCGAGGCCTCGCCGAGCGCTCGGGCGACGGGCAGCAGCGCGGCGAGCAGACCGGGCGCGGCGAGCATGCGGTCCTCGGCGTCGGGCTGCTGCCAGTAGCTGGCCTCGCGCACGGCCTCGCGCAGCGCCGGCAGGAAGGCGGCGGGGTCCTCCTCGTAGGAGGTCGTCGTCACCTCCGTGGCGTCGACGGAGCGGGCGAGCTGCTCCTGCAGCGCCGCGTCACCCGGCTCGAGGCCGGCTCGGGCGAGCTGCTCCCAGAGCTCCAGGCTGCGCGTCGTGAGCACGGCGGCGCACAGCCGTCGTCCTCTCGGGCCGCGCAGCAGCGACTCGGCGAAACCCTCCTCCATGGAGACAGATCGTAGAGCCTGCGGGACCTCTCGGCGACCGAGGTTCCCCGGCGATCCGGCGATGTCGGTGGCTGTTGACTTAATCGAACACATGTTCGAGCATGACGAGATGGACGCCGTCGCGCAGCAGCTGCCGACCGGCACGGTGCAGGGTGCGCCGGCGCCGGCCCGCTCGAGCCTGCGCGCCGTGCCGCGCCCGCCCCGCGACGCCGGGGAGCGCGACGGCGCCGTGCGCGAGCTGCAGTCGCGCATCAGCGCCATGCAGCGCACCCGGATCGACGATCGCGCGGCATTGCCCACGGCGCCGGCGATCGCCCCGGCGCTGCCCGGCGGCGCGCTGCGGGCCGGTTCGGTCTACTCGCTGCCCGAGCCCGGCGCGGCCGGCACGCTCTCGCTCGGGCTCGCGATGCTCGCCGAGGCGAGCCGCGCAGGGCTCTGGTGCGGCGCGATCGGCCTGCCCGATCTGGCGCCCGAGGCCGCCGCCGCGCTCGGCATCGACCTGCGCAGGCTCGTGCTCGTGCCGCGTCCCGGCGAGCAGTGGCTGCGGGTGACGGCGGCGGTGGCCGACGCCCTCGACCTCGTGCTCGTGCAGCCGGGCCCGGCGGCGGGCGGGGCGGCGGATGCGGCGCTCGGCCGCCTCGGCGCCCGCCTGCGCGAGCGGGGTGCGAGCCTCGTCGCGCTCGGCGCCTGGCCCGGCAGCGAGGCGGCGCTGCGGGTCACCGGATCGCGCTGGTCGGGCCTCGGTGCCGGCCACGGACTGCTCGAGCAGCGAGAGCTGAGGGTCGAGACCTCCTCCCGGGGCGGGCGGGTGCAACGCGCCACGATCGTGCTGCCCGGCGCGGGCGCCGCGGCGTCGGCGCCCGCGGTCGACGACCTGGGTGCCGACGTGGCGGCGGCCGCCCGCGAGCCCGCGGCCGCGGCGATGGCCGGGGAGGCCGTCGAGCTCCTCGG
>JASCOA010000114.1 GCA_029959365.1 Microbacteriaceae bacterium PS02343 | reverse complement strand
CCGGCGCCGTCGCCGTGGGCATCCCGCTCTACGCCGACCTCGACCTCGTCGAGGGCGGCCTGCGCTGGACCACGCTCGAGGGCGTCACCCTCGAGCGCCTCCGCGCCCTCGAGCCGGTGCTCGAGACCGCGGGCGAGGTCGCCCGATGAGCGCCGAGCGCCGTCAGTCCGGCCCGTTCCGCGAGGGCGACCGCGTGCAGCTGACCGGGCCCAAGGGCTCGATGAACACGGTCACCCTGCAGCCCGGCAACGCCTTCCACTCGCACCGCGGCGTCCTGCCGCACGAGCAGCTGATCGGCCTGCCCGACGGCTCGGTCGTCGAGAACAGCGGCGGCGTCGAGTACCTCGCGCTGCGTCCGCTGCTCGAGGACTTCGTCATGTCGATGCCCCGCGGCGCAGCCATCGTCTACCCGAAGGACGCTGCGGCGATCCTCGCCTACGCCGACATCTTCCCCGGCGCCACGGTCGTCGAGGCCGGGGTCGGCAGCGGCGCCCTCTCGCTCTGGCTGCTGCGGGCGATCGGACCGAGCGGACGCCTGGCCTCCTTCGAGCGCCGCGAGGAGTTCGCCGACATCGCCCGCGGCAACGTGGGCAGCTTCCTGGGCGGCGAGCCCGAGAACTGGTCGGTCACGATCGGCGACCTCGCCGACGCCCTGCCGGAGACGATCGAGGCCGGCACCGCCGACCGCGTCGTGCTCGACATGCTGGCGCCGTGGGAGTGCATCGACGAGGTGGCCACCGCGCTCACCCCCGGCGGCGTGCTGCTCTGCTACATCGCCACCGTCACGCAGCTCAGCCGGGTGGCGGAGGCCATCCGCTCGACCGGGCTCTTCACGAACCCGCAGTCCAGCGAGACCATGGTGCGCGGATGGCACGTCGAGGGCCTCGCCGTGCGCCCCGATCACCGCATGGTCGCGCATACCGGGTTCCTGCTCACCGCGCGTCGTCTGGCGCCGGGCACCGTGCTGCCCGAGCTCAAGCGCCGCGCCTCGAAGAGCGACTTCAGCGACGAGGACGTCGAGGCCTGGACGCCGGGCGCGCTCGGCGATCGCACGGCCAGCGGCAAGAAGCTGCGCAAGGCCGCCCGCGAGGCGCTGCGCACCGCCGAGCAGGCCGCCGCGGCGGCCGAGCGCTCGGATGCCGACCAGTAGGATGACGACCGTTCCCACGACGAGGAGATTATTCGTGCGCAAGATCCCCGCGCTCGTCGCCGCCGGCGGCCTGCTGCTCAGCCTGACCGCCTGCGCGACCCAGAGCGCCGCGGGCGGCGCGGCCGGCTGCGAGCCCGCCATCCCGTCCGGCGACGCCTCGGCCGCGATCTCCGCCACCGGCGAGGTCGGCTCGACCCCCGAGGTCGAGCTGCCGACGCCGCTCTACGCGTCCGAGAACGAGCGCAGCGTGCTCACCGAGGGCGACGGCGACCTCGTCGGCGAGGGCGCACCCGTGATCTTCCAGTTCTCGATCTTCAACGGCCGCGACGGCAGCCCGCTGCAGGAGTCGGAGTACGGCGAGAACGGCGGCACGATCCTCACCGCCACCGAGGACGCCACGACGAACCCGGGCATCGAGGACGCGCTGGTCTGCACCGCCGTCGGCTCGCGCATCGCGGTCGTGCTCTCGCCCGAGGACTCGCACGGCGGCCAGGGCATCGCCCAGCTCGGCGTCGAGGCCGACGACTCGCTGGTCTACGTCATCGACGTGCGCGAGGCATTCCTGCCCAAGGCCGACGGCGTCAACCAGCTCGTGGCCCGCAACGACCTCCCCGCCGTCGTGACGGCGCCGGACGGCACCCCGGGCATCACGGTTCCCGACGCCGAGGCGCCGACGGAGCTCATCGCCGAGACGGTCAAGGCCGGCGACGGCGACGCCATCGAGGCCGGCGACCAGTTCGTCGTGCACTACACCGGCGTGCTCTGGGACGGCGGCACCGTGTTCGACTCGAGCTGGGAGACCGGCAGCCCCGCGCTCTTCACGCTCGACGGCATCGTGCCGGGACTCGCCGAGGCGCTCGAGGGCCAGAAGGTCGGCTCGCAGGTCCTCGCCGTGATCCCGCCGGAGCTCGCCTACGGCGACGCCGGCAGCGGCTCGGTGCCCGCGGGCGCGACGCTCGTCTTCGTCGTCGACATCCTCGGGATCCGCTGATCGGGAGGAGCCCGGTGGTGCCCTCAGGCCCCGCACGCGTACCCGCCGAGGAGCGGCTCTTCTCGCTCGTGCTCGCGCTGCTCGCGACCGAGTCCGGGCTCACGAAGTCCGAGATCCTCGCCACCGTGCAGGGCTACCGCCAGCGCTTCGACGCAGCCGGTGCGAACGCGAACCTCGAGCGGCAGTTCGAGCGCGACAAGGACGACATCCGCGAGCTCGGCGTGCCCCTCGAGACGATCGAGGCGCCCGGCGAGCCCGGCAACAACCAGACGCTGCGGTACCGCATCCCGCGCTCCGGCTACGAGCTGCCGGAGGGGCTGGAGTTCAGCCCGCAGGAGGTCACGCTGCTGCGCCTGGCCGGCATGGTCTGGCGCGAGGGATCGCTGTCGGCCGAGTCGCGCCGGGCGCTGCTGAAGCTGCAGTCCCAGGGCGTCGCCGCAGCGAGCGACCTCATCGGCTACGCGCCGCGGGTGCGGGTGCGCGAGGCGTCGTTCGAGCCGCTCGGCGACGCGCTCGCGCGGGGTCAGCGCGTGCGCTTCGACTACCTCAAGCCCGGCGACGCCGCGCCCCGCCAGCGGCACGTCGAGCCGCTCGCGCTCGTGCAGCACGAGGGCCGCTGGCACCTCTACGGCACCGATGTCGACGCGGCCGGCCCGCGCACGTTCCTGCTGCGGCGCATCCTCGGCGCCGTGCGCCTCGCCGGCGCCTTCACCGCTCCCGAGGGCGATCACAGCGCCGAGGCGCTGGCCGGCCTCGAGGAGGTCTGGCGGCGCAGCGTCGCACGGGTGCGCATCGCCCCGGGCTCGGACGCGGAGCTTCGGCTCGGCCGCCGCCGCGGCGTCGAGCGCGCCGACGACGGCAGCAGGACCCTGCACTTCACCGACCCGCAGATCCTGGCCGACGAGCTCGCGGGCTTCGGCCCCGAGGTGCTCGTGCTCGAGCCGCAGGCCCTGCGCGAGGCCGTGCAGGAGCGGCTCGAGGCGGTCGCGCGCCTGCACGAGGGGGTCACCGCATGAGCGAGCAGCAGCGTCCGCTCCAGGCGCAGGACAAGCTGGCCGTCCTGCTCGCCCTGGTGCCCTACCTGATCGACCGGGAGCGGGTGCCGGTCGCCGAGGCGGCGGCGCACTTCGCGCTGCCGGCGCAGGCCATCCGCGACGCCGTGCGGCTCATCGCCGTCTCCGGCGTGCCGGGCGACACCCGCGCCTACCAGGTCGACGACCTCTTCGACATCGACTGGGACGCGTTCCTCGACGACGACGAGATCGTGCTCACCCACCGCGTCGCCCTCGACGACGCGCCCCGCTTCTCGGCCCGCGAGGCCGCGGCGCTGATCGCCGGTCTGCAGTACCTCTCCGCGATCCCGGAGAACGCCGACCGGGCGGCCATCGCCGGTCTCATGGACAAGCTCTCGCGCGGCGCGTCGGCGCGGCCCAGCGCCCTCGCGGTCGAGTCCCGCGCGGTCGACGCCAGCCTGGCCGTCGTGCGCACCGCGATCGACGCGGGGGAGCAGCTCGCCTTCCAGTACCGCAACGCCCGCGGCGACCGCGAGCTGCGCACCGTCGACCCGCTGCGCCTCGATTCGCTCGACGCCGACTGGTACCTGCGCGCCTACGACCACGGCCGCGACGCGGTGCGCACCTTCCGGCTCGACCGGATGCGCGACCCGCGCCCCACCGGCGAGCCGCGCAGCGAGCTCGCCGAGGGGCTCGTGCCCGGCGAGCAGCTCTTCGAGGGCGGCGCCGACGACAGCACCGTCACCGTCTCGCTGCCGACCGCGGCGCTCGGCCTCATCGCCGACTACCGACCGGATGCGGTGGCGGATGCGGGCGGCGACCGCAGCACCGCGCGACTCCGCATCGCCGGCGGCACCGGCCTCGCGCGGCTCGCCGCCTCGCTCGGCGGCGCGCTCGAGGTGCTCGAGCCGGCCCCGGCGCGCGAAGCGGTCGCCGCCTGGGCGCGGGACGCGGCGCAGCGCTACCGCGCCTGAACCGCCGCCCGGACTGACCGGGCGCACAGCGGGGCGCGGGTAGACTGCATCCGTCCCCTCACGCCGAGCACAGGAGAAGGCCAATGCCGTCCCACTTCATCGGACCCGTGGGCATCGTGATCGTGGTGCTCATCATCCTGCTCTTCGCGGCGCCCAAGCTGCCCGTGCTGGCCAAGAGCATCGCCCAGTCGCTCAACATCTTCAAGACCGAGGTGGGCAAGAAGGACGACAAGGGCGAGCAGAAGCCCGAGACCAGCACGTCGACCACCGACGAGCCGAAGTCCTGATCAGGCCGTGACCCAGGCCTCCGCCTCGGGTCCCGGTGCCGCCGGGAGCCCCGGCGCCTCCGCTCCGGGCGAGAAGCGACGCCTCGGCGGCCGACGCAACGCCGAGGGGCGAATGTCGCTCGGGCAGCACCTGATCGAGCTGCGCAACCGCATCCTGATCTCCGCCGGCGCGATCTTCCTCGCCACGATCGGCGGGTTCTTCCTGTACCCGCCCGTGTGGGACGCGCTGAACGAGCCGCTGCTCGCGGCCGGCGCCGAGGGCCAGGCCGTGATCAGCTACGTCGCGATCAACGAGCCCTTCGACATCATCATGCGCGTCGCGCTGACGCTCGGCCTCATCATCTCGAGCCCGGTGTGGTTCTACCAGTTGTGGGCCTACATCATGCCGGCGCTGCTGCGAGCGGAGCGGCGCTACGCCGTCGGCTTCATGCTCGCCTCCATCCCGCTGTTCCTGGCCGGGTGCTTCATGGGCTGGATCGTGTTCCCGCGCATCATCGACCTCATGACGAGCTTCGTGCCGGAGGGGGCCGAGGCGAACTTCACCGCGACGTTCTACCTCGACTACTTCCTCAAGCTCACGCTCGCGGTCGGCATCGGCTTCGTGTTCCCCGTCGTGCTCGTGCTGCTCAACTTCCTCGGCATCGTCAGCGGTCGGGCGATCCTCAAGCAGTGGCGGGTGGCCATCATCGTCGTGGCGATCTTCGCCGCGCTCGCCACCCCGTCCACCGACGTCGTGTCGATGCTGCTGCTCACCGCTCCGCTGGTGGGCCTGTACCTGGCCGCCGGCGTCGTCGGCCTCTTCCGCGACCGCCTCGTGGCGCGTCGCACCGCTCGCATCCTGGAGGACGGCGTGCCCGCATCCGAGCCGACCGCATGAGCACCGAGCTCTCGCCCGCCGAGCGCTTCGCGCGCGCCAAGCAGCGCGGTCGCACCCCCGAGCTCGACCTGTTCCGCCGGGATCAACGCTTCGACCTCGACGACTTCCAGCAGGCCGCCTGCACGGCGCTCGAGCAGGGCCGCAGCGTGCTCGTCGCGGCGCCGACGGGCGCGGGCAAGACGATCGTGGCCGAGTTCGGCGTGCACCTCACGATGCGCCACCCCACCGACAAGATCTTCTACACGACGCCCATCAAGGCGCTCAGCAATCAGAAGTTCAACGAGTTCGTGCGCGCCTACGGGGCCAGCGAGGTCGGCTTGCTCACCGGCGACACCAACGTGAACCCGCAGGCGCGCATCGTCGTGATGACGACCGAGGTGCTGCGCAACATGCTCTACGCGGGCAGCGACCTGCTGCGCGATCTGCGCTTCGTGGTGATGGACGAGGTGCACTACCTCGCCGATCGCTTCCGCGGAGCCGTGTGGGAGGAGGTGATCATCCACCTGCCGAGCGACGTGCGGATGATCTCGCTCAGCGCCACCGTCTCCAACGCCGAGGAGTTCGGCGACTGGCTGCAGGCCGTGCGCGGCGACACCGACGTCATCGTCTCGGAGGAGCGGCCCGTGCCGCTGCACCAGCACGTGCTCGTGCGCGGGCGCATGGTCGACCTCTTCGACTCATCCGGCCAGGCCGCGACGCACCGGGTCAACCCCGAGCTCGCGCGGCTCGCGAACGGCCGCACCCAGCAGAAGGGCGGCAAGGGGCGCGGACGCCCGATGCCGCGCTTCGAGGAGCGTGTCGACCGGGCGGCGCTCGTCGCGATGCTGGGAGAGGCCGGGCTCATCCCGGCGATCTTCTTCATCTTCAGCCGCGCGGGCTGCGACGGCGCTGTGCGCCAGGTGCTGCGCGCCGGGGTGCGCCTCACCGAGGAGTGGGAGCGCGAGGAGATCCGCTCCATCGTGGAGGAGCGCTGCCGCACCATCCGCGACGAGGACCTCGCCGTGCTCGGCTACTGGGAGTGGCTCGAGGGCCTGCTGCGCGGCGTCGCCGCACACCACGCGGGCATGCTGCCGGCCTTCAAGGAGGTCGTCGAGGAGCTCTTCCAGAAGAAGCTCGTCAAGCTCGTGTTCGCGACCGAGACGCTCGCGCTCGGTGTCAACATGCCGGCGCGCACGGTCGTGCTCGAGAAGCTCGAGAAGTTCAACGGCGAGGGTCGGGTGCCGATCACGCCGGGGGAGTACACCCAGCTGACGGGCCGCGCCGGCCGCCGCGGCATCGACGTCGAGGGCCACGCGGTCATCCAGTGGACCAGCGAGCTCGATCCGCAGGCCGTCGCCTCCCTCGCCAGCCGGCGCACGTACCCGATGAACTCGAGCTTCAAGCCGACCTACAACATGACCGCCAATCTGGTGGACCAGTTCGGTCGTCGGCGCACGCGCGAGATCCTCGAGTCCTCCTTCGCGCAGTTCCAGGCCGACCGCGCCGTGGTCGACCTGGCGCGGAAGGTGCGGGCGCAGCAGGAGTCGCTGCGCGGCTACGAGCAGTCGATGAGCTGCCACCTCGGCGACTTCCGCGAGTACGCGAGCATCCGGCGCGAGCTCGGCGACATCGAGCGCAAGAAGACCGTCGGCCTCAGCCGCTCGCAGCGCGACCGGCGCCAGGAGCAGCTGCAGAAGCTGCGCGAGCGCCTGCGCAAGCACGACTGCCACGGCTGCCCCGAGCGCGAGCAGCACGCCCGCTGGGCCGAGCGCTGGGGCAAGCTCAAGCGCCAGACCGACGAGCTGCGCGCCCAGATCGAGCGCCGCACCGGCGCCGTCGCCAAGATCTTCGACCGCGTCAGTGACGTGCTGCTCGAGCTCGGCTACCTGGAGCGGGCGGATGGGGAGCTCACGCTGGCCGCGCACGGACGCACCCTGCGCCGCGTCTACGGCGAGCGCGACCTGCTCGTGGCGGAGAGCCTGCGCCGCGGCTACTGGAACGACCTGGACGCGCCCTCGCTCGCCGCCATGGCGACCGTCATGGTCTTCGAGTCGCGCCGCGAGGAGCCCTACGGCGCCGACCGCAACCTGCCGCGCGGTCCGTTCCGGCACGCCCTCGACCGCACGCTCGAGTCCTGGGCGAACCTCGACGACCTCGAGCGCGATCACCGGCTGCCCGGCAGCGCGCCGCCCTCCACGGGCCTCGCGCTGGCGATGCACCGCTGGGCGAGCGGCTCGCCGCTCGACGCGGTGCTGCGCGACGCCGACCTCGCCGCGGGCGACTTCGTGCGCTGGAGCAAGCAGACGATCGACCTGCTCGACCAGCTCTCGGTGGTCGCGCAGTCGCCGGTCGACGCCACGGCCCGCCTGGCGCTCGACGCCGTGCGCCGCGGCATCGTCGCCTACTCGAGCGTGGCGTGAGCGCGAGGCACCGGCCGGGAACGGCCCTCCCGTCCGGCACCGCTGCGCTCGAACTCGCGCGCCCGGTGCTGCCCCTCGGGCAGGCGCTGCTGCTCGCCGCCGCCGCGGGCCCCGTGCTCGACGCGGCGTTCCCCGACCTCGGCTGGTGGCCCCTGGCGCTGCCAGGCGTGATCATGCTCTACGTCGCCATGCTCGGACGTCGGCCCGCGGCGGCGCTACTCGTCGGCGCCGTCGGCGGCTTCTCGTTCTACGGCCTGCAGATCCAGTGGGCCACGGTCTACCTCGGCTTCCTGCCCTGGTTCGCCCTGACCGTCGCGCAGACGCTCTTCGTGGCGCTCGGCGTGCTGCTCATGTCGATCGTCTGGCGGCGCGGACCGCTCGTCTGGACCACCCGGCGCGCCCGCCTCGGCATCATCCCGGTCGTGATCGCCGGGCTTTGGACGCTGCGCGAGGTGATCGCCAGCATGTTCCCGTTCGGCGGCTTCTCCTGGGCGCGGCTGGCCTTCTCGCAGGCCGACAGCCCGCTCGGCGACCTCGCCAGCAGCATCGGCGCATCCGGTCTCAGCTTCGTCATCGCGTGGTTCGCGGCCTTCGTCGTGCAGCTGGTGCGCGAACCGCGCCGCGAGCCCTTCACGGTTCCGCTGCGGTTCGGCCGCACGCTGCTCGCCGCCGCGATCGGCGCCCTGCTGCTCGCCGTGCCGAACTGGCCCATCGCCGTCACCGGCACCCTGAGGGTCGGCGGCGTGCAGGGCGACGCCGACTCCGGTCTCTACTCCACCGTCGAGCGCGGCACCGTGCTGCAGAACCACCTCGACGCGACGGCGCCCCTGCTCGCCGACGACCAGGACCTCGACGTGCTCGTCTGGCCCGAGAACGCCTCGGACGTGAGCCCGCAGGGCAGCGCCGGTGTGCGCTCGGTGCTCGAGAGCCTCGCGGATGCGGTCGACGCCCCCTTCGTGCTCGGTGCGATCACCTGGACCGGCGAGGGCGACGAGCAGCAGATCTTCAACAGCGTGCTGCAGCTCGACCCGGGGGAGGGGCAGGTCGACCAGTACGACAAGATCCACCCGGTGCCCTTCGCCGAGTACCTGCCGGCCCGCGAGTTCTTCTACCCGCTGGCGCCCGACCTCTTCGACATGGTGCCTCGCGACTACACCTTCGGCACCCGCGACAACGTGCTCGACCTCGACGGCGTGATCGCCGGCACGGCCATCTGCTACGACATCGTCGACGACGACCTGATCCGCCAGATGGTCGGCGACGGTGCCGAGATCATCATCGCCCCGACCAACAACGCCGACTTCGGTCGCACGGATCAGGGCGCGCAGCAGCTGGCGATCGCCCGCATCCGCTCGATCGAGACGGGCCGCAGCCTCGCGAACGTGTCTACGGTGGGCGTGAGCGCGATGGTGGAGCCGGATGGCACCGTCGTCGAGCAGCTGCCGACGTTCGAGCCGGGCGTCATGGTCGCGGATCTGCCGCTCAGCGACACGACCACCGGGGCCACCATGCTCGGTCGCGGTCTCGAGTACCTCGTCGGCGGGCTCGGACTGGGCGGCCTCGTCCTCGCGCTGACGGCGCGCCGACCGCGCCGCCGCTGAGACGACGGCGGGGCCCGGGCCCCCCCCCCCCGCC
>JASCOA010000113.1 GCA_029959365.1 Microbacteriaceae bacterium PS02343 | reverse complement strand
GGCGGCGCGGGCCCGCGGGGGGGGGCGGGGGTGTGCCCCGGGGGGGGGGGCCGGGCCCCCCCGCGGGGGGGGGGGGGGGGCGTCTCCGCGTTCCCGTCCGTCCACCAGATGCTGGAAAGGCGGCGTGAGTGATCGATGCGCTCAGTGGATGACCCCTTGAATGGGGTACGACCCGCCGGCGCCGGATCGAGCCCCGGCTCGTACCAGCACCCCTCGGAGGCCCGATGACCACCGCCCAGCGCAGCGCCGGGGGAGGCCTGCGGCGCAGGATCCTCGGCGACGTGAATCCGCTCACCTTCTTCTCGACCGCCGGCATCATCCTGGCGATCTCGATCTGGGCGATCGTCGACACGAACGGCGCGGAGAGCGTCATCGGCTCGGTCGTCGAGTGGGTCTCGGTCAACCTCGGCTGGTACTACTTCCTCATCGTCACGGCGGTGCTGGTCTTCGTGGTGGCGATCGCCGTCTCCCGCATCGGCCGCGTCAAGCTCGGGCCCGACCACGCGAAGCCCGAGTTCAACCTCTTCACCTGGGGTGCGATGCTCTTCGCCGCGGGCATCGGCATCGACCTCATGTTCTTCTCCGTCTCCGAGCCGGTGAGCCAGTACCTCGCGCCGCCGCAGGGCGACGGCTCGACCGTGGAGGCGGCGCGGCAAGCGATCGTCTGGACGCTGTTCCACTACGGCCTCACCGGCTGGGGGCTGTACGCCCTGGTCGGGCTGGCGCTCGGCTACTTCGCCTACCGGCACAACATGCCGCTCTCCCTGCGCTCCGCGCTCGTGCCGATCTTCGGCCAGCGCGTGCAGGGCCGGCTCGGCGACCTCATCGACACCGCCGCGATGCTCGGCACGGTGTTCGGCATCGCGACGTCGCTCGGCATCGGCGTGGTGCAGCTCAACTTCGGCTTCGAGTACCTCTTCGGCTGGGAGCAGGGCCTGCCCGCCCAGATCGGGCTCATCATCGCGGCCGTCGTCATGGCCACGCTCTCGGTCGTCTCCGGGGTCAAGAAGGGCATCCGCCGCCTCTCCGAGCTCAACGTCTACCTCGCCGTCGCGCTCATGGTCTTCATCCTCGTCGCCGGCCCGACCACCCTGCTGCTCGACGGCATCATGCAGAACATCGGCGACTACCTCGCCCGCTTCCCGGGCATGAGCCTCGACACCATGGCCTACGACCGGCCGGACGCGTGGATGAGCGCCTGGACGCTGTTCTTCTGGGCCTGGTGGGTGGCCTGGGCGCCCTTCGTCGGCCTGTTCCTCGCCCGCATCTCGCGCGGCCGCACCATCCGCCAGTTCGTCACCGGCGTGCTCGTCGTGCCGTTCGCCTTCATCGCGCTGTGGATCTCGATCTTCGGCAACGGCGCCCTCGCCGTCGTGATGGGCGGCGACGCCGACTTCGGCGAGACCGCGGCCAACGTGCCGGAGGAGGCGTTCTACTCGCTGCTCGACCAGTACCCGCTCGCGCCGCTGACGGCCGCGATCGCCACCTTCACGGGGCTGCTGTTCTACGTGACCAGCGCCGATTCCGGCGCGCTCGTCATGGCGAAGTTCACCTCGCGCCCCGGGCCTCACGACGCCGACGGCGCCAAGTGGCTGCGCGTGTTCTGGGCGGTGATCACCGGCGTGCTGACGCTCGCGATGCTCTCCGTCGGAGGCGTGACGACCCTGCAGAACGCGACGATCGTCATGGGGCTGCCGCTGTCGGTGCTGCTCGTGTTCATCATGATCGGCGTGCTGCGGGCCATCCGGCTCGAGGGCACCCGGCTCGACAGCGCGGCGCGCGCGATGCCGTCCATCCTCTCCGGCCACAGCACCACCGGCGGCCGGCCGTGGCGTCAGCGCCTGGCCGGCATGGTGCGCCAGCCCGGGCGCCGGCAGATCGTGAAGCAGGTCGAGTCGGTCGTCGAGCCGGCGCTGCGCAGCGTCGCCGAGGAGCTGCGGCAGCAGGGCGTGCACGCCGAGGTGGCCGTCGACGACGTCGCGTCGTGCGGCATCCCGTCCGTCGATCTGCGCGTCTCGTCCGCGCCCGAGCGGGACTTCCGCTATCAGGTCTACCCGGTGCAGCACCCCGTGCCGAGCTACAACCTGCGCGCGGCGAGCACCGAGGACCACTACTTCGCCCTCGAGGTGTTCCTGCTCGAGGGGTCGCAGGGCTACCCGGTGACCGAGTTCACCGAGGAGCAGCTCATCGCCGACGTGCTCGACCAGTACCAGCGCCACCTGGCGTTCCTGCACTCGAGCTCCGCGCAGGCGGGCTCGACCGTGATCGCCGAACCCGGCACCGCCCCCGGTGACTGGGAGACCGACTTCGCCCCCGGAAAGGACGACTGAATGACCGCCACGCTCTTCATCGACGGCCAGTGGACCGCCGCCTCCGACGGAGGCACGCGCGAGATCCGCTGCCCCGCGGACGGCAGCCTCACCGCCACCGTCGCCGAGGCCACCCGCGAGGACACCGAGCGCGCCATCGCCGCGGCTCGGCGCGCCTTCGACGAAGGCCCTTGGCGCCGCACCCCGGCCGCCGAGCGCGGCGACCTGCTGCTGCGCTTCGCCGCCACCCTGCGGGAGCGGTCGGAGGAGTTCGCCCGCGCCGAGTCGGACGACACCGGCAAGCGCATCGTCGAGTCGCGCATCGACATGGACGACATCGCGGCCTGCTTCGAGTACTTCGGCAAGCTCGCGGCGCAGGACGCGGGCCGCCTGGTCGACGCCGGCTCCGACAGCGTCGTGAGCCGCATCGAGTACGAGCCCGTCGGGGTCGCGGGGCTGATCACGCCCTGGAACTACCCGCTGCTGCAGGCGGCGTGGAAGATCGCCCCCGCGCTCGCCGCCGGCTGCTCGATCGTGCTCAAGCCCAGCGAGCTCACCCCGAGCACCGCGATCCTCACCATGCGCCTGCTCGACGAGCTCGGCCTGCCCAGCGGCACCGCCAACCTCGTGCTCGGCGCCGGCGCCACCGCCGGCGCGCCGCTCTCGGAGCACCCCGATGTCGACCTCGTCTCGTTCACGGGCGGGCTCGAGACCGGCAAGCGCATCGCGGCGTCGGCCGCCGCCACCGTCAAGAAGGTGGCGCTCGAGCTCGGCGGCAAGAACCCGAACGTGGTCTTCGCCGACGCCGACTTCGACGCCGCCGTCGACAACGCCCTCAACGCCGGCTTCGTGCACTCCGGCCAGGTCTGCTCCGCGGGCGCCCGGCTCGTCGTGCAGGACTCGATCGCCGAGCGCTTCGTCGACGAGCTCGTGCGCCGGGCCGAGGCGATCCGGCTCGGGGGTCCGTACGACGAGCGCGCCGAGACCGGTCCGCTCATCTCGGCCGCCCACCGGGACAAGGTGACCGCCTACGTCGACGCCGGCATCGCCGAGGGCGCGCGGCTGCGCTGCGGAGGCCGCTGGGGCGAGGGCGAGCTCGAGCAGGGCTTCTACTACCTGCCGACGGTGCTCGACCAGGTGCGTCAGGGCATGTCCGTCGTCGTCGACGAGGGCTTCGGGCCGGTCATCACGGTCGAGACCTTCACCGACGAAGCGGATGCGATCCGCATCGCGAACGACACCCGTTACGGGCTCGCCGGTGCGGTGTGGACCCAGGATGCCGGCCGCGCGCAGCGCGTCGCCCGCGCGCTGCGTCACGGCACGATCTGGATCAACGACTACCACCCCTACCTGCCGCAGGCGGAGTGGGGCGGCTTCGGGCACTCCGGCGTCGGCCGCGAGCTGGGCCCGACCGGCCTCGACGAGTACCGCGAGGCGAAGCACATCTACCAGAACACCGATCCGCAGGTCACGGGCTGGTTCGGCGGGGACGAGCAGGAGGCGTGATGAGCGGCATGAACGAGCGACCGGAGCAGGACCGCGAGTTCGACTACATCGTGGTCGGCGGCGGCTCCGCCGGCTCGGTCGTGGCGGCTCGGCTCAGCGAGGACCCGTCGGTGACGGTCGCGTTGATCGAGGCCGGTCCCGACGACCGCGGCGACGATGCGATCCTGCGGCTCGACCGCTGGATGGAGCTGCTCGAGTCGGGCTACGACTGGGACTACCTGATCGAGCCCCAGGCGCACGGCAACTCCTTCATGCGCCACGCCCGCGCGCGGGTGATGGGGGGCTGCTCGAGCCACAACTCCTGCATCGCCTTCTGGGCGCCGCGCGAGGACATCGACGAGTGGTCGCAGCGCTTCGGTGCGGAGGGGTGGACGTCGGACGAGGCCTACCGGCTCTTCCGCAAGCTCGAGACGAACTCCGACGCCGGGCCGGACGCGCCGCACCACGGCGACGACGGCCCGGTGCACATCATGACGGTGCCGGCGGAGGACCCCTGCGGTGTCGCGCTGCTCGACGCCTGCGAGCAGGCGGGCATCCCGCGGGCGACGTTCAACGACGGCTCGACCGTCGTCAACGGCGCCAACTTCTTCCAGATCAACCGCCGCGCCGACGGCACGCGGGCGTCGTCGTCGGTGTCGTACATCCACCCGATCGCCGACCGCGAGAACCTCGTGCTGCTCACCGACCGTCAGGTCACGCGCATCGTGCTGGACGAGGACCGCCGGGCCACCGGCGTCACGGTCGCGGGGATCAGCTTCGGCGGCACCTCGACGATCTCGGCGCGGCGCGAGATCATCCTCTCCGCCGGTGCGATCGACAGCCCCAAACTGCTCATGCTCTCGGGCATCGGTCCGGCCGAGCACCTCGCCGAGGTCGGCGTCGACGTGATCGTCGACGCACCGGGTGTCGGCGAGCACCTGCAGGACCACCCCGAGGGCGTGATCCAGTGGGAGGCGAAGCAGCCCATGACGACCACGTCGACCCAGTGGTGGGAGGCGGGCATCTTCACCACCACCGAGGAGGGGCTCGACCGGCCGGACCTGATGTTCCACTACGGCTCGGTACCGTTCGACATGCACACGGTGCGTCACGGCTACCCGACCTCGGAGAACGCCTTCTGCCTGACCCCGAACGTGACGCATGCGCGCTCGCGAGGGACCGTGCGGCTGCGCAGCCGTGACTGGCGCGACAAGCCGCGAGTCGACCCGAACTACTTCACCGACCCGCACGACATGCGGGTGATGGTCGCCGGCATCCGCAAGGCTCGCGAGATCGTCGCGCAGCCGGCGATGGCCGAGTGGGCGGGGCGGGAGCTCTTCCCGGGTGAGGACGTGCAGACCGACGAGCAGATCGAGGACTACATCACCCGCACGCACAACACGGTCTACCACCCCGCCGGCACGGTGCGGATGGGGGCGGTGGACGACGCGCTCTCGCCGCTGGACCCGGAGCTGCGGGTGAAGGGCGTCAGCGGTCTGCGCGTCGCCGACGCCTCGGTGATGCCCGAGCTGACGACCGTCAACCCGAACATCACCACCATGATGATCGGCGAGCGCTGCGCCGAGCTCATCGCCGCTGCGCGCGGCTGAGCCGGTATCGAGGAAGCGCCACGGACCGGTCGGTCCGGGGCGCGTCCTCGTGGCCTTGCCAATCCCATAGCGAAGCTATATAGTGAGGCTATGCAACAAGGTCTGGACGAGCTCGGCGAGCTGCTCGCGCTCGTGCACCGCGCCACCCGCGGCGCCGCCCAGGCGACGGGGGAGCACCGCTCCTCCGCGGTCTGGGGCGCGCTGAGCACACTGCGCCAGAGTCCGCTGCGGCTCGGCGATCTCGCGGCCGCGAGCCGGGTGGCGCAGCCGACCATGACGAGGATCGTGGAGGGTCTGGAGGCGCAGGGCTGGGTGCGGCGCGAAGCCGACCCCGCCGACGCGCGCGCACGGCTCGTCGTCATCACCGAGGCCGGCGACGCCGCCCTCGACGACTGGCGGCACCGTCTCGTCGCGGCCCTCGAGCCGCATTTCGGCGGGCTCGACGCCGAGGACGTCGCGGCGCTGCGCCGCACGGTCGCGCTGCTGCGCGAGCGCCTGGCGGCTCCCGGCACCACCTGAGCCCTCGCGCGCTCGGTGAGGAACCCGGGTGCGCGAGATCCCGTGCGGGCGCCACCGCCCGCATCCGCTTCGACGGCGAAGCCCGTACGACCGACCACCGCTCCGAGCGGCGCGCCGGCCAGCAGATCGCGGCCGAGGCCGCGTCGATCCGCGGCCCAGCCGCGGCGGAAGGAGCACGCATGAGCGCGCACGGAGCCGGCTCGACCGGTTCGATCCTCAAACAGCCCCGAGCGGTGTGGGCGGTGGCCTTCGCCTGCGTCATCGCCTTCATGGGCATCGGGCTCGTCGACCCGATCCTGCCGGCGATCGCCAGCAGCCTCGACGCGACCCCCACCGAGAGCGAGCTGCTGTTCACGAGCTACCTCGCGGTCACCGGCGTGGTCATGTTCTTCTCGAGCTGGGTCTCCAGCCGCATCGGCGCCAAGCGCACGCTGCTCATCGGCCTCGCGCTCGTCGTGATCTTCGCCGCGCTCGCCGGTCTCAGCGGCAGCATCGACGCGGTCATCGGCTTCCGCGCCGGCTGGGGCCTGGGCAACGCGCTCTTCATCTCCACGGCGCTCGCCACGATCGTCGGCGCGGCCTCGGGCGGCACCGGCAGCGCGATCATCCTCTACGAGGCCGCGCTCGGCCTCGGCATCGCGATCGGCCCGCTCGTGGGCGGCGCACTCGGCAGCGTCAGCTGGCGAGGGCCCTTCTTCGGCACCGCCTCGCTGATGGCGGTCGGCTTCATCGCCGTCGTCGTGCTGCTGCCTGGCCAGCGCGAGCAGGGTGGTCACCGAGCGGATGCGAAGCCCGCCCCGATCCCGCTCAGCGCGCCGTTCCGCGCCCTGGCCGTGCCGGCGCTCGGCGTGCTCGCGGGCGGAGCCTTCTTCTACAACATCGCCTTCTTCATCCTGCTCGCCTACAGCCCCTTCGTGCTGCCCTTCAGCGAGATCGGCCTCGGCCTCGTCTTCTTCGGCTGGGGTCTCGGCGTCGCGCTCACCAGCGTGCTCGTCGCACCGGCGCTCACCCGCCGCTTCCGCCGCACGATCGTGATCCGCGGCGCCCTCGTGGTGCTCGCCGTCGTGCTCGTCGCGGCCGGCCTGCTCGCCGCGATCCCGGCCGGCGTCGTGGCCGCGGTCATCGCCGGCGGCCTCGCCCTCGGCGTGCTCAACACGGCGCTCACCGAGTCGGTCATGGAGGCCACCGACCTGCCCCGGCCGGTCGCCTCGGGCGCGTACTCGGGCGTCCGGTTCCTCGGCGGCGCCATCGCCCCGCCGCTCGCCACCCTGCTCGCGGACGCCTTCGGCCCCGGCATGCCCTACTGGGTCGCCGCGGCGAGCGTCGTGGTCACGATCCTGATCCTCGCGCTCGGTGCGAAGCACCTGCGCCGCGTCGACCGCCGCGACCCGACGCCCGTCGAGGAGGCCGCCGCGGTCGGCGCCGGCGACGCCTGAGCGCACGCGCCGCATCGTGCCGCGTGCGATTCGGGTGAGCGGATGCGGGCGGTGCGCGCCCGCATCTGCTCGCTCAAACCGCCTGGCGGAAGGTGCGGTCGGCGGCGAGGTGCTGCAGCTCGGCCGGGATCGCGCGGCCCTGCGACTGCATGACCTGCGCCCACAGCCGGCCCGCCCGGTAGGACGAGCGCACGAGCGGTCCGGCGAGCACGCCGGCGAATCCCATCCGCTCGGCCTCCTCGCGCAGCACGACGAAGGCGCCGGGCTTCACCCAGCGATCCACGGGCAGGTGCAGCGGCGACGGGCGCAGGTACTGGGTGAGGGTGAGGATGTGCGTGCCCGCCTCGCGCAGGTCGCGCATCGCCTCGACCACCTCGTCGTCGGTCTCTCCCATGCCCAGGATCAGGTTCGACTTCGTGATCATGCCAGCCGAGCGAGCCTGCGCGATCACGTCGAGCGAGCGCTCGTACCGGAACGCCGGGCGGATGCGCTTGAAGATGCGCGGCACCGTCTCGAGGTTGTGGGCGAACACCTCGGGCGCCGCGTCGAAGACGAGCTGCAGATGCTCCGGACGTCCGCCGAGGTCGTCGGCGAGCACCTCGACGCCCGCGCCCGGGTTGCGCTCGTGGATGCGCCGCACGGTCTCCGCATAGAGCCAGGCGCCGGTGTCGGGCAGATCGTCGCGGGTGACGCCGGTGATCGTCGCGTAGCGCAGCCCCATCGTGGCGACCGAGTCGGCCACGCGGCGCGGCTCGTCGAGGTCGAGCGGCATCGGCTTGCCCGAGGTGATCTGGCAGAAGTCGCAGCGGCGGGTGCAGATAGCGCCGCCGATCAGGAAGGTCGCCTCGCGGTCCTCCCAGCACTCGAAGATGTTCGGGCATCCGGCCTCCTGGCACACGGTGTGCAGGCCCTCGTCCTTGACGAGGTCCTGCAGCTGCCGGTACTCGGGGCCCTGCCTCGCCACCGTCTTGATCCACTCGGGCTTGCGCTCGATGGGCGTCTCGCGATTGCGCTGCTCGACGCGCAGCAGCGGCCGACCGTCCGGCGCGGTGGGGCGCTCGGCGCCGGGTCGCACCGTCGACGGGAACGGGAGCGGATGCGCGGCGCCGGCTGTGTGCGCCGGCCCGTCCTGCGCTGCGGCGGCACCGTCGGAGGGCGCGCCCTCCTCGCGGCGCCCCGCCTCGTGGTCGTCCGGCGAGATGCCGGTCGACGGCAGCATGCGCGCCGGGCTCACGCGGCCTGCTCCTCGAGCATCCGCACCAGCCGGGGCAGCAGCACCGGCAGCACGTCGACGGGCGCGACACGGCGGCCGAGCACGGTGCTCAGCGAGCCGACGCCGGCATCCGAGATGCCGCAGGGCACGATCGCGGCGAACGGGTCGAGCGCATTGCTGCAGTTGAGGGCGAATCCGTGGCCGATCACCCCTCGGCGCGCGCTGAGCCCGATCTGCCCGATCTTGACGAGCGCACCGTCGGTCACCACGGCCCAGACGCCGCTGCGCTCGGGCACGGCGACCGCGTCGGCGCCGAGCTCGCGCGCGGCCTCGATGAGCACCGCCTCCAGCGCGCGGACGAAGTCGACCACGGCCTGCGGACGTCGCAGGCGCACGATCGGGTAGCCGATGAGCTGACCCGGCCCGTGCCAGGTGACCTTGCCGCCGCGGCTCACCGGCACGACGGGCGTGCCGTCGACGGGGTGCTCCTCGGGCAGCGAGCGGCGCCCCGCGGTGTAGACGGCCTCGTGCTCGAGCAGCAGCAGTTCGCCCCGGTCGGCGCCCGCCTCGAGCCGCGCGGTGGCGGCGGCCTGCAGCGCCAGACCGTCGTCGTAGGGCACGAACGCCGGCGCGAACCCGACGACGGTGGAGCGGATGCGCGGCGGCGTGGAGTCCGCTGTCGCGGCCGG
Source organism: Microbacteriaceae bacterium PS02343 (assembly GCA_029959365.1). Classification (GTDB taxonomy): domain Bacteria; phylum Actinomycetota; class Actinomycetes; order Actinomycetales; family Microbacteriaceae; genus Arenivirga. Next base: position 178 of record JASCOA010000113.1, on the reverse strand, counting down.
ACGGATGTGGGCGGCAGTCGCCGCGCCAGCGGAGGATCGAGCGTCGAGCAGGGTCATGCTTCGACCTTCGCCGATTAATTGCACGGCGTCTAGTTAATCCTGTTCCCTGCATCCGCTCTGCGATGGGGCGCCTCGGCGACGACGGGGCATGCGCCCGCACGCCCCATCGTCGCCGAGG
>JASCOA010000112.1 GCA_029959365.1 Microbacteriaceae bacterium PS02343 | reverse complement strand
CTTTCGCGTGTCCTGGAGGGATGCTGCGCCGGGGCCCGGGGCGCGTCCATCGTGGCTGCTGGGCGCCGCGGCCCTGCCGCGGAGGGCGGACGACCGCGCTCGTCGGCACGAGCGCACCGCGCCGCAGGAGCCGCGGCGCAGCAGAGGACTCAGAACAGCGCGTCGGCCGCGGCCGGTGGCAGCTCGACGTGCGGCGCACGGGCGCCGCGCAGCGGCCATCCGCGCTCGACGACGAACGACGGCTCGCTGCGACGGCGGAACTGCTCGTAACTCGAGTTCGACTCGTCGCACCAGGACACCTGCGCGGCGTGCAGCTCGGCGAGCGGCAGCGCCAGCCTCTCCGGGAAGCGGCGCGCGAGCGCCTGCGCGACACGACCCGCGGCGACCGCGTCGGCTCCGGCGTCGTGCGCGCCCTCGAGCGGCACGCCGTAGACCTCTGCAGCGGCCGTCAACGTGCGCTTGCCCTTGCGGTAGCGGTCGACCGCCTTGTCGATGACGAGCGGGTCGATCACGGCATCCGGTACGACGAGACCGGTCAGCTCGTGCCGCCGCGCCTCGTGGTCGAGCAGGGTGAGGTCGTAGGGGGCGTTGTAGACGACCAGCGGAAGCCCGCGGTCGAGCACCGCCTGCAGCGCCGCGATGATCTCGCCCACGACCGCGCGAGCGGGGCGCCCCTCGGCGCGGGCGCGCTCGGTGGAGATGCCGTGCACGGCAGCCGCGCCCGCGGGGATCTCGACACCGGGATCCGCGAGCCAGCTGGCCGCCTCGAGCACGGCGCCGTCCGGCCCCAGCACGCCGACGTAGGCGGTCACAACGCGCGCCGTGGCCACGTCGATGCCGGTCGTCTCGAGATCGAAGACCGCGACGGACTCGTGCCAGTTGCTCATGAGCCCAGGCTAGCCAGCGCCACCGACGCCGCAGAGCGCCACGCCCGGAGCGTCGGGAGTCGCGCGGGAGCCCCTCGATACACTCGTCGGATGCCCGTCCCCTCCCCGTACGCCGCCCGGCTGGCGGCCGTGCCGCAGCGCCGCGCCGAGCTCGAGATCGGCGGCTCCCGCACCGCCTACTGGGAGTACGGCGACCCGGCCGCAGCCCGCAGCATCGTGCTCGTGCACGGCTTCCGCGGCGACCATCACGGCCTCGAGCCGGTCGTCGCGAACCTGCACGGGCTGCGCATCATCGCCCCGGATCTGCCCGGTTTCGGCGACTCCACGCCGTTCACCGACGGTCGGGGGCACGACGTCGACGGCTACGGCGCCTGGCTCGGCGAGCTGCTCGATGCGCTCGACCTGCGCGGCGAGGCGCTGCTGCTCGGGCACTCCTTCGGCTCGATCGTCGTCGCGCACGCGCTCGCGAACGGTCTCGCGACCCCGCGCGCGGTGCTCGTGAACCCGATCGGCGCCCCGGCGCTCTCCGGGCCACGAGGCGTGCTCACGCAGCTCGCGGTGCTGTACTACCGGGTCGGCGCGCTGCTGCCGGAACGACCGGGCTTCGCGGTGCTGCGCGCCCGGTTCGTCACCCGCATCATGAGCGTGACGATGTCGAAGACCCGCGAGCCGCGGCTGCGCCGCTGGATCCACGAGGAGCACGACCGCTACTTCGGAGCCTTCGCCGATCGGCGGGTCGTGCTGGAGGCCTTCCGCGCATCCGTCTCGAAGGACGTCAGCGGCGTCGCCGAGCGCATCCCGGTGCCGACCCTGCTCGTCGCCGCGCAGCAGGACGACATCACGCCGATCGAGGCCCAGCGGCGCCTCGTCGGCCGCATCCCGCGGGCCGAGCTCGTCGAGATCCCCGACGTCGGGCACCTCATCCACTACGAGACGCCAGGCGTCGCCGCCGCGGCGATCGAGCGCTTCCTCGGCGAGGCGCCGTGAGCACGGCGCGGCTGCGGGTGGCGGTGGACTGCCGCTACGTGCGCGTCGACCACCACGACGGCATCAGCCGGTACACCGCGGGCCTGGTCGGCGAGCTCGCGCAGCGCCACGACGTGACCATGCTCGTGCACGACGAGCGCCAGCTGCGGCAGCTGCCGGCGCTGCCGCACGCCGTGATCGGATCGCCGACCGGTCCCGGGGAGCCCTGGCGCGCCCGGCAGGTCAACCTGCTGCGGCCCGACGTGGTCTTCAGCCCCATGCAGACCATGGGCACCGCAGGTCGGCGCTACCGGGTCGTGCTCACGATCCACGACCTCATCTACTACACGCACCGCACGCCGCCGCGCGACCTGCCCGCGCCGGTGCGCCTGCTCTGGCGGCTCTACCACCTCGCCTGGTGGCCGCAGCGGCTGCTGCTGCGGGGGGCGGATGCGGTGGTCACCGTCTCGGCCGCCACGGGCGACCTCCTCCGCCGGCACCGGCTGACGGACAAGCGGATCGTGGTGGTGCCGAACGCGCCGGAGCCGCATCCGCCCGTGCCACCGCGCCGTGCGTCCGACTCGCGCGAGCTGCTCTACATGGGCGCCTTCGCCCCCTACAAGAACGCCGAGACGCTGGCGCGCGCGATGCACGAGCTGCCGGGGTACCGGCTGCACCTGCTCAGCCGGATCCCGGCGGGGGAGCGGGCGCGGCTCGAGGCGCTGGCGCCCGCGGGCTCGCTCGTCGTGCACGACGGCACGCCCGAGGACGAGTACCGCGAGCTGCTGCAGAGCGCCTTCGCGCTGCTGACGGCGTCGCGCGAGGAGGGGTTCGGCATCCCGCTCGTCGAGGCGATGAGCTGGGGCACGCCGGTCGTGGTCAGCGACATCCCGATCTTCCGGGAGATCGGCGGGGAGGCCGCATCGTTCGCGAGCCCGGACTCGCCGTCGGCGTTCGCCGCCGCCGTCCGAGCGCTGGAGCCCGCCGCCGAGTGGGAGCGGCGCTCGGCGCTGAGCCTCGAGCAGTCCGCCCGCTACCGCTGGGACGCGGCCGCGGAGCAGCTCAGCACGCTGCTCGAGGACCTCGCCGCTGGGCGCTGAGCCGATTCAGGCGCCGGTGACGACGTCCTGGCGCAGCTCGCGCTCATCCGCTCCGCCGTCGGCGTCGTGCCCGCCGTCGAGATCGACGTCGATGCCCGTGAGGCCGAGCACGCCGTCGACGAGGCGGAACCCGTGCACCGAGCCGTTGCGGATCGGCACGCCGCGCTCCGGCGCGTCCTCGGGCGAGACCGCGGTGATCATGGAGCGGATGACGGCGCCGTGCGTCGCGACGACGATGGACTCGTCGGGGTGCGCGACGGCCAGCTCGGCCAGCGCGGCGGCGACGCGCTCGACGACGCGCTCCGGCAGCTCGCGGCCGGGCACGTCCTGACCGTCCGGATAGCGCGCCTCGACCTGCTCGATGGTGAGCCCCTCGGCCTCGCCGTACTCGCGCTCGACGAGGTCGTCGCGCAACTCGGGCGCGGGCAGTCCGAGCGCCGCGGCGATGATCGCGCCGGTCTCTGCGGCCCGCGACAGCGAGCTCGCCACGACCCGGTCGACCGGCACGCCGCGCAGGTAGCGTCCGGCGGACTCCGCCTGGCTGCGCCCGAGGTCGTTGAGGGGGATGTCGGTGCGGCCCTGGATGCGCCGGGCGCGGTTCCAGTCGGTCTCGCCGTGGCGCACGAGGTGGAACAGGGTCATCGGGCTCGCAATCGTGATGGGGCTGATCGGGTGGCGGCGGCTCAGGCGCCGAGCCGATCGGCCAGCGCGGTGAGCACCTCGCTCGCCCCCGCGTCCAGCTTAACCTCGGCGCGCGCATCCCCCCGGGTGTCGCCGCGGTTCACGATGAGCGCCGGGATGCGGCGCCGGCGGGCGCGCTCGAGCAGGCGGATGCCCGAGTTGACGACGAGGGACGAGCCGGCGACGAGCAGCGCGTCGGCGCGGTCGACCAGCGCGCTCGCCTGGGCGAACTTGTCGGCGGGCACGAACTCGCCGAAGAAGACGATGTCGGGCTTGAGCATGCCGCCGCAGTTGCTGCAGTCCGGCACCGAGAAGTCGGCGAGCCGCTCGGGCACCACGTCGCCGTCGGGGCCGAGCTCGTCGGCGGACGGGGCGACGATCCAGGGGTTGAGCGAGCGGATGCGGTCGCCGACGTCGTCGCGCGAGAACTCCTGCCCGCAGGTGAGGCAGCGCACCCGGCTCATGCTGCCGTGCAGATCGACGACGTGCCGGCTGCCCGCGCGCACGTGCAGCCCGTCCACGTTCTGGGTGACGACGCCGTTGATGCGCCCGGCGGCCTCGAGCCGCGCGAGGGCGCCGTGACCGGCATTCGGGCGCACGGTGCTGAAGCGGGTCCAACCGAGCTCGCTGCCCGCCCAGTAGCGGCGCCGGTAGTCGTCGTCGCCGAGGAAGTGCTGGAAGGTCATCGGCGTGCGCCGTGGCGCGCCCTCGCCGCGGTAGTCGGGGATGCCCGAGTCGGTGCTCACCCCGGCGCCGGTGAGCACGGCGGTCACACCGTCGCCCATCACCTCGAGGATGCGCTCGAACGCGGGGGAGTCGATGCGCTCCGCATCCGTCCGTTCAGCCGCTGCCGGACCCGTCATGTGCTGCTCCTCGTCGCTCGCCCCGGACATCTCAACGTCGGCGCGTATCGGATATGTTTCCACGAGCCGAACGGAAGGACCCCGAATGCGCGTCGTGCACATCGACGATCTGGCGAATCCGGAGCTCGACGACTTCACCCGACTGACCGATGTGGCCCTGCGCCGCAAGCTCGAGACGGACGGGGGGCTCTACCTGGCCGAGTCGGCCAAGGTCATCCAGCGCGCGCTCGCCGCCGGCCACCGGCCGCGCGCCGCGCTGCTGCAGGAGGCCTTCCTCGCCGAGCTCGCACCGCTGCTCGAGCCATTCGATGTGCCCATGTTCATCGCCTCCGCCGAGCTGCTCGCGAGCATCACGGGCTTCGACCTGCACCGCGGCGCGCTCGTCTCGATGCACCGACCGGAGCTGCCGGCGGTCGAGGACGTGCTGCGCGACGCGCGACGGGTGGTCGTGCTCGAGGACCTCGCCGACCACACGAACGTCGGCGCGATCTTCCGCGCCGCCGCCGGTCTCGGCGCCGACGCGGTGCTCGTCACCCCGCGCTGCGCCGATCCGCTCTACCGCCGCAGCGTGCGGGTGAGCATGGGCACGGTGCTGCAGGTGCCGTGGACCCGCATCCCCTGGTGGCCCGAGGGCGCGCAGCTGCTGCGCGCCGCCGGCTTCACGATCGCCGCGCTCGCGCTGTCGGACGACGCCGTCGACCTCGGCGACTTCGCGGACGCCGGACACGAGCGCGTCGCCATCGTCATGGGCAGCGAGGGCGACGGCCTCAGCCATCGCGCGCTGAGCGAGGCGGATGCGGTGGTCACCATCCCGATGCAGCACGGCGTGGACTCCCTGAACGTCGCCGCCGCGGCCTCCGTGGCGCTCTGGGCGCTGCGCCCGCGCGGCTGACGGCGCGGCAGCGCCCGCCCGTTCATCCGCTCGCCTAGGGTGGCCCGGTGAGTTCCGAGTACGAGCAGACCCGCACGCGCCTCAGCCGTCAGCAGATCTACCGTCGTCGCCGGATCGTGGTCTTCGGACTGTTGGCCGTGCTCGTCGCCACCGGCGTCTACGTGCCGAGCGCGCTCGCCGCGCCGCTCGAGGCCGCGCAGCCCGAGGTGCGCACGATCGAGCCGGCGGTCGCCGAGGCCGCGAGCGTCGAGTGGCCGGACTACGGCCGGGGCGCGATCGGCCTGGTCGACGGCACCGGCGTGCTCTCGACGAACGGGGTCGAGGATCCGGGCGTCATCGCGAGCGTCACGAAGATCGTGACGAACCTCGTCGTGCTGCAGGAGCATCCGCTCGCCCCCGGCGAGGACGGTCCGTCGGTGACGATGACGCAGACCGATGTGGACCTCTGGAACTACTGGGTCGCCGACAACGCCTCGGTGCAGCCGGTCGCCGCGGGCACCGTCTTCACGCAGCGCGAGCTCATGGAGCTCTCGCTCGTCTCCTCGGCAGCCAACTACACCAACTCGCTCATCGTCTGGGCCTTCGGCGACATGGAGACGTTCCTGGGCGCCGCTCGTACCTGGCTCGACGCCAACGGCCTCGGCGGGGTGCAGCTGGAGGAAGGCGTCGGACTCGCGCCGGGCAACACCGCCACCGCGAGCGACCTCGTCGCCCTGGCGCGGATCGCGCTCGCGGACCCGACGATCGCCGAGATCGCCGGCACGAAGACGGCCGAGGTGCCCCTCGTCGGCACGATCGAGAACACGAACACGGTGCTCGGCGTCGGCGGTGTCACGGGTCTCAAGACCGGCTACACGACCGAGGCCGGCTACAACCTGCTCTTCTCGGCGACCGTCGACGTCGACGGGGCGCCCGTCACCCTGGTCGGCGCCCTGCTCGGCGGGCCGAGCCGCACCGCCACCGACCAGGCGGTCGTGCAGATCGTGGCCAGCGCGGCCGCCAACCTGCACCGAGTGACGGCCGTCGAGGCCGGCGCAGAGCTCGGCGACTACGAGACGGAGTGGGGCGGCGCCACGACCGCCACCGCCGCGGAGGCGGCGACCGCGCTCGTCTGGGGCGACGGCGCGGTGACGGTCTCGATCGACCTCGAGCCGGTGGCGACCGCGGAGCAGGGCGAGCGGATCGGCACCGTCACGGTCTCCACGCCGGGCGCGCCGGACGTCGAGATCGCCGCGAACGCGGCGGAGGCGCTCGAGGACCCGGGAGTGCTCTGGCGGCTGACGAACCCCGTCGAGCTGTTCACGAGCTGACCTAGGGTGGTGCGGTGAGCACCGCGCAGTACCCGTCCGTCGACCGTCGCGACCGCAGCCGGCGTCGGCGCGGCCGCCGTTGGCCCCTCCTGGGCGGACTGCTGACGGTGCTGGTCGCCCTCGGGGTGTACGTGCCGAGCGCACTGGGCGCACCGCTCGCGCAGGCCGCGCCCGAGCTGCGCACGATCGAGTCCGCCGCGGCGCCGCCGGCGGACCTGCCGTGGCCCCTCGAAGGCCGTGCGGCCATCGGCCTCGCCGACGGCGAGGGCGTGCTCGCGACGAACGGGGTGGACGACCCGGGCGTGCTGGCGAGCATCACGAAGATGGTGGCGAACCTGGTGGTGCTGGATGCGCATCCGCTCGCGGCGGGGGAGTCCGGCCCCTCGATCACCACGACGCAGCGCGACGTCGAGCACTGGGTCTTCTGGGTCGCCGACAACGCCTCGGTGCAGCCGGTCTCGGCCGGGCTCACCTTCACGCAGCGCGAGCTCATGGAGCTCTCGCTGATCCCCTCGGCCGCCAACTACACGCACACGCTCATCGACTGGGCCTACGGCGACATGGAGACCTTCCTGGTCGCAGCTCGGGCCTGGCTCGACGAGCGCGGGCTCGACTCGATCAGCCTGGCCGACGGCACCGGCCTCTCGCCGGAGAACGTGGGCACCGCCGCCGACCTCGTCGAACTGGCCCGCTACGCGGTCGCGGAGCCGGCGATCGTGGAGATCACCGGGATGGCGAGCGCCGAGATCCCGGTCGTCGGCGGCATCCGCAACACCAACTCCGTGCTCGGCATCGGGGGTGTGACCGGGTTGAAGACCGGCTACACCGTGGAGGCCGGCTACAACCTGCTCTTCTCGGCGACCGTCGACGTCGACGGCGCACCGGTCGAGCTCGTCGGCGCCGTGCTGGGCGGATCGAGCCGCGCGGCCAACGGCGACGACGTGCTGCGCCTGGTCGCCGCGGCGGCCGCGAACCTGCACCGGGTGACCGTGATCGAAGCTGGTGAGGGGCTCGGCGACTACCGCACCGCCTGGGGCGCCACGACCACCGCGGTCGCGTCCGACGACGTCGAGGTGCTGCTCTGGGGCGATGAGCGCGCGAGCGTCGAGGTCGCGCTCGATCCGATCGCTTCGGCCGCCGAGGGCGATCGCGTGGGCTCCGTGCTGGTCACGGGTCCCGACGGTGACGCGACCGCCGTCGACGCGGTCGCCTCCGGGGCGCTTGACGAGGCGGACGCGCTCTGGAGGCTGACCAACCCCGCGGCCCTGTTCGGCGGCTGATCCGCCGGCGGCTCAGCGCAGCGGACCGCCGTTCGGGCGCTTCGGTGCGATGCCGTCCCCGGACGACTGGTGGCGGACGCGGCGCACGACCCAGGGCACGAAGTACTCGCGCGCCCACCCGATGTCCTCCGTGCGGGCCTGCCGCCAGCTACGGGCCGGCAGCGGCTCGGGCTCCTCCGGCACCAGGCCGTGGGGGGGGGGGGGGGGGGGGGGGGGGGGGGGGGGGGGGGGGGGGGGGGGGGGGGGGGGGGGGGGGGGGGGGGGGGGGGGGGGGGGGCGGCGGGCGGGGGGGGGGCGGGGGGGGGGGGGGGGGGGGGCGGGGGGGGGGCGGGGGCCGCGGCCCGGCCCCCCCGCGGGGGCGCCGCCCCCGGGGCCCCCCCCCCACGGCGATGGCGATCGTGTGGTGCCCGACGGGGGAGAAGTGCAGGCGGTCGGGCGCCCACATCCGCGGATCCTTGAGCTCGCGCAGCGCCCACATGTCGGCGACGACCGCGTCGTGGCGCTGCGCGATGGCGCGCAGGTTCTCGTTGTAGATCGCGACCTTGCCGCGGATCCTGCCGAGCACGGGGGTCTGGCCGATGTCCGGTCCGTTGAAGAGCACGACGGTGGCGTCGTCGGCGCGCAGGCGCTCGATGGCGCCCTCGATGCGCCCCGCGACCTCATCCGGATCCGTGCCGGGGCGGATGATGTCGTTGCCGCCCGCCGAGATGGTCACGAGGTCGGGGCGCAGCGCGAGCGCGGGCTCGATCTGCTCGTCGATGATCTGCTGCAGCAGGCGCCCGCGGATCGCGAGGTTGGCGTACGAGAGGTCGTCGGTCTGCGCGCCCAGCACCTCGGCGACGCGGTCGGCCCAGCCGCGGTGGCCGCCGGGGCTCGCGGGCTCGGGGTCGCCGATGCCCTCCGTGAAGGAGTCGCCGAGTGCGACGTAGCGCGACCAGGGGTGCAGCCGTTCCGTCATGCCCTCCACCCTGCACCCGTTGCACGGGGGAGCGCCAGCGCTCCGGCGGCGCGCCGCGCTCGCGGTGCTTCGGAACGCCACCTGTGTCGCCCCTGGACGCGCGGTGCGAGGACGCCTGAGGCGGTGACGGACGCTGACAGTGTGATGACAGCTGAGAGAGCGAAATCCGTTCCTCGATAGCACGTCACTGGAGGCATCACATGGGTTTCCTCGCCTTTCTCCTTCTCGGCCTGATCGCCGGAGCCATCGCCAAGGCCATCCTGCCCGGCAAGCAGGCGGGTGGCTGGATCGCCACCCTCATCCTCGGCGTCGTGGGCGCCCTCATCGGCGGATGGATCGGCGGCGCGCTGTTCGGCGCCGACCTGAACGAGTTCTTCTCGATCGAGACCTGGCTCGTCGCCATCGGCGGCTCGCTCCTCGTGCTCGTCATCTGGGGCCTCATCACCGGCCGCCGGGGCAAGCGCGCCTGAGCGTCGCGACACTCCCGGAGGGGCCCCGCACCGATTGGTGCGGGGC
>JASCOA010000111.1 GCA_029959365.1 Microbacteriaceae bacterium PS02343 | reverse complement strand
CCCCCCGGGGGGCCCGCGGGGGCCCGCCCCCCCCCCCCCCGGGGGGGGGCGGGGGGGCCGCCCCCCCCTCGACTCGCGGACGACGAGCTCGGTCGGCAGGTCCGGCGGCTCGTGCGGCGCCTCGCCAGCGATCTCGCGCAGCACGGCCCGCACCGCGTGCTCGCCGACGAGGCCCATCGGGCTGCGCACGGTCGTGAGCGAGGGGGTGAGCAGGTCCGCCCCGAAGATGTCGTCGAAGCCGACGACGCTCAGCGCGCCCGGAACGGCGACGCCGGCCTCGCGGGCGCCCTGCAGCAGCCCGAAGGCGAGCAGGTCGTTGTAGGCGAGCACCGCCGTCGCGCCCGTCGTCACGACCGCTCCGACCGCCTCGCGGCCGGCCTCGATGGTCGGCCCGCTCGTCGGCACCTCGGTGAGCGCCATGCCGCGCTCGGCGGCGCCCGCGGCCAGCACCTGACGGCGGCGCGCGTTCATCCACGACGTCTGCGGTCCGGAGAGGTACGCCAGGTCGTGGTGCCCGAGGCCGCGGAGATGGTCGAGCAGCTGGTCGATGCCCGCGACCACGTCCATAGTCGTCGACGGCAGCCCCTCGACGAGGCGGTTGACGGTGATGACCGGCTTCGCGCTCGCGAGCTGCACGATGCGCTCGTCGTCGAGTCGCGAGCCGACGAGGATGAGGCCGTCGGCGACCCGCAGCATCCGCTCGGCGGTGTCGGACTCGACCTCGGGCCGCTCCTGCGAGTCGGCGAACAGCATCGTGGAGCCCGCCTCGGCCGTGACGCGCTCGGCGCCGCGCACGAAGGCGTAGTAGACCGGGTTGGTCATGTCCGACATGATCAGCGCGATGTTGCCCGTGAGCCCGGTCTGCAGCGAGCGCGCCATCGGGTTGAGCCGGTAGCCGAGCGCATCTGCGGCCTCGCGGATGCGCCGCTCGGTCTCGGCGTTGATGCGCCCCGGCTTGTTGAGGGCTCGTGAGACGGTCGACGCCGAGACGCCGGCCTGCTGCGCGATGTCGTAGATCGTGGGGGCCGACGAGCGGCGGCGGACGGGATCGGTCATGGTGCTCCCCTCCTGCGGGATCACCCCATGCTGGCACACCCCGCAAGCCTCGGGAAGCGGATTCGGCAACCGATTGCGGCAATCGGTTGCAGTGTCTCCGGTTCGGACCTATGGTGGGCGCAGCACCTTCGACGACGAAGGCTCCGCCGACCCTCGCGCGCTCCCCGTCGTCCGGTGCTCCCCGCCCCACCTGTATCGATGAAGAGCAGAGGACTGAAGACGATGAAGTCGAGAACACGAGGCATCACCGCGGCGGTCGCCGCGATCGCCGCGACCGCGCTGGTCGCCGGGTGCAGCGCCGGCGGCTCCGGCTCCGGCGGAGGCGACGGCGCCAGCGCCACGCTGACGCTCGGGACCAACGGCGAGATCACCTCCTGGGACCCGGGCCAGGCGCACGTCGGCCACCAGCTGCAGCCGTACCAGGTCGCCTACGACACGCTGATCCTGCGCGAACCGGACGGCTCCTACTCGCCGATGCTGGCCGAGGAGTGGTCGTACAACGAGGACCTCACCGAGCTCACCCTCGAGCTGCGCGACGACGTGACCTTCAGCGACGGCGCCGCCTTCGACGGCGAGGCCGTCAAGGCCAACCTCGAGAACCTGCGCGACAGCAACGGACGCCAGTCCGGCCAGGTCGCCGCCATGGAGTCGGTCGAGGTCGTCGACGCCGACACCGTCACCGTCGTGCTCGCGCAGCCCGACCCCGCCTTCGAGTTCTACCTCTCCCAGGCCGCGGGTCTCATGGGCAGCCCCGCCTCGCTCGGCACCGACGCGATGATCTCGACCCCGGTCGGCACCGGCCCCTACGTCATGGACACCGCGCAGACGGTCTCGGGCTCGCAGCTCGTGTTCACGGCGCGCGAGGACTACTGGAACCCCGACCTGCAGAAGTTCGACTCGATCGTGCTCAAGCCGTTCGACGAGCTCACCGCCCGGCTCAACGCCGCGCTCTCCGGCCAGATCGACGCCGGGCTCATCGACGCCCCGTCCGTCGAGCAGGCCACCGGCGCGGGCCTCACCCTCATCGAGGACTACCGCGTCGACTGGTCCGGGCTGCTGCTCATGGACCGCGACGGCGTGATCGTGCCCGAGCTCGCCGACGTGCGCGTGCGACAGGCGCTCAACCACGCGATCGACCGCGACACGGTGCTCCAGTCCATCGCCCGCGGCTACGGCGAGGTCACCAACCAGGTCTTCGGCCCGGACAGCGGCGCCTACGTCGACGAGCTCGACGAGCGCTACCCCTTCGACCCCGAGCTCGCCCGCGAGCTGCTGGCCGAGGCCGGCTACCCCGACGGCTTCGAGCTGCCGGTCACCGCGATCCCGGGCTTCGAGTCGGCGATGGCCGTGCTCACGCAGCAGTTCGAGGACATCGGCGTGCGGGTTCGCCCGATCAGCGCGCCCGGCGCGACCATGCTGCAGGAGCTCGCCGACCGCCAGCACGCGACCCTCATCTGGAACCTGTTCCAGGGCGAGCCGTGGGTCGCCATCAACCAGATGATCTCCACCGACGCGCTCTACAACCCGTTCGACTCGACGAGCGAGGAGCTGCAGACGATGATCGAGGCGGTGCGCACCGGCGGCGACGACTCCGCCGAGCTCGCGCAGCAGGTCAACGACTACGTGACCGAGAACGCCTGGTTCGTGCCCTTCTACCGAGCCGACCAGCTCTACGTGTACGACGCCGAGAAGATCAGCGTCGAGCCGCAGGTGCAGCAGGCCGTCCCGTCCATCTACAACTACTCGCCGGTCGAGTAGCCGTGGTGGGGGGGGGGGGGGGCCCCGCCCCCCCCCCCCCCCCCCCGACCGACGCGCACTGGAGCATCCGTGATCGCCTTCACCCTCAAACGCCTCGGCTCGGGAGTCCTGCTCCTGGCCGTCATCTGCACCGTCGCCTACGCCCTGCTCTTCGCCAACGGCCCCAGCATCGCCCGCAACATCGTGGGCGACCAGGCCACCGCCGAGCAGGTCGCGGCCAAGCAGACCGAGCTCGGCCTCGACCAGCCGCTGCCGCTGCGCTTCCTCTCCTGGGTCGGCGACGCCTTCGCCGGCGACCTCGGCCGCAGCTGGTTCGGCCCCATCACCGTCTCCGACGCGCTGGTGACCCGACTGCCCGTCACCCTGACGCTCATCGCCACCGCCATGATCTTCGTCACCCTCATCGCGACGACGCTCGGCACCGCCGCCGCCGTCAAGCGCGGGTGGATCGACCGCGTCGTGCAGGTCGGCGCCATCGTCGGCGACGCCATCCCCGGCTTCGTCGTCGCCGTCGTGCTCGCCACGATCTTCGCGGTGCAGCTCGGGCTCTTCCCCGCCGTGAGCAGCATCGCACCCGGCGCCGGAGCGGATGCGTGGATCGCCTCGCTCACGCTGCCGGTCATCGCCATCGTGCTCAACTACGTGACCGCGAGCGCGCAGCAGATCCGCAGCGCCGTGATCCAGCAGCGCGAGCGCGACTTCGTGCGCACGCTGCGCAGCCGCGGGCTCGGCGACGGCGAGATCCTGCTGCGGCACGTGCTGCGCGGGGCGGCGCCGGCCGGCCTGACCGTCCTCAGCCTCCAGTTCGTCGGACTGCTCGGCGGCGCGGTGATCCTCGAGCGCATCTTCGCGATCCCCGGCATCGGGCAGCTCGCGATCACCGCCACCGTCAACGGCGACATCCCGATCGTGATGGGCGTGGTCGTCTACACCGTCGCCCTCGTCGTCATCGTCAACCTCGTCGTCGATCTGCTCAACGGCTGGCTCAACCCGAAGGTGCGTGTCTCATGACCTCCTCCGACACCTCGTCGAAGCGCCGGCGCAGCTCGGTCGCGCTGCGCCTCGTCCGCAACCCGCTCGGCGCGGCGGGCGTCGTCATCCTGCTCGTCATGGTGGCGCTCGCCCTGCTCGCCCCGGTGCTCGCGCCGTTCGGCCCGAACACCGCCGCCATCGGCAACACCCTCGCGGCCCCCGGCGGCGACTTCCTGCTCGGCACCGACAGCGCCGGCCGCGACACCTGGAGCCGGCTGCTCTGGAGCGGTCAGCTCACGCTGCTCTCGGCGCTGCTCTGCGCGAGCGTGGCGATCGCGATCGGCCTGCCCGCCGGCCTCATCGCCGGCTACTTCGGCAAGGCCTTCGACGGCGTCTCGTCGTGGGTCGCCAACGCGATCCTCAGCCTGCCCTCGATCATCGTGCTGCTCTCCGTCCGCTCGGCGGTCGGCCCGTCGGTCTGGATCACCATGATCGTCTTCGGCGTCATGCTCAGCCCCGGCTACTTCCGGCTCACCCGCACCGCCGTGCTCTCCGTGCGCAACGAGCTCTACGTGGACGCCGCCCGCGTCTCCGGGTTGAGCGACGCGCGCATCATCACGCGGCACGTGCTCTCGGTCGTCCGGGCGCCCATCATCATCCAGACCGCGCTCATCGCCGGCGTCGCCATCGCCATCCAGTCCGGCCTCGAGTTCCTCGGGCTGGGCAGCCCGCAGGATCCGACCTGGGGCGCCATGCTCAGCGAGGGCTTCCGCAACATCTACACGACCCCGATGCTGATGGTCTGGCCCGCCCTCGCGATCGGGCTCACCACCGGTGCCTTCGTGCTCATCGGCAACGCGCTGCGCGACGCGCTCGAGGACATGCCGGGCACCCGGCTGAGCGTCAAGGCGCTCGCGGGCGCGGCCACCGCGATCGGCACGGCGAGCGCGCCGGTGCGCTCGCGCATCCCGTCCACCGTCTCGGTGCGCACGCTGGCCGAGCCGGTCGACGCGACGCCGCCCGAGGACGCGGCGGAGCACCTGCTGCAGGTAAACGACCTCGAGATCGGCTACCCCGACGGCGACGGCGGTCTCAAGCGGGTCGTCGAGGGCGTGCACTTCCACGTCGACCGCGGCGAGGTGCTGAGCATCGTCGGCGAGTCCGGCTCGGGCAAGTCGCAGACCGCCTTCGCGGTGCTCGGCCTGCTGCCCGCGTCGGCGCAGGTCGTCGGCGGCACCGTGGTCTTCGACGGCGTCCAGACCGTCGACCCGCAGCGCCGGCGCATCGCGGACGACCGGATGCGCCCGCTGCGCGGACGGCGGATCTCCTACATCCCGCAGGAGCCCATGTCGAACCTCGATCCCAACTACACGATCGGCCATCAACTGAGCCGGCCGATGGTCAAGCTGCTCGGCGTCAGCCGCGCCGAGGCCCGCAAGCGCGCGCTGGTCCTGCTCGAGCGGGTCGGCATCACCGACCCGCAGCGCACCTTCGACGCCTACCCGCACGAGATCTCGGGCGGCATGGCGCAGCGCGTACTCATCGCCGGCGCGGTCAGCTGCGAGCCCGACCTGATCATCGCCGACGAGCCGACCACGGCCCTCGACGTGACCGTGCAGGCCGAGGTGCTCGACCTGCTGCGCACGATGCGCGACGAGCTCGGGGTGGCGATCCTCATCGTCACGCACAACTTCGGCGTCGTCGCCGACCTCGCCGATCGCGTCGCGGTCATGCAGCAGGGCCGGCTCGTCGAGGAGGGCCCGGTCCGCGAGATCCTGCACCACCCGCAGCACCCGTACACGCGCGCGCTGCTCGGATCGATGCTCGTCGGCCGCGAGCCGCTCACCCCGCTCACCACCACCACGAAGGGGCCGACCTCATGACCGAGACGCTGCTCGAGGTCGACGACCTGGTCGTCGCCTACCCGCGCAAGGGCCTGCGCGCCGGCGCCACCGAGATCCTGCACCGCGTCTCGCTCGCCATCGAGCCGGGTCGCACGATGGGGCTCGTCGGCGAGTCCGGCTCGGGCAAGACCACGCTCGGGCGCGCGATCCTGGGGCTGGCACCGGTGACCGGGGGCTCCATCCGCTTCCAGGGCCGCGACATCGCGCACGCCTCCCGCCGGGAGCGCATCGCGCTGGCGCGCGATCTGCAGGTGGTGTTCCAGGACCCGTACACCTCGCTGAACCCCTCGATGGAGATCGGCCGCATCCTTGCCGAGCCCCTCGAGAACCAGCGCATCGGCGCGGCCGAGAGCCGCGCCCGGGTGCGCGAGCTGCTCGACCGGGTCGGCCTGCCGAGCGACGCCATCTCGCGCCAGCCGCGGGAGTTCTCGGGCGGGCAGCGGCAGCGCGTCGCCATCGCCCGGGCGCTCGCCCTGCGGCCCAAGCTCATCGTCTGCGACGAGCCCGTCAGCGCCCTCGACCTCACGACCCAGGCGCGGGTGCTCGACCTGTTCCTCGAGATCCAGCAGGACACGGGGGTGTCGTACCTGTTCATCTCGCACGACCTCGACGTGATCCGGCACATCAGCCACGACGTCGCGGTGCTGCTGCACGGCGACATCGTCGAGCAGGGGCCGTCGCTGCAGGTCACCGGGCAGCCGCAGCACCCGTACACGCAGCGCCTGCTGCTCGCCTCGCCGCTGCCGGAGCCGGATGCGCAGGCGCAGCGCCGCGCGGAGCGCCGCCGGCTGCGCGAGGAGGAGCGGATCGAGGGCGCCGAGCGCCGCACGGCGCCGTGACGGATCTCGCGGACGGCGCCGCCCCGCGCCGCGCCCGCGGCGGCACCGCACCGACCATCTACGACGTCGCCCGCGCCGCCGGCGTCAACCCGTCGACGGTCTCGCGCGCGCTGAGCCGACCGGAACGGGTCAGCACGGCCACCGCCCAGCGCATCCGCGAGGCGGCCGCGGAGCTCGAGTTCCATCTCAACCCCACGGCGCGGGCCCTGCAGACGGGCCGCACGAACACGCTCGCGCTGATGATCGGCGACATCACGAATCCTGTGGTCTTCGACATCATCCGCGGCGCGACGGCCGAGGCGGCTCAGCACGGCTGCACCCTCATCGTCACCGACTCCGAGGAGTCGAGCACCCGCGAGGCCGCCGACGCGCGCCGGCTGATCCCCGCGGTCGACGGGCTCATCCTGGCGATCACGCGGCTCGCCGACGAGCAGATCCACGACCTCGCGCGCCGCAAGCCGCTCGTCGTCGTCAACCGCGACGTCGGGGATCGAGCGGCGAGCGTGCTCGCCGACCTCGACCCGGGCATCGGTGCAGCGGTCGAGCATCTGGCCGAGCTCGGTCACCGCCGGCTCGCCTACGTGCCGGGTCCGGTCGTCTCCTGGATCAGCGGGCAGCGGCTCCTGGCGATCGAGCGCGCCTGCGCTCGCCTCGGGCTCGACTGCGAGGCCGTCGGTCCGCGCCGCCCGACGCGGGAGGGCGGCGCGGCGGCGCTCGACGAGGTGCTCGCCACCGGCGCCAGCGCCGTGCTGGGCTACAACGACATGATGATGCTGGGGCTGCTCGAGGCCGCGGCCTCCCGCGGGGTCCGCGTGCCGGAGCAGCTCAGCGTCGTCGGCTTCGACGACATCTTCGGCGCCGACTTCGCCTCGCCGCCGCTGGCCACGGTGCGCATGCCGCTGGCGCTCGCGGGGCGACGCGCGGTGCGCATGGTGCTCGGCCACGAGCGCGCGGGCGCCCCGCTGCCGACCGAGTTCGTGCCCCGCCCGTCGGCCGGCCCCGTGGCCGCCTGATCGGCGACGACCCACCCGACACCGCCGCGCGCGTGCGCGGACCGTACCGAAGGAGAACCCCCATGCTCAGACCTCAGGAATCCCGCTCGAGGGAGCTCCGCTCCCTGAACGGCCTGTGGCGGTTCGCGCTCGACACCGAGGCCGGCGACCGCCCCTGGTCCGCGCGGCTGCCCGGGCGGCGCGAGGCGCCCGTGCCGGCGAGCTACAACGACCTCTACGTCGACGCCGCCGTGCGCGACCACGTCGGCGTCGTCTGGTACCAGCGCGAGGTGATCGTGCCGTCGAGCTGGGCGGATGCGCGGATCGCCCTGCGCTTCGACGCCGTCGCCCACACGGCCCGCGTCTACGTCGGCGATGCGCTGCTGACGGAGCACCACGGCGGCTACACGCCGTTCGAGGTCGAGCTCGACGGGGTCGCGGCGCCCGGCGACACGGTCACGGTCACCGTGTCGGTCGACAATCGCCTGACCTACGAGACGATCCCCCCGGGCGAGGTCTCCGTCGACGACGAGGGGCGCGCCTCGCAGCTCTACCGGCACGACTTCTTCAACTACGCCGGGCTGCACCGCTCGGTGCACCTGCTCGCGACCCCGCGCGTGCACGTGCGCGACATCACCGTGGTCACGGACCTCGACGACGACGGCTCGGCCGTCGTCCGCTACGAGGTCGACGCCCCCGGCGCCCGCGCCGTCGCCGTCGCGCTGCGGGACGAGGACGGCCGCGAGGTCGCCGCCGGTTCCGGGGCCGCCGGCGCCCTCCGCGTCGCCGAGCCGCGGCTCTGGCAGCCCGGTGCGGCCTACCTCTACGCCCTCGAGGTGCGCGTCGACGGGGACGGCGGCGACCGGTACGCGCTGCCCGTGGGCATCCGCACCGTCGAGGTGCGCGGCGCCGAGCTGCTCATCAACGGGGCGCCGTTCTACTTCACCGGCTTCGGCAAGCACGAGGACGCGCCCTTCCGCGGCAAGGGCCACGACGACGTGCTGCTGGTGCACGACTTCGCCCTGCTCGACTGGATCGGCGCGAACTCGTTCCGCACCTCGCACTACCCGTACGCGGAGGAGGTGCTCGAGTACGCGGACCGTCACGGCGTCGTCGTCATCGACGAGACCGCCGCCGTCGGGCTGCACTTCAACATGGCCGGCGGCGTGCACGGTGGCGGCTACAAGCCGACCTTCTCCCCCGGCACGCTGAACGACGCGACCCGCGAGGCGCATGCGCAGGGCATCCGCGAGCTCATCGCCCGCGACAAGAACCACCCGTCCGTCGTCCTGTGGTGCATCACGAACGAGCCGGCTTCGGCCGAGGAGGGCGCCCGCGAGTACTTCGAGCCCCTCGTCGAGCTCACCCGCCAGCTCGATCCGACGCGCCCGGTCACCTTCGCCAACCAGGGCGACGCGCAGCCGAGCACCGACCGCATCGCCGACCTCTTCGACGTGATCTGCCTGAACCGCTACTACGGGTGGTACCAGCAGCACGGCGACCTCGCCGCCGCCGAGCGGCACCTTGAGCGCGAGCTGCGCGAGTGGGCCGAGCGATACGGCAAGCCGCTCGCCATCACCGAGTACGGCGTCGACACCGTGGCCGGGTTGCACCATCCGCTCGGCACGCCGTGGAGCGAGGAGTACCAGATCGAGTTCCTCGAGATGTACCACCGCGTCTTCGACCGCATCCCCGAGGTCATCGGCGAGCAGGTCTGGAACTTCGCCGACTTCCAGACGAAGCCCGGCATCGTGCGCGTCGACGGCAACAAGAAGGGCGTGTTCACCCGGGACCGCCGGCCGAAGTCGGTCGCCCGCGTGCTGCGGCAGCGCTGGCTCGGCCTGCGCGAGCGCGCCGAACGAAGCTGACCGCGCCGCCGGGACCGAGCGGGACCGAGCGCGTCCGGGCCGCAGCGCGCGCTGCGGCCCGGTCCGCTCAGAGGGCCGGCCGCCCGCTCGTGCTGAACGAGTCCGCCGGCCGCCCCGGCGCGGGCCCCTGCC
>JASCOA010000110.1 GCA_029959365.1 Microbacteriaceae bacterium PS02343 | reverse complement strand
GTCGAGTTCCGGCGAATCGTCGTTTCGCCAGCGGAATGACGTCCGTTCGCCGGAACTCGACGCAGCGCGAGGCCACGCGAGGGGCCGGGTGCTTGACCCTCACGCGACGTGAGGCCGCACGCTGATCCGCATGACCGACACGAACGAACCCGCCGACTACTACGACGCCTTCGAGACCAGCCCCGTCCCTCCGCCCGGCCCCGACGCCGTCTCCCCCGGCGTGTACCGCGGCATCTACGGCATGCCCATGTTCGTGACGCTGCCGACCGCCGACCTCGAGGCGAGCCGGCGGTTCTGGATCGACGCGCTCGGCTTCGTCGACCTCTTCAGCATCCCCGGGCAGCTCACGCACCTGCGCCGCTGGGCGTTCCAGGACGTGCTGCTCGTGCCCGGTGAAGCCCAGCCGCTCAGCACGCGCAGCGTCTCCTTCGCCTGCATCACGAGCGAGATCGACGAGCTCGCGGCGCGCTGCGAGGCCGCGCTGCCGGGCAGCACCTCGGCGCCACGGCACACGCCGTGGAACACGATCGACCTCGAGGTGATCACGCCCGAGCGCACGCGCGTGCTGCTGACGGCCGCCAAGCCGCTCGACCCCGCGAGCGTCGAAGCGCAGAACCTCGCGGAGATCGGCATCGGCGCATGAGCACTGCGAGACTGGGCGCCATGACCGCAACGGACGACGCCGGACTCACCGTCGGCGAGGCCGCCGGCAGCCTGCGCGTCACCGTGCGCACGCTGCACCACTGGCACGAGATCGGGCTCGTCGCGCCGGGCGGGCGCTCCGCCTCCGGCTACCGGCTCTACGGCGCCGCCGACCTCGCCCGCGCGCAGCGCGTGCAGCTCTACCGCGAGCTGGGCCTGCCGCTCGAGGAGATCGGCGCCCTGCTCGACGGCGGCGACGCATCCGCTTCGCTCATCGAGCAGCGCGACCGGCTGCTGACCCGCATCGACGAGCTGCGCGCGATGGTCAACGGGGTCGAGCGGATGATCGACGCCGGATCCCGAGGACTGCTGCTGACCGCGCGCCAGCAGGCCGAGATCTTCGGGCCCGGATGGGACCCCGCCTGGGTCGACGAGGCGCGCGAGCGCTACGGCGACAGCGCGCAGTGGAGCGAGTACGCCGAGCGCGCGGCGGGCCGCGATGCCAGCGACTGGCAGGGCATCGCGGAGACGATGCGCTCGCTCGACGCCGATCTCGCCTCGGCGATGCGCGAGGGCGTCGAGCCCGGCAGCGACGCGGCGAACGCGCTGGCGGAGCGCCACCGCGACACCATCAGCACGCACTTCGCCTGCAGCCACGCGATGCAGGTCTGCCTCGCGCGCACCTACGTCGACGACCCGCGCTTCACCGCGCACTACGAGGCCTTCGCGCCCGGGCTCGCCGCCTGGCTGCAGCGCGTCATCGACGCGAACGCCCGCGCGCACGGCGTCGACCCGGCGACGGCCGTCTGGGAGTAGCGGCGCTACGACCGCGTCGAGCCGCGCGGCACCAGCCGCGCCGGGCTCGTCAGGTGCTGCGGTGCCAGCTGCTCCCCCGCGATGCGGCGGTCGATGAGGTCGATCACGCGCTCCACGACCCAGTCGTGGTTCGGGTCGATGGTGGTCAGGCCGGGGTCGATGTGCTCGCCGAAGGCCAGGTTGTCGAAGCCGACCACCTGCACGTCGTCGGGCACGCGCAGGCCGGCGTCGCGCACGCCGGCGAGCACGCCGACGGCGACCTGGTCGGTGATGGCGAAGATGCCGTCGATGGTCGGGTCCTGCCGCAGGCGCTCGGCGACGGCGGCACGCGCATCCGTCGGTTCGTAGCGGATGAGGGGCAGCACGGCGCCCTGCAGGCCCGCCTCGCGGAGCGCCCGCTCGAAACCGACCGTGCGCATGGTCGACATCGAGGGGAAGCCCTCGTCGCCGCCGCCCGTCATGAGCAGCCTGCGCGAGCCGCCGTCGATGAGGTGCCGGGTCGCCGCGCAGGCGCCGGTCTCGTTGTCGAGCTGCAGGTGGTCGAAGCGCGGCGGCATCTCCTGCTCGCCGAGCAGCACGACCGGCTTGGTGGTGCGCAGGCGGTCGACGTCGTCGTAGTGCAGGCCGACGACGCTGAGCAGCACGGCGTCGTAGGTGGCGATGCGAGCCTGCGAGAGCGCCTCGAGCTCGCCCTCGGGACTCGCGTTCGACTGCTCCACGCTGAGGTGCCGGCCGGTCGCCGCGAGCGCGACCGCGAGCTTGGCGGCGAGCTCGCCGAAGTAGGGGTGGTCGAAGCGCGGCACGACCAGGCCGATGGTGTCGGTGCGGCCGGAGCGCAGCCGCTTGGCCGTGAGGTTGACCTCGTAGCCGAGCCGATCGACGGCCTCGAGCACGCGCAGGCGGGTGTCCGGGCCGACCTTGGGCCGGTCGTTGAGCACGTTGGAGACGGTCATGACCGAGACGCCGGCGGCCGCGGCCACGTCGCTCATCGTCGTCATCGTGCATCCTTCCGGTCTCGATGCAGCATGGCAGCGGATTGCCTCTTGACGCGAGAGCGACCCGTCGTGCAGTCTTCGTGTCAGCCCGGTATAACGATATACCGATCTGGGGTCGCAGCCATCCGCCCCACTCATGCGAACAAGGGAGTTCTCCATGAAGTCACGTCTCGTGCGCGCCTCGGCCATCACCGCCGCGGCCGCCCTCAGCCTCGGGCTCGCGTCCTGCGCGGGCGGAGGCGACGCCGAGGGCGTCACCACCATCTCCTTCCTCAGCTGGACCGGCGAGGAGCAGATGCAGCCCATCCTCGACGCGTTCGCCGAGGCCCACCCCGAGGTCAAGGTCGAGGCGTCGTTCTCGCCGCCCGTCGCCGAGTACATCCAGACCCTGCAGACCCGCGTGCTCTCCGGCACCGCCCCCGACGTCTTCCTCATCGCCGCCGAGAACAAGACCAACCTCATCGACGCGGGCGCCGTGATCGACCTCAGCGACGAGGCCTTCACCGAGGGCGTGCAGGAGTTCAACCTCGACACCTACGGCCGCGACGGCGCGCAGTACGGCCTCTCGCTCTCGAGCTGGGCCGCCGGCTACGCGTACAACAAGGAGATGCTCGCCGAGGTCGGCTACGACGCCGTGCCCGAGACCTGGGACGAGTTCCTCGAGCTGCTGCAGGCCCTGCAGGACGCCGGCCACACGCCGTTCCTCGAGAGCGTCGACCAGATGCCCACCACCGTCTCCGCCATGATCGGTGCCAAGTCGAGCGAGATGGAGCCCAGCCTCGACGAGGAGATCTTCAGCGGGGCGTCGACGTTCGAGGACGAGTGGACCGACGTGCTCGAGCAGTACAACCGGCTCTACACCGAGGGCCTCGTCAGCAGCGACGTGGTCGCCCTCGACGGCGACCAGGTGCGCGACGAGTTCGCCAACGAGCGGGTCGCGATCATCAACGCGGGCCCCTGGATCATCAACGCGGTCACCGAGGCGAACCCCGAGCTCGACTTCAGCTTCGCGCCGGTGCCCGCCATCGACGGCGGCAAGCCGTACCAGGCGGGCGCGGCCAGCCCCGGCTACGCCATCAACGCGAAGAGCGACGAGGCCCACCAGGAGGCGGCCAAGACCTTCCTCACCTGGCTCGCCAGCCCCGAGGGCGTCGAGCTCTTCAACGCCGAGACGAACGACGTGACCGTCACCGAGGCGTTCACCCCCGAGGTGAACCCGATCTTCGAGCCGATGGTCGCCCCCATCCGCGAGGGCCAGCTCTACCTGCCGATGATCTCGTGGCAGCGCGACGAGGACGTGCTCAACGTCGAGGCCGTGGCCCAGATGCAGCGCATGATCCAGGGCCAGATCGAGCCCGAGGACGTCGCCGCCGCCCTCGACGCGAAGCTCAGCGACTAGGAGAGCGGATGCGGGACCGGCGCGGCCACCACGCCGCGCCGGTCCCCCTCCCGAGGTGAACCCATGACATCCAGTCTCGCCACGCGCCCCGTCTCCGCGAAGCCGGTGACGAAGCGCCGCACCGTCGAGGGCGGATGGAAGCAGATCGCGGTCAACCGCGCGTTCCTGCTCCCGGCCGTCGTCGTCTTCGTCTTCCTCTTCATCATCCCGCTGATCCAGTCGTTCTACTGGTCGCTCACCGACTTCACCGGCTACAGCACCGAGGCGAACTTCGTCGGCTTCGCCAACTACTCGGCGATCCTCGCCGACCCGTCGATGCTCGCCGGCCTCACCTTCACGCTCGTCTTCGCGGTCGGCTCCACGCTCGTGACGACGCTCATCGCGATCCCGCTGGCCGTGCAGCTCAACAAGGTGTTCGCGGGGCGCAACCTCGTGCGCTCGCTCTGGTTCTTCCCGGCGGTGCCGAGCATGGCGATCCTCGGCCTGGTGTGGGGCTACATCCTCTCCCCGCTGCCGTCCGGCGTGTTCAACACGCTGCTGAACGACTGGTTCGGCATCGACGCCGTGTCGTGGCTCAGCGACAACACGCTCGCGCAGGGCTCCGTGATCATGGTCGGCGTCTGGGCGCAGACCGGCTGGCACGCGGTGCTCTACGTCGCCTACATGCAGTCGATCCCCGCCGAGTACTACGAGGTCGCCAAGATCGACGGCGCCAGCGGCCGGCAGCAGTTCTTCAACATCACGCTGCCGCTGCTCACCCCGGCCATCGTCATCAGCACCTTCCTGCTGCTCACCTCCGGCCTCAAGGTCTACGAGCTGCCCTTCACCCTCACCGGCGGCGGGCCCGGCTTCACGACCTACACGATCACCCAGTCGATCGTCGTCTCCGGCGTCGGGCAGGGGCGCTACGGACTCGCATCCGCTCTCGCCGTGCTCTTCACCATCGCCGTCGCCGTGATCGGCTTCAGCCAGCTCAAGGTCGCCAGCGCGATCGGGAAGCGGTTCTCATGAAGATCCCCCTCTGGCGCCGCACCACCCTGAGCGTCGTCATGATCGCGCTCGCGCTGATCATGGCCGTGCCGCTGTACTACATCCTCGTCAACACCTTCAAGACGCAGGCCGAGATGGTGGCCTCGCCGCTCGCGCTGCCGCAGCAGTGGACGTTCGAGAACTGGGGCTCCACGCTCGCCGACCCCGGCATCTACCAGTCCTTCGGCAACACGCTCTACGTCACCGTGCTCGGCGTGCTGCTGCAGCTGCTGGTCGGCGCGATGGCGGCGTACGCGATGCTCATCACCTCGAGCAAGCTGGCCCGCTTCGCCGCCGCGGCCATGCTGCTGGGCTTCATGATCCCCGGGCAGTCGACGCTCATCCCGCTCTACCGCACGCTGGTGGGCCTCAGCCTCGTCGACAACCTCAACGGGCTCGTGCTCATGTACCTGGGCGGGTCGATCTTCTGCTTCTTCCTCATCCAGGGCTACATGCGCACGATCCCCTACGAGGTGATCGAGGCGGCGCGCGTGGACGGGGCCGGCACGTTCCAGGTGTTCTGGCGCATCGTGCTGCCGCTGATCCGACCCATCCTCATCACCGTCGGCGTCTTCCAGACCATGTGGGTCTGGAACGACTTCCTGCTGCCGACCGTCTTCCTCTCCACCCCGTCGAAGAAGACCGTCGTGCTCGAGGTCTACAGCGCCGTCAGCGAGTTCACCACCGACTGGCCGGCCTTCATGACCGTCACCGTCATCGCCCTCATCCCCATGGTGATCTTCTTCATCTTCACGCAGCGCCACATCGTGAGCGGCCTCCTCGCGGGGAGCGTGAAGGGATGATCGACCGCAGTACCGACAACAGAACGGAAACCATGTCCCAGCTGACCGCCGTCATCGACCTCGATCTGCCGGGTGCCCGCATCTCGCGGCACGTCTACGGCCACTTCGCCGAGCACCTCGGCCGCTGCATCTACGGCGGCTTCTACGTGGGTGAGGACAGCGAGATCCCGAACGAGGGCGGCATCCGCCTCGACGTGGTCGAGGCCCTGCGCGCACTGAAGATCCCGAACCTGCGCTGGCCCGGCGGCTGCTTCGCCGACGACTACCACTGGCGCGACGGCGTCGGCCCGCGCGAGGAGCGCCCCCGCATGGTCAACTCGCACTGGGGCGACGTGGTGGAGGACAACTCCTTCGGCACGCACGAGTTCCTGCACCTGTGCGAGCTGCTCGGCGCCGAGCCGTACATCAACGGCAACGTCGGCTCGGGCACCGTGCGCGAGATGAGCGAGTGGGTCGAGTACCTCACCCGCGGCGACGACTCCCCCATGGCCTCGCTGCGCCGCGAGCACGGCCGCGATGAGCCCTGGACCGTGCCCTTCTTCGGCATCGGCAACGAGGCCTGGGGCTGCGGCGGCAACATGACCGCCGGGCAGTACACCCACCTGGCGCGGCAGTACTCCACCTACATCCGCAACCACGGCGAGACCCCGGTCTACAAGATCGCGGCCGGCGCGAACGTCGACGACTTCGGCTGGACCGAGTCGCTCATGCAGGCGCAGAGCGGCCTCGGCGGCAAGGACGCCCGCGACCACCAGCTCTTCCAGGGCCTCTCGCTGCACTACTACACGATCAACGGCTCCTGGCAGGACAAGGGCGACGCCACCGCCTTCAGCAGCGACGACTACTACGTGACGGTCAAGCGCGCCCAGCGCATGGGCGAGCTGCTGCGCGGCCACGCCGCGGTCATGGACGCCTACGACCCCGAGCGCACCGTCGGCCTCGTCGTGGACGAGTGGGGCACCTGGTGGAACGTGGAGGAGGGCACCAATCCCGGCTTCCTGTACCAGCAGAACGCGATGCGCGACGCGCTCGTCGCGAGCGTGCACTTCGATCTCTTCCACGCGTTCGCCGAGCGCATCTCGATGGCCAACATCGCGCAGACCGTCAACGTGCTGCAGGCCATGATCCTCACCGACCCCGACTCGGGCGCCCTCGTGCTCACGCCGAGCTACCACGTGTTCGCGATGAACACGGGGCACCACGACGCGGCTCGACTGCCCCTCGCCTTCCGCGAGGAGCTGCCGACCCGCAGCGTGGAGGGCGCGGAGATCCCGCTGGTGTCGGCGTCGGCCTCGACCAAGGACGGCGCCGCGCTGATCTCGTTGTCGAACCTCGACGCGGACGGCCCGACGACGGTCGTGCTCGACCTGCGCGGCCGGTCGTTCACCGGCTACGACGCGACGCTGCTGACCGCCGAGACGCTGCAGACGCATAACACCCCCGAGCGGCCGGATGCGGTCGCACCGGTCGCCCACACGGGCGTGCGCGAGCACGAGCGCGGCCTCGAGGTCGAGCTGCCGCCGCACTCCTACGTGACGGTGTCGCTGCAGCTGGCCTGAGCGGACGAGCGGATGCGGCGGGCCGGCCCGCCGCATCCGCTCGCGCCGTCAGCGCGAGGATGCGCGGCGCCGAGCCCGCGGGCTCGGCGCCTTCCGCGTGCCCGTGGGCGGCTGCTCCTGGGAGCGCGCGCAGAGCGGTTTGACCCTGCCCCGAGGGCACGCACTGCACTGGGATGCGATGACCGACCGAACCCGGGAGAGCACCGTGACCACCGCATCCGCCGTCCACCGCCCTGCACCCACGCCCGTGCGCGAGCGGGCCCTCGCGCCCGACCTCGCCCGCGGCATGATGCTGCTGCTGATCGCGCTCGCGCACGCGCCGTGGTTCCTCTTCGACAGCCCGATCGGGCCGTCGCCCATGCACCCGGACGAGGGCGGCGTGCTCGACCGCGTCGCCCAGGTCGTCACCATGGTCGTCGTCGACGGCCGCGTGCACACGATGTTCGCCTTCCTCTTCGCCTACGGCATCGTGCAGATGCACCGCCGGCAGCTCGACCGCGGCACCGACCCTCGGCAGGCGCGGCGGCTGCTGCGCCGGCGGCACTGGTGGATGCTCGCCTTCGGCGCCGTGCACGCGCTCGTGCTGTGGCAGGGCGACATCCTCGGCACCTACGGCGTGCTCGGGCTGATCCTCGTGCCGCTCTTCATCGGCCGCCGCGACCGCACGGTCGCGATCGCCGCCAGCGTGCTCGTGGGCCTCGCTGTGCTGCCCGCGATCCTGGCGACCGCGGTCGGACTGCTCGTGCCCGGCGCGCCCGTCGACAGCACCGTCGTGCAGCTGCAGCAGTCCATCGCCGCCAACCCGAGCTACCTCGAGGCCGCCGCCACCCGCCTGCCGCTCTGGGCCTTCGCGATCGCCTCCGGCCTGTTCAGCCTCGTGCTGCCCGCCGCGTTGCTGCTCGGCATGCTCGCCGCCCGGCACCGCGTGCTCGAGCGGCCCGCCGAGCACCTGCGCCTGCTGCGCACCACCGCCGTGCTCGGCATCGCGATCGGCTGGGGCACCGGACTCGTCCACGGCCTCGATCACATCCGGGCGATCCCACTGGCGACCCCGGCGGCGCTCACGCCGATCAACTTCGCGACCGGGCTCGGCACCGGCCTCGGCTACGCGGCGCTCACGGGCCTCATCGCGCACCGGTTGCAGCGTCGCGGCGGCGAGGCGCCGCTGCCGGTGCGGGCCGTGGTCTCGCTCGGCCGGCGCTCGCTGAGCGGCTACCTCGCGCAGTCCGTGCTCTTCATGCCGCTGCTCGCGGCCTGGGGTCTCGGCGTCGGCGCGCAGCTCTCGAGCGCCTCGGTCATGCTCGTGGGGCTCGGCACCTGGCTGCTCACCGTGGTCGTCGCGTACGCGCTCGACCGCGCGGGCAAGCGGGGCCCGGCCGAGGTCGCGCTGCGCCGCCTGACCTACGGCCGGGGTTGAGGTTCAGCTGTCGGGGCGGTCGCCGTCGCGCAGGTCGTCCAGCTCGATGCGCTCGCGCAGCCGTCGCTGATCCGCATCGTGCAGCGCAGCGCGCATGCCGTGGTGCACGCCGAAGCGGATCACCGCGTACGCGAGCAGCGCGATCAGCACCGGCACGACGACGTAGAGCACGAGCACGAGCCACGGGAAGCCGAAGGACATGCCTCCACGCTAGCGGGCGTCGAACGCAGCCAGCGGATGCGGGCCGGAGCCCGCATCCGCTCGCTCGCGTGGTCGATCAGTACTTGGCCGACTGACCGCCGTCGATCGGGATGACCGCCGCGTTGACGAAGGTCGACTCGTCGGAGAGCAGGAAGGCCACGACCGAGGAGATCTCCTCGGGCTCGCCGAAGCGCAGCATCGGGTTGCCGGTGAGGAACTGGGTGGCGGCGCCCTTCGGGTCCACCGGGTCGAGCTGCTTCATGCTCGCCTCGACCATGGGGGTCCAGATGGCGCCCGGTGCGATGGCGTTGACGCGGATGCCGAACTTGCCGTACTCGACGGCCGAGTTGCGGGTGAGGCCGACGACGCCGTGCTTGGCGGCCGCGTAGCCGGACTGGTTGCCGACGCCGCGGATGCCGCCGACGCTGGCGGTGTTGACGACCGAGCCGGAGCCCTGCGCGTGCATGACCTTGAGCACGGCCTCGAGGCCGAGGAAGGCGCCGGTGAGGTTGATCGAGACGACGCGCGCGAACTCGGCCTCGGTGAAGTCCTCGGTGAGGTTCTGCTTGCCCTCGATGCCGGCGTTGTTGAAGAAGCCGTCGATGCGCCCGTAGGCCTCGACGGTCTTGGCCACGTAGTCCTTGACCTGGGCGGCGTCGGCGACGTCGGCGACGACCGTGATCGCCTCGGTGCCCTCGGGCAGCGCCTCGACGGTGGCGGCGAGGCCTGCCTCGGAGACGTCGACGAGCGCGAGCTTCGCGCCCTCCGAGGCGACGCGGATGGCGGTGGCGCGGCCGAGGCCGGAGCCTCCGCCGGTGATGAGGACGACCTGGTCGGTGAAACGGCTCATCGCTGAGCTCCTTCTTCGTGAGAGGGGATGCGCCGCTCGGGTGGGCGGCGTCTTCTACAGTAGTCGAAGAGCGGATGCGCGGTGGTAGCACCGCGCATC
>JASCOA010000010.1 GCA_029959365.1 Microbacteriaceae bacterium PS02343 | reverse complement strand
GGGGGGGCCCGGCCCGCCCCGCCGGTCGGGGGGGGACTGGGCGGGGCGGCGCCCGGCCCGGCCCGCCCCCCCCGCCACCGAGATCCTCACCGCGATGCTGCCGGAGAGCCGCGTGATCATCCTCACGACCTTCGACCTCGACGAGTACGCCTTCGGCGGGCTGCAGGCCGGCGCGAGCGGATTCCTGCTCAAGGACGCCCGCCCCGCCGAGCGCGGCGACGCGAGCCGCGCGGTGCACCGCGGCGACGCCGTCGTGGCGCCGCGCGTGACCGCTCGGCTCGTCGAGCTCGCGGCGCCCGCGCTCGCCCGCGGCGGCGCGGCCGCTGACGCCGACGACCGCCTGGCCGTGCTCAGCGAGCGCGAGCGCGAGGTGCTGCAGCTGATCGCCGAGGGCGCCACGAACGGCGAGATCGCCGAGCGCCTGTTCCTCTCGGAGTCGACCGTGAAGACGCACGTCGGCCGGGTGCTGCGCGGCCTCGGGCTGCGCGACCGCGTGCAGGCGGTGATCCTCGGCTACGAGCTGGGGATCGTGAGCCCCTAGGCTCCGGTCGTCTCCAGCGCGTGCAGCTGGGCGGCGAGCTGATCGTCGACCATGGCGTGCAGGCGCGTGCCGCCCTCCTCGTAGGAGGTGGTGATGACGCGGCCCTTCTCGTGCGCGAGCGCGACGAGGTCGCCGCGGTCGAAGGGCACGAGCAGGTCGACCTCGGTGCCGAGGTCCGGCAGCAGCGCCTGGATGCGCGCCAGCAGCTCCTCGATGCCCTCGCCAGTGCGGGCGGAGACGAACACGGCGTCCGGATGCAGGCCGCGCAGCAGCAGCCGCGCATCCTCATCCGCCAGGTCGGCCTTATTGAAGGCGATGATCTCGGGGATGTCGCGGGCGTCGACCTCGCCGAGCACGTCGCGCACGGTGGCGATCTGGCTGGCCGGATCCGGGTGCGAGCCGTCGACGACGTGCACGATCACATCCGCGTCCGCCGCCTCCTCCAGAGTGGAGCGGAAGGCCTCCACGAGCTGGTGCGGCAGGTTGCGCACGAAGCCGACCGTGTCGGCGAGCGTGTACTGGCGGCCGTCCTCGCTGCGCGTCTTGCGCACCGTGGAGTCGAGGGTGGCGAAGAGAGCGTTCTCGACGAGCACGCCGGCCCGGGTGAGCCGGTTCAGCAGGCTCGACTTGCCCGCGTTGGTGTAGCCGGCGATGACGACGGAGGGGATGACGTTGCGCTTGCGGTTGGCCCGCTTGGCCTCGCGCGCAGGCTTGAAGCTCAGGATCTGCTTGCGCAGCTTGGCCATGCGGCTGTGGATGCGACGACGGTCGAGCTCGATCTTCGTCTCGCCGGGACCGCGCGAGCCCATGCCCGCGCCGCCGGCCGTCTGCCCACCGGCCTGGCGGCTCATCGACTCGCCCCAGCCGCGCAGGCGCGGCAGCAGGTACTCGAGCTGCGCGAGCTCGACCTGCGCCTTGCCCTCGCGGGTCTTGGCGTGCTGGCTGAAGATGTCGAGGATGACGGCGG
This sequence comes from Microbacteriaceae bacterium PS02343, assembly GCA_029959365.1. GTDB lineage: Bacteria > Actinomycetota > Actinomycetes > Actinomycetales > Microbacteriaceae > Arenivirga. The sequence continues at coordinate 47,649 of JASCOA010000010.1, read as the reverse complement.
TGCGGTCGATGACCTTGACCTTGACGACGTCCTCGAGCGCACGGCGCTGGCTCGGTGCGAGCTCGGTGTCGGCGATGACCGTGTCGGCGCCGAGGTTCGCGACGATCATGCCGAGCTCCTCGGCCTTGCCGCGGCCCAGGTACGTGGCCGGGTCCGGATGCGGGCGGCGCTGCAGCAGGCCGTCGAGCACGCTCGCACCGGCCGTCTCGGCGAGGGCGGCGAGCTCGCGCAGCGAGTTCTCCGCATCCTCCTGCGCACCCTGCGGGTGCACGCCGATGAGCACCACGTTCTCGAGGCGCAGCTCGCGGTACTCGACCTCGGTGATGTCCTCGAGCTCGGTGCGCAGCCCCGAGACGCGGCGCAGCGCCTGGCGCTCCTCGCGATCGAACTGGTCGCCGTCGCGGTCGCGCTCGTAGGCGTTGTCGCGCTGGAGCGCCTGCGCGCCCGCGCCGAAGATGGATGAGCCGGCGGAGCGGCTCTCGGCGGCCGCGATCACGCGGTCCACCATGTCGTCGTCATCGATGTTCATTCGCGCCCAGTCTACGTCCTCCCGCATTGGCTCTCCCTCCCCCGTCTCCGCTACAGTCGGCGCATGGAGTCGGACCACTACTTCTCGGCCGAACCGGCCAGCGATGCCAGCCTCCGACCCCTGCACGTGGAGCTCGCCGGCCACGCCCGCAGCCTCGTGACCGCCGGCGGCATCTTCAGCCCCGACCGGGTCGATCTCGGCACCGCGGTGCTGCTGGCCAACACCCCGCCGCCGCCGCCCGGCGGCAACCTCCTCGACCTCGGCAGCGGCTGGGGGCCGATCAGCCTGTCGCTCGCGCTCGAGGCGCCGCGCGCCACGATCTGGGCGGTGGACGTGAACCGCCGCGCTCTCGACCTCGTGCGGCGCAACGCCGAACGTCTCGGCCTCGAGAACGTCAACGCCGTGCTGCCCGAGGACGTCCCCGAGGACGTGCGCTTCATGTCCATCCGCTCGAACCCGCCGATCCGGGTGGGCAAGAACGAGCTGCACGAGATGCTGCTGCAGTGGCTGCCGCGCCTCGAGCACGACGCGGAGGCCTGGATGGTCGTGGCCAGGCATCTCGGATCGGACTCGCTGCAGCGCTGGCTGCACGACTCGCTGCCCGGCGGCTTCCAGACCTTCCGTGCGGCGACCAACAAGGGCTTCCGGGTGCTGCGGGTACGGCACCGCTGAACGCTGTGCCCGGGGCTCAGACCTCGAGCGTGCCCGTGAAGACGAGCTCGGCCGGACCCTCGAGGCTCGTGTGCTCGCCGTCGGCTCGCGGGAACATCCGCACGCCGACCACGCCGCCCGGCACCGCGACCTTCCAATCGTCGGGCGCGCCCTCGCCGGCCCAGTGCCGCACGGCCAGCGCCGTGGCCACCGCGCCGGTGCCGCAGGAGAGCGTCTCGCCGCTGCCCCGCTCGTGCACGCGCATGCGCACGAAGCCGACACCGTCGATGACCATCGGATCGCGGGGCACCACGAACTCCACGTTCGCCCCGGCCGGCTGCGCCGGGTCGAGCACGGGGGCGTAGGCGAGGTCGGCGCGCTCGAGGTCGTCCTCGCTCGGCAGCGCCACCACGATGTGCGGGTTGCCGACGTCGATGCCGAGGCCCGGGCGGGGCACGTCGAGCTCCTTGGCGCGCACGAGCGCGTCGTTGCCGTCGAGCCGCCAGGCGCCCATGTCGACCCGGAAGCCGTCGCCGGCCCGCTCGACGAGCTTCACACCCGCGCGGGTGCCGATGGCCGCCTGCGCGCCCTCCGGGAGCTCGAGCAGTCCGGTCTCGATGAGGAACCGCGTGAAGACGCGCACGCCGTTGCCGCACATCTCGGCGATCGAGCCGTCGCCGTTGCGGTAGTCCATGAACCACTCCGCGGCGGGGTCCTCGGCCAGCGCCGCGGCGCCCGCCTCGATCGCGCTCGATCGCACCGCGCGGAGCAGGCCGTCGGCGCCGACGCCGAAGTGGCGGTCGCAGACCGCGGCGACCTGCTCGGGGCTCAGGTCGAGCTCGCCCTCGGGATCGGCGTACAGCACGAAGTCGTTGCCCGTGCCCTGGCCCTTGGTGAAGGTGATGCTCGCCACCCGCGCGAGTCTACTGGCGCGGCCCCGGTGAAGCAGCGCCCGTCGTCTCAGCGCGCGGCCGGTACCAGCGCGACCGCCTGCGCGGCGACGTCCGCTGCCTCCGCCGGCAGCCAGTGCGTGCCCGGCGAGCGCCGGAACCAGCTCACCTGACGGCGGGCGTAGCGGCGGGTGAGCGCCTGGGTGGCGGCGATGGCCTCGGCCTCGCTCATCCGTCCTCGGAGCTGCTCGATCGCCTGCGCGTAGCCGATCGCGCGACTCGCGGTCACCCCGCGCTCGAGGCCTCGGGGCAGGAGTCCGGCGACCTCGTCCACCATGCCGGTCGCCCACATCCGCTCGACACGCGCGTCGAGGCGCGGCACGAGGCGCTCGCGATCGAGGGCGAGGCCGACGGTGACGGCCTCGGTCCAGGCACGGCCCTCCTCGGGCAGGCCGGCGCCGAAGGGCTGCCCCGTGATCGCGACGACCTCGAGCGCGCGCACGATGCGCCGTCCGTTGTGCGGCCCGATCGCGGTCGCGGCCTCGGCGTCGAGCGTCAGCAGCTCGGCGTGCAGCGCCGCGACGCCCTCCGCCTCGAGGCGGGCCTCGTAGCGGGCGCGCACCTCGGGGTCGCGCGCCGGGAAGCGGAAGTCCTGCACCACCGCGTCGACGTAGAGCCCCGAGCCGCCGACCAGGATCGGCACGGCGCCGCGTCCGCGGATCGCCTCGACGAGCGCGCGGGCCTGCTCCTGGAAGGCCGCGACGCTCGCCTCCTCCGTGACCTCGAGCACGTCGAGCAGGTGGTGCGGCACGCCGCGGCGCTCGCGCTCCGGCAGCTTCGCCGTGCCGATGTCCATGCCGCGGTAGAACTGCATGGCGTCGCCGTTGACGATCTCGGCCGCGCCGCCGCGGGCGCCGATCGCCTCGGCGAGGTCGAGCGAGAGGTCGCTCTTGCCCGTGCCGGTCGCGCCGACGACGACGACGAGCGGATGCGCTGCGCTCACGCTCCCGGCGCACCGATGCGCAGGCCCGGGAGCCCGAGCGAGACCCGGCCGGTCGCACCGTCGGCGGGCTGCGCGGGCACGCCGCAGGAGGCGGCCTCGGCGCGGTCCCAGGCGTCGCCGGCCCGGGTGCGGCGCACGGGCAGCGCTCCCCCGCCCGGCGTGCCGGCGATGAGGTAGAAGGGCATGGCCTCGGCGACCGTCGCCGTGACGACGTCGCCCGGCCGCGGCTCGGCCTGGCCCGCGGGCAGGTCGACGTGCACGAGGCGGTTGTCCTCGGCACGGCCCGACAGGCGCCGAGTGAGCTGGTCGCGGCGACCCTCGTGCTTCGACACCAGCACCTCGACGGTGCGGCCGAGCTGAGCCTGGTTCTCCCGCCAGGACATCGCGTCCTGCAGCGCGGTGAGGCGCTCGTAGCGCTCCTGCACCACGGCCTTGGGGATCTGGTCCCGCATCGTCGCCGCCGGCGTGCCCGGCCGGATCGAGTACTGGAAGGTGAAGGCCGAGGCGAAGCGGCTGGCCTCGACGACACGCAGCGTCTCCGCGAAGTCGTCCTCGGTCTCGCCGGGGAAGCCGACGATGATGTCGGTCGTGATCGCCGCGTGCGGCATCCGCTCGCGGACGCGCTCGAGGATGCCCAGGAAGCGCTCGGAGCGGTAGGACCGGCGCATGGCCTTGAGGATGCGGTCCGAGCCCGACTGCAGCGGCATGTGCAGCGAGGGCATCACCGCCGGGGTCTCGGCCATCGCGTCGATGACGTCGTCGGTGAAGGCCGCCGGATGCGGGCTGGTGAAGCGGATGCGCTCCAGACCGTCGATCGCGCCCGCGGCCCGCAGCAGCTTGCCGAACGCGAGCCGGTCGCCGAACTCGACGCCGTAGGAGTTGACGTTCTGGCCGAGCAGGGTGACCTCGATGGCGCCGTCGTCGACGAGCGCCTGGATCTCGGCGAGGACGTCGCCCGGTCGTCGGTCCTTCTCCTTGCCGCGCAGGCTCGGCACGATGCAGAAGGTGCAGGTGTTGTTGCAGCCGACGGAGATGGACACCCAGCCGCTGTGCGTGGAGTCGCGCTTCGTCGGCAGGGTCGAGGGGAAGGTCTCGAGCGACTCGAGGATCTCGAGCTGCGCCTCGCCGTTGTGCCGCGACCGCTCCAGCAGGGCGGGCAGGGAGCCCATGTTGTGGGTGCCGAAGACGACGTCGACCCAGGGCGCCTTCTCGAGGATGACGTTCTTGTCCTTCTGCGCGAGGCAGCCGCCGACCGCGATCTGCAGGCCCGGGCGCGTCTTCTTGAGGTGACCGAGGTGGCCGAGGGTGCCGTAGAGCTTGTTGTCGGCGTTCTCCCGCACCGCGCAGGTGTTGATGACGACGACATCGGCGTCGCCGTCCGCCGCGTGGCGCAGGTAGCCAGCCGCCTCGAGCGAACCGCTGAGGCGCTCGGAGTCGTGCACGTTCATCTGGCAGCCGAACGTGCGCACCTCGAAGGTGCGTGCGCTGCCGTCCTCGGCCAGGGCGGCCGGCGAGGGCGCGATGAGGGTCGGCGTGCTGACGGGGCTGCTCATGATGCAGACGATTCTACGATCCGCGGGCCCGCCGGCCCGTCTGCCTCGCGCCGCCACCGCGCGCGGGCTGGACCGCGGCAGAGCCGCGCCGCAGGAGCGGCGGCGCGGCCATGGGCTCTACACGAAGCGGACGCCCCGCTCGTCCCGGAGTGCGGTGCGCACCGACTTGCGGATCGCGTCACCGGAGTACCCCTTGCGCTGCAGGAAGGCGCTGAGCCGGCGCTCGGCGGTCTGGTCGTCGAGGCTGTTGAGCTGGCGCGCGCGCTGACGGGCGAGCTCGAGGCAGCGCTCGTCCTCATCGTCGCGGTCGAGCTCGGCGACCGCCTCCTCGATCGCGAGCGGATCGATCTTGCGGCGCCGCAGCTCGGCCAGCAGCGCGGAGCGCCCGAGCTTCTTGCGCTCCGTGAGCGTGCGTACGAGGTTCTCGGCCAGATCGGCGTCGTCGAGCAATCCGACGCCGCTGAGCCGCTCGATCTCGGTCTCGATCTCATCGGCGTCGAGTTCCCGCGCGGTCAGCAGGTCGCGGATCTCCTGCACCGACTGCCCGCGCCGCGTGAGGGCGTGCATGGCGACGTTCTCCGCGCGGCGCGCCTTGCGCTCCTCCGCGCGCTCCTCGCGCTGACGGCGTCGCTCCTCGTCGCGCTCACGGTGCGCGGCATCGGGATCGCCGTCGGCGACCTCGCCCGGGCCGGCGCTGCCGGCGGCCGAGTGCGCCGCCCCGCGACCGTCGTGCTCGTCGGCCGCTACGCCGACGGGGCGGAGCGCACGGAGGCCGCGCTCACCGGCCTGCTCCGCCCAGCTGCCCTGGACCGGCTGCCGCTCCGCAGGACGCTGCAGCGATTGCTGCGCCGCGCCGTCGAGGAAGCCCTCGTCGCCGTCGACCGAGGGGTCGAACCACCGGGCGCCGTCGTCCGCGATCTGCGGCGGGGTCTCCGGCGAGGGGACCGGCGCATCGCCCGAAGGCCCCGCCCCGAACAGGTAGTGCACGGGGGCGAGGCCTTCGGCGCGACCGGTGCGATCGCTGCGGTCGTTCATCAGGCGCTGGCGGCGCTGCGCGCGGGGGCCTTCCGCTCCGCGGGCGCCGCGATCGGCTGCACGGGCGCCTCGACCTCGGGCTTCGCACCGCCCACACCGAGCTTGGCGAGGATCTTGCGCTCGATCTCGGCCGCGGTGTCGACGTTGTTCTTGAGGTAGTTGCGCGAGTTCTCCTTGCCCTGACCGAGCTGGTCGCCCTCGTAGGTGTACCAGGCGCCGGACTTCTTGACGATGCCGTGCTCGACGCCGAAATCGATCAGGCTGCCTTCGCGCGAGATGCCGACGCCGTAGAGGATGTCGAACTCCGCCTGCTTGAAGGGCGGCGCCATCTTGTTCTTGACGACCTTGACCCGGGTGCGGTTGCCGACCGCGTCGGTGCCGTCCTTGAGCGTCTCGATGCGGCGGATGTCGAGGCGTACCGACGCGTAGAACTTGAGCGCCTTGCCACCCGCGGTGGTCTCGGGGCTGCCGAAGAACACGCCGATCTTCTCGCGCAGCTGGTTGATGAAGATCATCGTGGTCTGGGTCTGGTTGAGCCCACCGGTGAGCTTGCGCAGCGCCTGCGACATGAGGCGGGCCTGGAGGCCGACGTGGCTGTCGCCCATCTCGCCCTCGATCTCGGCGCGGGGCACGAGCGCCGCCACCGAGTCGATGACGATGAGGTCGATCGAGCCCGAGCGCACGAGCATGTCCGCGATCTCGAGCGCCTGCTCGCCGGTGTCGGGCTGCGACACGAGCAGCGCGTCGATGTCGACACCGAGCTTCTTGGCGTACTCGGGGTCGAGCGCGTGCTCGGCGTCGATGAACGCGGCGATGCCGCCGTTGCGCTGCGCGTTGGCGATCGCGTGCAGCGTGAGCGTGGTCTTGCCCGAGGACTCCGGGCCGTAGATCTCGATGATGCGGCCTCGCGGGAGGCCTCCGATGCCGAGCGCGACGTCCAGCGCGATGGAGCCGGTGGGGATGACGGCGACGGGGGCGCGCTCATCGCTGCCGAGGCGCATCACCGTGCCCTTGCCGAACTGACGGTCGATCTGGGCGAGGGCGGTCTCGAGGGACTTCTCGCGGTCTGCTGCCGAGGGCATGTGGGCTCCTTCACTCGTTGCGGTGTCGCCTGTAGGCTGCCGCGCTCCGTTCGACCCCCGTGAGGGACGGACTTCGTCGACAAGGCTGCGCGGTGTTCCGCGTGCTCCGAACGTTACGGACGCCCACCGACATCGCGGTCGGCGGGGGTCCCTGCGGTGCGGAACCGGAGCGGTCCTGCGTTGTGGAGGAGTCTAGCGCGCACCCGAACGGATGTTCGATGCGGATCGCCGGCGTGTCGTAGTCGTGTTCGAACGAACCCGCAGCGGGCGCCGCGCGGAGCACCGACGAAGCGGGCTCAGTCGCGCGGTTTCGGTAGGCCGGCGCCGTGCCGGCGTGCCGGCGGCACGTCCTCGGCCGCGCAGAGCGCGAACCAGACCTCGCGCGGCGGCAGGCCGGCGGCGATGGCCTGCTCTGCGGTGCGGCTGCCCAGGGCGGAGAGCACGAGATCGCGCACGAGCACGGCGCCGTAGGCACCGAACTCCTCGGTGACGGCGTAGTGGAACTCGCTCAGGCGCATCCGCTCATCCTCGCGTACGGGAGCCGGTCTCGCGAACCGGCCCGGGACGGGACGAGGGCGCCCCGCCGCAGCGGGACGCCCTCGTTGAGGCTGGTATTCGGGATCAGCGCGCGACCAGGTCGGCGTCGAAGTCGGCCACCATGTCGACCGGCACCGTGTCCGGCACGATCGTGAGACCCTCGACGACCGCGAGGCGATCGCTCACCTCGCGCATGATGATCGAGATGGGCGTGTCGAGCGCGTCGGCCACCGAGGCGAGGATCTCGCTCGAGGCCTCCTTCTGCCCGCGCTCGACCTCGCTGAGGTAGCCGAGCGCCACACTGGCCTTGCTCGCCACCTGGCGGAGCGTACGGCCCTTCTGCAGGCGGAAGTCGCGGAGCACGTCGCCGATCTCTTGACGGACCAGAACCATGGGACCCTCCTTACTCGTGTGGCGTCATCAGCCCTTCGGGGAGAGACCGACCCCGGCGCTTCGGGTACTGCTACCCGACAACCGGTGCCAGAACTCTATCCGTCGATCACTGGGTGACGCCGGGGAACTCCGTCTGATGTAACGCAGTCTTCACGCAGGTATTCCACCCTGAGCCGATTCGGCTCAAGAATCTTGCGAAGGCCGCTCGATGATGATAGTTCGCAGCCGCCGCCCGCACGGATGGGTCGGCCGCCTCAGCGCCGGAGACGCGCGCCGAGCTCCACGACCGCTCGCCGGACCACGCCGTCGCGCACCGCGTCGCGGTCGCCCTCCAGGCGCAGCTGGATCGACTCGACCGCACCTCCGAGCGCGATGCCGATGTAGGCGAGGCCGGCGGGGTGCCCGCCCTGCGGCTCGGGTCCCGCCACGCCGGTGGTCGCGAGCCCGATGTCGGCGGCGCGGCCGTCGACGGCGAGGACGGTGCGCACCCGGTCGGCCATCTGGCGGGCCACCTCGGGGTGCACGGGCCCGTGCTCCTCGAGCAGCTCGGCGTCCACGCCGAGCAGGCGCTGCTTCAGCTCGGTGGCGTAGCAGACGACTCCCCCGAGCACGACGGCGGAGGCCCCGGCGGGACGGATGAGCTCGCCCGCGAGCAGTCCGCCCGTCAGCGACTCCGCGACGGCGACCGTCAGCCCCCGTGCGGCGAGCTCGGCGACGAGGTCCGCCACGGCGCCGTCGGGCAGCGCAGCGGTCACGACGCGCGGTTGCCCCGCCAGGCCTGCACGAGGTAGTCGATGCCGGAGACGAGCGTGAGTACGAGGGCGAGGGCCATGAGCGCGGTGTTGACCCCGTGCATCCAGTCGCCCAGGAGCAGCGGCAGCGGCACGAGCGCGAAGGCGATCGCCACGGCCTGAAGGACGGTCTTGAGCTTGCCCCCTCGCGAGGCGGGGATCACGCGGTCGCGCAGCACGGCGAAACGGAACGCGGTGATGCCGAGCTCGCGCACCATGATGACGATCGTGATCCACCAGTCGAGCTCGCCGAGGAGGCTGAGGCCGACGAGCGCACCGCCGATGAGCACCTTGTCGGCGATCGGGTCGAGCAGTTTGCCGAGGTCCGTGACGAGGCCGTTGCGGCGGGCCAGGTGCCCGTCGAGGCTGTCGGTCGCGATCGCGACGATGAAGAGCGCGGCGGCGGCGTAACGGCCGGGACCGCCCTGCCCGCCATCGGCGAGCAGCAGCCAGATGAAGAGCGGGGCGAGCAGGATGCGCGCGACCGTGATGAGGTTCGCGAGGTTGCCGTTGCTGGCAGGGCCGTCGCCCGCACGGACGAAGCGGCCCGCGAGGAGCCCGCCATCGGAGGATGCCACGTGCTTACTCCCTGCCGGTCAGACCCCAGGCGTCCTCATCCGAGTCGCCGTCGACCTCATGGTACCCCTCGGTCATGTCGGCGACCGGATCGGAGCCCGAGCGCGAACCGGTCGACGCGGGGGCGTCCTCGCCGCGGATCCTGCCGAGCACCGCCGCGAGCTGGTCGGGGGCGACGAGCACGTCGCGCGCCTTCGAGCCCTCGGACGGGCCGACGATCTCGCGTGACTCCATGAGGTCCATGAGGCGGCCTGCCTTGGCGAAGCCGACGCGAAGCTTGCGCTGCAGCATGGAGGTCGAGCCGAACTGCGTCGTGACGACCAGCTCGACCGCCGAGAGCAGCACGTCGAGGTCGTCGCCGATGTCCTCGTCGATCTCCTTCTTGGGCGCCTCGGCCGCGACGTCGTGTCGGTACTCGGGGCGGGCCTGGCGGGTGACGTGCTGGACGACCCGGTTGATCTCGTCCTCCTTGACCCACGCGCCCTGGACGCGCACCGCCTTGGAGGACCCCATCGGCAGGAAGAGGCCGTCGCCCTGACCGATGAGCTTGTCGGCGCCAGGCTGGTCGAGGATGACGCGGCTGTCGGTGACGCTCGTGACCGCGAACGCCAGCCGCGAGGGCACGTTCGCCTTGATGAGCCCGGTCACCACGTCGACCGAGGGTCGCTGGGTGGCGAGCACGAGGTGGATGCCCGAGGCTCGCGCGAGCTGCGTGATGCGCACGATCGAGTCCTCGACGTCGCGCGGAGCGACCATCATGAGGTCAGCGAGCTCGTCGACCACGACCAGCAGGTAGGGGTACGGGCGCAGTTTGCGCTCGGAGCCCGACGGCAGCTTGATCTCGTCGTTCACGACGGCGCGGTTGAAGTCGTCGATGTGGCGGAAGCCGAACGACGCGAGGTCGTCGTACCGCATGTCCATCTCCTTCACGACCCACTGCAGCGCCTCCGCGGCCTTCTTCGGGTTCGTGATGATGGGGGTGATGAGGTGCGGCACGCCCGCGTAGATCGAGAGCTCGACCCGCTTGGGGTCGACGAGCACCATGCGCACCTCGCTCGGCTTCGCGCGCATCAGCAGGCTCGTGATCATGGAGTTGACGAAGCTCGACTTGCCCGAGCCCGTGGAGCCGGCCACGAGCAGGTGGGGCATCTTGGCAAGGTTGGCGACGACGTAGCCGCCCTCGACGTCCTTGCCGATACCGATCGTCATGGGGTGCGTGCTCTTGACCGAGGCCTGCGAGCGCAGCACGTCGCCGAGCGAGACGATCTCGCGATCGCGGTTCGGGATCTCGACGCCGATCGCGCTCTTGCCCGGGATGGGCGAGAGGATGCTGACCTCGTTGCTGGCGACGGCGTAGGCGAGGTTCTTGCTGAGCGCGGTGACTCGCTCGACCTTGACGCCCGGGCCGAGCTCGATCTCGTAGCGGGTGACCGAGGGGCCTCGGCTGAAGCCCGTCACGGACGCGTCGACCTTGAACTGGGTGAGCACCTCGGTGATCGCGGCGACGATCTCGTCGTTCGCGGAGGAGCGCGCCTTCGGCGGCGTGCCCGCGCCCAGCGTCGAAGCGGCCGGCAGCGCGTAGTCGCCCTGCGGCGCATCCGCCGGCTCCTCGACGGCCGCGGCCTCGATCGGGTCGACGGCCTGCGTCTCGCGGTCGGACTCGGGGATCGGCGCGGGGTTGACGATCGCCTCGGCCGGATCCTCGAACTCGCCGAGCGCGCCGCGCTCGCTCGCCTTCTCGGCGAAGCCCGGCAGCGGTGCGGCGGGCCCCTCGTCGTCGCGCAGCCCGGTGGCCCGGGCGACCGGCGCCTCGCCGGTGCTGAAGCGCTTGACCGCGTCCTCGGCGGCCTCGAGATCGTGCAGCAGGCCGGAGTCGACGGACGCGGCGAGGGGGTCGATGACGTCGGTGACGCCCTCGGCGCCGATGACCGGCGAGTCGTACGCGGGGTCGACCTCGCGCTTGTCCTTATTGCGGCGCCACCAGGGCAGCGAGTCGGTGTCGACGTCCTCGCCGGAGAGCTCGAGGTCGTCGACGCCGGCGAAGCGGTCCTCGCGCTTGGCGGCCTTCGCCGCGGCGCGTGCCTCCGCATCCGGCAGGGTGGCGCCGAAGAGGTAGGCGTAGAGCTCGCGCAGCCGATGCGCGAGCTTGTTCGGCGGCGTCTTGGTGATGATGAAGAGCGAGAGGACCAGCAGCACGATCGCCACCGGCGTCGCGAGCAGCGGCGTGCCGAGCGCGATGAGCGGTGCGGCGAGCACCCAGCCGATCATGCCGCCGCCTTGGGCGACGGCCTCGACGCCCTGCGCGGGCTGCGGCTGGCCGCCCGCGGTGTGGCAGAGCGCGCTGACGCTGGCCAGCAGCACGACGAGGCCGATGCCGATGCGGGTGTTGTCGTGCACGGAGGCCGGGTGGCGGAACAGCCACGCGGCGAAGAGCACGAGCACGACGGGGAGTCCGAAGGCGACCCGGCCGAGCAGCAGACCGAAGGTCCAGGCGTCGAGCGTGATCGCGACCTCGGCGGTCGGGTTGAACCACTCGACGGCCGCGCCGGCCACCGCGAGCAGCACGAGCAGGAACGGCAGGCCGTCGCGACGCTCCTCCTTGGCCAGCTTCTCGTGCCCGAAGGCGCGGAAGGCGCCGCCGGTGAGATGCGCGAGGCCCATCCACGCGCGCGCCAGCAGGCCGCGCTCGGGCTTCTCGGGAACGCCGCCGACGGGCAGCTTCTTCGTCTTCACGGCCGCGGTGCCCTGCGCCTTGCCGCGCGCGGTCGACCCGTTGCCCGCGCGGGCGCGCGAAGAGGATCTGGAGCTCGTTGCCATGCGCGACAGGGTACCTCCAGCCTCCGACGCGAGCCGGCTAGGGGCGCGGCGAGCCGCGGAGCGGGCCGAGCGGATGCGCCGCGGAGCCGGTACCGGGGACCGTCGGGGGCGCATCCGCTCGCCATCAGAACCGGATCGCCTCGATGACCCGCACCCGGACGGCGACCAGCGCCGGGAGCACGCCCGCCACGGCGCCGACCCCGACGGCCACGAGCAGCCCGACCACGGCGGCCCCGATCGGGAAGGGCGGCGGCTCGACGATGCCGTCGCCGATCAGCTCGCGCACCCACGGGTTCTGCAGCGCCAGCACCGCGATCGCGACGCCGATCACGCCCGCGAAGGCGGTGCCGACCACGCTCTCCATGACCACGCCGACGAAGACGCGGCGCCCGGTGGCACCGAAGGCCCGCCGGATGCCAATCTCGCGCACCCGGTGCCGCACCGTCACCATCGTGATGTTGACCAGGCTCAGCGCCGCGAGCAGCAGCACGATCGACGCGACCCCGACGAGGCCGAGCTGCAGCCAGAGCAGGCCGGTCGCGGCGCCGCCGCCCCAGGCGGCCGGGTCGTTGCGCTCGACCTGCACCGAGATCGTCACCGGGTACTGCGCCCGCAGCTCCGCGCGGATCGCGTCGGCGAGCGCCTCGGCCTCCGCCTCGGGCACCCAGAGCGAGGTCTCGACGCTGCTGATCATCGGGTCGAGCGGCGGCGCGAGCTCGAGGTAGTCGTCAACCAGCAGGTAGACCGTGCCCGCCGACCACTCGCGCGAGGAGTTCTGGGAGGCGACGACCCCGACGATCTCCGCGGTCGCCGAGCGCTCGCCCTGGATGCGGACGGTCGGATGCTCGCCGAGCGCGGGAGAGCCGAGGTTCTCCCACGCGATCTCGTCGACGAGCACCGCCGGTGCGAGCATCCGCTCGTCCCGCTCGGTGAACCAGCGGCCGTGCTCGACGGGGATGCGGCGCATGGCCCCCCAGGCCGGATCGACCGCGGCCGACTCGGTGCGCAGCAGCCCCGAGGGCGATTCGAGCGCGAGCGGCTCGCCGTAGACGCGCCGCGAGTGGTAGTCGATGCCGAAGCGCTCGACGAGCGGCTCGAGGCGCTCGGCGAGCAGGACCGGGTCGGTGGGACCGTTGTCGTCGAAGGCGTTCACGCTCAGCGATGCGGCTCGGCCGGACCCGCGCTCCTCGCCCTCGCGGATCGACTGCTCGGCGATCGAGCCGGCGGCGACCGCGCCCGTGATGGCAGCGACCGCGAGGCCGACGCCGATGAGGCTCATCAGCACCCGGGTGCGCTGCGCGCGCAGCTCGTTCCAGCCCTCGATGACCGTCGCCGCCACCGTGGTGAAGGACTCACGCAGCCGGTTCACGCGGCCGCCCCCGACCGCTCGGGCGCGAGCCGTCCCGCGTCGAGCCGGTAGCAGCGATCGGCGAGGGCCGCGATGGCTGGATCGTGCGTGATCGTGATGAGCGCCGCGCCCGTTGCGCGCGAGACGTCGTCGAGCAGCCGCATGACGCGTGCGCCGGTCTCCACGTCGAGCGCGCCGGTCGGCTCGTCGGCGAGGATCAGCTTCGGGCCGCGCACGAGGGCTCGGGCGATCGCCACGCGCTGCTGCTCGCCACCCGAGAGGTGCTCGGGCGTGCTGGCCAGCCGCTCCCCCAGACCGACCCGCTCGAGCATCGCCGTGGCGATGGAGCGGCGCTTCCAGAAGCGGTCGGTGCCCGCGTAGAGCAGCGGCACGATCGTGTTCTCGAGGGCGCTGCGCCCGCTGAGCAGGTTGAACTGCTGGAAGACGAAGCCGATGTCCCGGCCTCGCGCGCGGTCGCGGTCGCGGGAGGACAGGGCGCTCAGCGGTCTGCCGTCCCAGACGATCTCGCCCGCGGTGGGCTCGTCGAGCAGACCCAGCAGGTTGAGGAGCGTCGTCTTGCCGGAACCGCTGCGGCCCACGATCGAGACGTGCTCGCCGGCGTCGACCGCGAGGTCGACGCCCGCGAGGATGTCGAGGCGGGAGTCGTCGGGCAGGCGCACGCTGCGGGCGACGCCCTCGAGCCGGAACAGGCTCATCAGCAGTTCATCCCGTACTCGTCGGGGTAGCAGACGCCGCCGTCGGCCGTCGCGCTCGGCGTGAAGGCGAGGATCTCGTCGCCCTCGTCCAGACCGCTCACGATCTCGATCGCGGTGCCGTCGCTGATGCCGAGCACGACGTCGCGCGGCTCGGGCTCGCCGTCGGCGCCCGGCAGGTAGACGACGCCGGCCTCGACCGCGCCCTCGACCGCGGTGGTCGGCACGACGAGCGCGTCCTGGGCGCTGCCCGCGGCGATCTCGAGCTCAGCGCTGAGGCCGGCGAAGACGGTCACCTCGGCGGGCACGGCGCAGCGGATGGTCGTCTCGACGAGACCGCCGGACTCCGGCGTCGGCGTGGTCGCGTCGATCGCGAGGCCGGTGCACGCGAAGGGCTGCGGGCCGCCGGCGATGGAGACGGTGCCCTCATCCGGCCGATCGACCAGGCGGTACTGCTGCGAGGGGTCGATGGTGGCGCGCACGTGGAAGCTGTCCGGGGCCACGGCTGCGATCGGCGAGCCGACCGAGAGGAACTGATCGACGAGCGCATCGAGCTGCACGAGCGTGCCGGTGATCGGGGCGGTGACGTTCACGGTGCGACCCGCCGCGTTGCGCACCGTGGCGAGCACCTGCCCTGCGTCGACGCGCTGGTCGACGGCCACGGGCACCGTGCGCACCTGGGCGTCCACGGCGGCGACCACGGGCACCGCCTCGTCGGCGGCGATCGTCGCGTCGAAGCGGACGGTGCTCTCGAGGTCGCCGCGCTCGACGACCGTGAGCTCCTGCCCCACCGACCCGGTCGGCGCCGCGACGTCGTCGGCCTCGGAGCCGCCCGAGAAGAAGGCGAGCTGGACGAGCGCGACGGCGATCACGATCGCGATGACGATCCTGAGGATCGGGAACACCCAGGTGCGGGCGACGTGCATGAGGAACCCCCTTGAGAACGACGGGAGCCTCCCGTCGGACCCGAATCTAGGGATCCGCTGGGAGGCTCCGCATCCACCGCGCGGGGGAACCCGGGTCGGATCGGGGTGAACCCCGACCCGACCCGGGGTCGTGCGCTCAGGCCTCGATGACCACCGGCACGATCATCGGGCGGCGACGGATCTTCGTGCCCACCCAGCGGCCGACCGTGCGGCGCACGACCTGGCTGTAGGCGTGCGTGTCGCGCGTGCCGTTCTCGGCGGCGTCCTTGAGGGCGCCGAGGATCTTCGGCTTGATGTCGTCGAAGATCGCGTCGTCCTCGGCGAAGCCGCGGGCCTGGATCTCCGGGCCCACGATGACCTTGCCGGTCTGCGAGTCGATGGCGACGAAGATCGAGATGAAGCCCTCCTCGGCGAGGACGCGGCGGTCCTTGAGGTCCGCATCCGTGATCTCGCCGACGCTCGATCCGTCGACGTACACGTAGCCGATGTCGAGCTGGCCGACGACCTCCGCCTTGCCGTCCTTGAGGTCGACGACGGTGCCGTCCTGGCCGAGGACGATGTTCTCCTCGGGGATGCCCGAGGCCATCGCCAGCTTCGCGTTGGCGTAGAGGTGGCGGTGCTCGCCGTGCACGGGCAGCACGTTCTTCGGGCGCAGGATGTTGTAGCAGTAGAGCAGCTCGCCGGCGGCCGCGTGGCCGGAGACGTGCACCTTGGCGTTGCCCTTGTGCACGACGTTCGCGCCGAGCTTGGTGAGCCCGTCGATGACGCGGTAGACGGCGTTCTCGTTGCCCGGGATGAGCGAGCTGGCGAGGATGACCGTGTCGCCCTTGCCGAGCTCGATCTGGTGCTCGAGGTTGGCCATGCGGCTGAGGACGGCCATCGGCTCGCCCTGGGAGCCCGTGGACATGTAGACGATCTTGTCGTCCGGGATGTCGCCGGCCTTCTTGGCGTCGACGAGCACGCCCTCGGGCACCTTGAGGTAGCCCAGGTCGGCGGCGATGCCCATGTTCTTGACCATCGAGCGGCCGAGCAGCACGACGCGGCGGTCGTTCGCCACGGCGGCGTCGAGCACCTGCTGCACGCGGTGCACGTGGCTCGAGAAGCTCGCGACGATCACGCGGCGCGGGGCCTTCGCGATGACGCTCTCGAGCACGGGACCGATCTCGCGCTCGAGCGGCGTGAAGCCGGGCACGTCGGCGTTCGTGGAGTCCGGCAGGAACAGGTCGACCCCGCGCTCGCCGAGCCGCGCGAAGGCGCGCAGGTCGGTGATGCGGTCGTCGAGCGGCAGCTGGTCCATCTTGAAGTCGCCCGTGTGCAGCACGTTGCCGGCGCTCGTGGCGATGTGCACCGCGAGCGCGTCGGGGATCGAGTGGTTGACCGCGACGAACTCGAGCTCGAACGGGCCGAGCGTCTCGATCTGCCCCTCCTTCACGTTGAGCGTGTAGGGCTTGATCCGGTGCTCCTTGAGCTTCGACTCGATGAGCGCGAGCGTGAGCGTGGAGCCGATCAGGGGGATGTCCTGGCGCAGCTTGAGCAGGTACGGCACTGCGCCGATGTGGTCCTCGTGACCGTGCGTGAGCACGATGCCGACGACGTCGCCGAGGCGGTGCCGGATCGGCGTGAAGTCGGGGAGGATCAGGTCGACGCCCGGCTGGTGCTCCTCGGGGAACAGCACGCCGACGTCGACGATCAGCAGCTTGCCGTCGATCTCGTAGACGGTCATGTTCCGGCCGACCTCGCCGAGGCCGCCGATGGGGATCACCCGCAGCGTGCCAGGTGCGAGGGGACGTGGTTCGTAGACGTTGGTGGGCATCGGATCCGATCGGTCGTGCGCGCAGTCCGCGCGGTCGTGGGGCCGTCAGCCCCCGGTGGTGAGTCCTGTGGTGCGCATCCGCCCGCTCAGCGGGTGGTGCCGGCGATCTTCGGCAGCGCGCCGCCCGCGGCCGCGTTGCGGTCGGGGCGGAAGTCGGAGAGGTCGAGGCCCGGGATGTCGCGCACGAGCGCGAGGTCGTCCTCGATGATCGCGGCCTCGGCCTCCTCGGGGCCGACCAGCGGCAGCCGCACGCGCGGCGAGCCGATGCGGTGCAGTCCGTGGAGGATGTACTTGGCCGCGACCGTGCCGGGCACGTGGGTCATGACGGCGCGCACGAGGGGCTCGAGCGCCTGGTGCGCCGCGGTGGCGGTGCGCAGATCGCCGGCGTTCACGGCGTCGACGATGATGCGGTACGGCTTAGCGGCGACGTTCGCGGTGACGCCGATGAGGCCGGTGGCGCCGATCGCCAGGTGCGGCAGCACGTTGGTGTCGTCGCCCGAGAAGTAGAGCAGGTCGGTCTGATTGAGCACGCGGCTCACCTCGGCGAAGTCGCCCTTCGCGTCCTTGACGGCGCGGATGTTCGGGTGCTTGGCGGCCCGGATGATCGTCTCGTACCTGATCGGGATGCCGGCGCGGCCGGGGATGTCGTAGAGGATGACCGGCAGGTCGGTCGCATCCGCGATCATGCGGAAGTGGGTGAGGATGCCCGCCTGGGTCGGCTTGTTGTAGTACGGCGTGACCACCATGTTGGCGTCGGCGCCGGCCGCAGCGGCCTTGCGCGCGTACTCGATCGCGTGCGCGGTCTCGTTCGAACCGCCGCCCGCGGTGATCCTCGCGCGGCCCGCGGAGACCTTCACCGCGACCTCGACGAGGCGGATCTTCTCCGCATCCGTCAGCGTGCTGGTCTCGCCCGTGGTGCCGGTGACGACGATGCCGTCGGCGCCCTGCACGATGACGTCGTCGATGAGCCGCTCGACGCCGGCCCAGTCCACCTCGCCGTCGGCGGTGAACGGGGTCACGAGTGCGACGAGGACCTGACCGAAGGGATTGGCGTTGCTGGACACGGAGGCCAGCCTATCGCGCGCCTAGGGTGGCGGCATGGCGTGGCGGACGGACGGTACGAGGACGGTCTACGAGAACCGGTGGATCCGGGTGCGGGAGGACGCGGTGCGCGGCCCGCACGGCGCCGGGATCTACGGCGTCGTCGAGGTGCGCCATGACGCGGTGTTCATCGTCGCGCTCGACGAGGAGGACCGCGTGATGCTCGTCGAGCTGGAGCGCTACGCGACCGGCCGGGTCTCGCTCGAGGTACCGGCCGGCGGCAGCGACGGCGACGAGCCGCTCGTCGCCGCGCGGCGGGAGCTGCTCGAGGAGACCGGTCTCGAGGCGGACGTCTGGGAGCGGGTCGGCGGGATGGACGCCCTGAACGGGATCGCGGACGCCCCGGAGCACGTCTTCCTGGCCCGTGGGCTGCGCCGTGCCGCGGACGCCGCCGCGACCCAGTCGGAGGAGGGCATCAGCGCGGTGCGCGCAGTGCCCTTCCCAGCGGTGCTGCGGATGATCGCCGACGGCGCGATCCGCGACGGGGAGACCATCGCGGCGCTCGCGCTCGTCGGCATCAGGCTCGGGCGCTTCGCCTGATCACGGGGCGACGCGGCCGTTCGCGGTGAAGGCGGCGGCGGTGAGCGGCATGAGGCGCTCCCACTCGCGCTCCATCTGCTCGGCGACCATCTCGATCTCGCGCTGCGGGAAGCTCGGGAACGTCGTCGCCTCGTGCTTCGTGCGCAGGCTGAGGAAGTTCATGAGCGCGCGCGAGTTCATCGTCACGTACATGGAGGAGTAGATGTTCAGCGGCAGCACGATGCGCGCGACCTCGCGGGCGACGCCGGCATCGAGCATCCGCTGGTACGCCGCGTAGGCCTCGCCCGACACGGCCTTCGTCTGCTCGGTGACGAGCGCCGACTGCTCGGCGGTGCCGGGGAGGAACTCGTAGGCGCCGGGCTTGCCCTGCTGGACGAGGTTGCGGTCCTCGGCGGGCACGTAGAAGACGGGGCGCAGCTCGGTGTAGCGGCCAGACTCCTCGTTGTAGCTGGCGATGCGGTGCCGCATGAACTCGCGGAACACGAAGATCGGCGCCTGCACGTAGAAGGTCATCGAGTTGTGCTCGAACGGCGAGCCGTGACGATCGCGCATGAGGTAGTTGATGAGGCCCCGATCGCGCTTGGCCTGCTTCTCGGCGGCCTCGGCGTCGACGATGACGGCCTGGTCCTGCTCGAGGCTCTGCTCGCCGATCGTGGAGACGCGGGCGGCGAAGATGACGTCCGAATCCTGAGCGCTGGAACGCACCAGCTCGACGGTCATCTGGGAGCGGAACTCGATCTCGTGGGTCACGGAGGTCGAGCTTATCCGTCACGCTCCGTCACAGACGAACGAACGGATGCGCGCGGATCTACGCTCCTCCCATGCCGCTGCCCCAGGCCCTCGCGATCGTCGCCGGCGTCATCGCCGTCGCCCTGGTGATCGGTGCGCTCTGGCAGCGCTCGCAGGGCAGTGCGCGCACCGTCTCAGGGCCGGTCCTGACTCCCGCGGAGGTCGGCGTCCGGGATTTCGCGCCCGGGCTCACGCTGCTGCTGCTCACGACCCGCACGTGCGGTCGCTGCCCCGCGGCGCGGCGCGTGCTCGACGGCGCGCTCGGGCCCGACGACCGGCGGTTCGACGTCGACCTCGAGGCGCATCCGGCCATCGTGGAGCGCTTCGCCGTGCTGCAGACCCCCACGACCATCGTGCTCGACCGCACCGGCGCACCCCGCGCCCGGATCGCGGGCGTGCCCGAGCCCGCAGCGCTGCGCCAGCAGCTCGACCGCGTCCTGGAGACCGCATGAGCACCGCGAACGGCATCGACCCCCGCGGACCGCGCTTCGGCGCGTCCATCACCTCGGCGCTGCTCATCGCGGTGCTGCTGCTCGCGCTGACCGGCGGCTCCCCGGGCTCGGCCTCCGACCCCTCGTTCCTGCTGCTGGCCGGGCTCGCCGCGCTGTTCTGGTGGGGCGCGCTCGCCGGCATCCGTCGCCACCCCTGGGGACTGCTCTTCGCCCGCCTCGTACGACCCCGGCTCGCGCCGCCCGCCGAGCTGGAGGACCCGGCGGCGCCGACCTTCGCGCAGGGGGTCGGCGCCGTCATCACGAGCCTCGGCCTCGTGCTGCACCTCGTCGGGGTGCCGGGCGCGATCGCCGTGGCGGCCGGGCTCGCGCTCGTCGCGGCGCTGCTCAACGCCGTCGTCGGCTTCTGCCTGGGCTGCTGGATCTTCGCGCTGCTCCTGCGCACGGGCCTGCTCGGTCGGAGGCGAGCGGCGGCCTGAGCCTCGGCGGGCCCTCCTGCGGGCCCATCGCCTCCGCGGCGGAGCCGAGGGCGGACCGGGCGCAGGCGCGCCGCCGGCCTGCGGGGGCGGCCCGGGTCGGTGGCCTAGGGTGAAGGCCTCCGAGCGATGAGGTACGGCCCGTGACGGCAGCGGGCGCCCGAGTTCGCGCGGTCGCCCCGATCATCACCGACGCGAATCCGGCCTGACTGTGACCTCTTCCTCCACGCGCCCCTCCTCCGCTCCGCAGCGCATCCTGATCTCGGGCGCCAGCGGTTTCATCGGCACGGCGCTGCGCCGACGGCTCGAGGAGGAGGGCCACACCGTGCTGCGGCTCGTGCGCGGCACCCCGCAGGGCCCCGACGAGTTCAACTGGGCGCCCAACGCCCGGATGCTCGACCACGGCCTGATCGACACCGTCGACGCCGTGATCAACCTCTCCGGCTCGCCGCTCGGGCAGCTGCCCTGGACGCCGGGCCGCAAGCGCCGGATGCTCGACTCGCGTGTGCAGGCCACGCGCACGCTCGCCGAGGCCATGTCGATGGCCGGCGCTCCCCCGAAGACCTTCCTCTCCGCCTCCGCGGTGGGCTTCTACGGCGACCGGCCCGCGGAGCGCCTCGACGAGGACTCTGCCCGCGGCGAGGGCTTCCTCGCCGACGTGGTCGAGGCGTGGGAGGGCGCGACCGTGATCGCCCCGGAGAAGACCCGCACGGTCACCTTCCGCACCGGGCTCGTGTTCGGGCCGGAGGGCGGCGCCGTCGGCCCGCTCATCCCCCTCACCAAGCTCGGCCTCGCGAGCCGGCTCGGCACCGGCGGCCAGCACTGGCCGTGGATCAGCCTGCACGACGAGATCGAGGCGATCCTGCACCTGCTGCTGCACTCGGAGCTCGACGGCCCCGTCAACCTGGTCGGTCCGACGCCCTCGACGGCGGACCGGATCACCAGGCGCCTCGCCCGCGACCTGCACCGCCCCTACGCGCTGCGGGTGCCCGAGGCGATCATCGACCTGGCCCTGCAGGACGCGCGCGAGCTGCTGCTCTCGAGCCAGAAGGTGATGCCCAAGCGGCTGCTCGAGGACGGCTTCGTGTTCCGGCACGAGACCGCCGAGGACGCGGTCGACGCGTTGGCGTCCGAGCTGCGCTGAGCGGCCCCGCGGCTGATCGAGCGCGCGGCGCCTCAGCCGCGCTCGAGCGCGATCGCGTGGCGCACCGCGCGCCGCGCGCGACGCCGATCGCCCGCCGCGTCGTAGGCGAGGCCCAGACGGAACCAGGCGCGCCAGTCCCCCGGGTGCTCCTCCGCCTCGGCCGCGTAGCGCGGGAACTCGGCATCCGCCGCGTCGCGATCGACCCGACCGCTCGGCTGCGGGCTCGACGGCTGCTCGGGCAGACCGCCCTCGGCGCCGAGCGCGCGGCTCAGCCGCGCGCTGCGCAGGCCGAAGCGCAGCTCGACGACGAGCCCCCAGGCGCCGATGAGGGGCAGCACGAGCAGCGCGATGCCGAACACGGTGGCGAGCGCCTCGCCCGAGCCGAGCAGCGCGATCGCACGCCACCCCGCCAACGCGAGGTAGAGCGCCAGCAGTGCCGACATGACGACGACGCCGATGATCGTGCCGCGGGCCGAGCCGCTCACGCGGGCACCGAGCGGATGCGCGGGGTCGGCATCAGAGGCCGAGCAGGCGGTCGAGCCCCACGGTGAGGCCGGTCGACTCGGGAGCCCGCTCGATCGCGAGGCGGATGCCGGCCTCGTAGGAGGAGGGCGAGATGGTCTGGTGCGAGATGCGCAGCAGCTCGCCCGTGCCGCCGAGCACGACCTGCTGCTCGGCGACGACGCCGGTGAGCCGCTGGCTGTGCACCGGGATGCCGCCGACGAGCTGACCCCGGGCGCGCTGGTCGCTGTGCGGCGCCGAGACGGGGCCGAGCTCGGCGCGGGCCTCGGCCATGAGCTCCGCCGTGCGCACCGCGGTGCCCGACGGCGAGTCGACCTTGCCGGCGTGGTGCGCCTCGATGATCTCCGCGGAGTCGAAGAAGCGAGCCGCCTGCGCCGCGAACGAGGTCGCCAGCACGGAGCCCACCGAGAAGTTGGGGATGACGATGGCGCCGCGCTCGGGCAGGCCGGAGAGGGTGCGCTCGAGCTTGCTGAGGCGGTCGGCCGACCATCCGCTCGTGCCGACCACCACGTTCAGGCCGTGCTGCAGCGCGAACTCGACCAGCTCGGGGCTGATGTGGGGCAGCGTGAAATCGAGCAGCAGGTCGGCGCCGAGCATGGCGTCCGGGGCGTCGGCGGAACCGAGCCGAGCGGTGATCTCGACCCCGTGCATCCGCTCGATCACGGTCTCGGCGAGGCGGCCCATGCGGCCGGAGGCGCCCGCGAGGGCCACGGTCGTCGTCATGGGTCCACCCTAGCGATCGGCGGCTCGTAATCTGGTGGCATGCCGACCTTCCGCGCACTGCCCGTCGACCATCCGCTGAGCGCCGGGCTGCTCACCGAGTACTTCACGAGCCGCGAGCTCGGGTTCACCGGTGGGACGTACACGACCGTGCGCCCGGCGCGTTCGGCCTTCGAGCCGCCGGCGGGCCTGTTCCTCGTGGTCGAGGACGGCGACGACGCGGTCGGCTGCGGCGGCGTGCGGCGTATCGAGCCCGGCCCCGACGGCGCCGTGCGCTACGAGGTGAAGCACCTCTGGCTGCAGGAGCGCACTCGCGGGCGCGGCCTCGGCAAGGCCCTGCTGCTCGAGCTCGAGCGGCGGGCCGCCGAGCTCGGCGCCGAGGAGATGGTGCTCGACACGAACGCCTCGCTCGCGGCGGCCGCGGGGCTCTACGCCGGAGCCGGTTACCTCGGCATCGAGGCGTACAACGACAACCCGAACGCGACGAACTGGTACGCCAAGCGGCTCTGAGCCCGAGTCAGTAGGGCTGCACGACCGGCTCGCCCGTGCGCAGCTCGACCGGCAGGTGGCCGAGGTCGTTGTGCGCGATGAGCGCGTTCGGCTTGGTCGAGCGGATGCGCACGATCGTGAGCCCGCAGTTGGCCTGGTTGAGGCCCATCCAGCGCCAGGACGGCGCCTCGAGCACCTCGCGCACGATCCAGGAGATCACGAAGTTGTGCGTGATGATCAGCTCGTGGTTCTCGCCGAGCGCCGGGGTCAGGAACTCGCTCGCCGCATCCGCCATCTGCGCCTGGCCTGCGGCGATCTGCGCCTCGGAGATGCTGCCGAAGAAGGCGTCCCAGGCGTTCGTCGACGGCGGCGGGCCGGAGGGGATGCAGTCCATGAGCAGCGAGCTGGGCTCGCTCTCGAGGGCGGGCATCCGCTGCGTCATGATGCGCGCCGTCTCCTCGGCGCGCTCGAGCGGCGAGTGCCAGGCGCGGGTGAAGGGGATGCCGGAGAGCCGGCTGGCGATCGCCTCCGCCTGGCGGCGGCCGCGCGGGGACAGGGGGCCGTCGGGCAGGCCGTGCTCGGCATCGAGCTGCTCGCCGTGGCGGACCAGGTACAGGTAGCGGGACAACGTCGTCTCCTCGGGTGCTTCGGTCGGCGGTTCGGGTTCAGGCGCTCGCGAGGCCGTCGAAGACCGAGGCCTCGACCGGG
This sequence comes from Microbacteriaceae bacterium PS02343, assembly GCA_029959365.1. Lineage (GTDB taxonomy): Bacteria > Actinomycetota > Actinomycetes > Actinomycetales > Microbacteriaceae > Arenivirga. Next base: position 24,054 of record JASCOA010000010.1, on the reverse strand, counting down.
CCGACGGCGGCGAGCGAGAGGGGTCCGGCGGCGAGCTCGGCGGCCAGCTCGCGCACGTCGTCGCGGGTGACGAGCGCGAGGCGTCGCAGCGACTCGTCGAGGTCGACGAACTCGCCGAGGCTCAGCTCGGCGCGGCCGAGGCGCGACATGCGCGAGTCGGAGTCCTCGAGGGCGAGGGCGCTGGCGCCGGAGAGCTGGCCGACCGCGCGGCGGTGCTCCGCCTCGGTGATGCCGTCGGCGGCGAGGCCGCGCAGCTGCGCGAGCATGAGCTCGGCCACGTCGGGCGCGTTGCGCGGCGAGCAGCCGGCCGCGAGGCCGAGCATGCCGAGGTCGCTGTACGCCGACGCGAAGGAGTACACGGAGTAGGCGAGGCCGCGGCGCTCGCGCACCTCCTGGAAGAGCCGACTCGACATGCCCCCGCCGAGCACGGCGTTGAGCACGGCCAGGGAGCTGCGCCGGCCGTCGCCGACGGTGAGGCCCGGCAGGCCGAGGATGAGGTTGGCCTGCTCGGTCGGGCGGTGCACGACGTCGAAGGCGCTCGCGTGCCGCGCACCGGGGTCGACCGCGCGGCGCGGTCGGGGCGCGCCCTCGGGCTGGCCGCCCAGCGCCGCGACGAGCGCGTCGTGGTCGACCGCGCCGGCCGCCGTCACGACGATCGAGCCGGGCACGTGGGTCTCGCGGTAGTGCCGGTGCACGGCGTCGCGGTCGACCGCGCGGATGCTCTCCGGCGTGCCGCCGATCGGACGTCCGAGCGGATGCTCACCGTAGACCGCGCGCGCGATCCGCTCCCCCGCGACGTCGCCCGGGTCGTCCTCGGCCATCGCGAGCTCCTCGAGGATGACCCCGCGCTCCGTCTCGAACTCGGTCGGGTCGATCAGCGAATGCTCGAGCATGTCGCGGATCACCTCGACCGCCATCGGCAGGTCGCGGTCGCGCACCTTGGCGTAGTAGCAGGTGAACTCCTTCGCCGTCATGGCGTTGTGCTCGCCGCCGACCTCGTCGAAGCTCACCGCGATGTCGAGGGCGCTGCGCGTGGGGGTGCCCTTGAAGAGCAGGTGCTCGAGGAAGTGCGTGGAGCCGTAGGTGACCGGCTGCTCGTCGCGGCTGCCGACGCCGACCCAGAAGCCGACCGTGGCGCTCTGGGCACCGGGCACCGACTCGGTGAGCACGCGGAGTCCGCTGGGCAGCACGCTGCGGCGCACGAGGGTGCCGCCCGCCGCCTCCGCCCGGAGCTCGGGGAGGTCCAGGGGCAGGGCGACGGAGGAGTTCATCGGGGGCGATTCTAGGCGCGACGGCTGGGCGCGAGCGCGATCCGGGCGACCCCGGGCGCGCCGCGGCTCAGGCGCCGGTCGAGGCCCGATCGAGCAGGGCGACCTGCTGCCGGCTGAGCTGCACGCCCGGCCCCGCGAGCAGCTCCGCGAGCTGCTCGGGCGTGCTGGCGCTGGCGACCGGCGCGACCACGAGGGGCTTGGCGAGCAGCCAGGCGATGGCCACCGCGCCGACGGCGACGCCGTGCTCGGCGGCGACCCGGTCGAGCGCGGCGAGGACGCGGAGACCGCGCTTGCCGAGGTACTTGGAGGCCTCGCCGCCGCGGCGGTGACCGCCGAGGTCGGCGCGGCTGCGGTACTTGCCGGTGAGGAACCCGCTCGCCAGGGCGAAGCGCGGCATGACCGCGAGCGACTGCGCGCGGGCGACGCCGGCGAGATCCCCCTCGTAACCCGTGCGCTCCATGAGGCTGTACTGGTTCTGCAGGGCGGCGAGCGGACGGGTGCCGAGCAGCCCGGCGAGGATGCGCGCCTCCATGACGCGGTACGCCGCGTGGTTGGAGAAGCCCGCCTCGCGGACGAGGCCGTCGCGGATGGCCTCGTCGACCGCGGTCAGGGTCTCCTCGAGCGAGGTCTCCGCGTCGTCGAAGTGCAGGTAGAGCACGTCGATGCGGTCGGTCTGCAGGCGTGCCAGCGAGGCGCGCACGGCGGCGCGGATGCTCCTGCGGCTGAGCCCGGGATTGTCGGCGCTCTTGCCGATCTTGGTGCCCACGACCATCTCGTCGCGGTTGCGGCGCCGGCGCATCCAGTTGCCGATGATGATCTCGCTGCGACCGCCGGCGTAGGAGTCGGCGGTGTCGAGGAAGGAACCGCCCGCCGCGGAGAACGCGTCGAGCACCGACTCCGACTGCCCGGCGTCGAGCGTCCAGCCGAAGACGTTGCCACCGAGCGCCATCGGCAGCACCGAGATGCCCGTCTCGCCGATGCGGCGCTGGCTCGGTGCGACCGGGCCGACGGGGATCGGCAGGTGGCCGAGGTCGCCGGAGAGCTGATGGCCGACGGGGGCGGCGGCGAGCTGGGCGCCCGGGAGGACGAGGCGGTTCGTCGTGGGCGCGGCGTGCGATGCCGGCAGCGCAGTGGCGGCCCCGGGGAGCGCGGCGGGGGCCACGGACGTGCCGTCCATGCGATCCCCTCTCTCAGAGCGGCCGCGACGGGGGCTCTTCGGGCTGAGCCTAGAGCGCCGGCGGGGCCCGCTGCGGTGGCGCGCTCGAGCGGATGCGGTCGTTGCGCAATCGTGATGATCGGCGCATCCGCTCGTCCCTCGGACGGGGTGCGCGACCGTGGATCAGCTGCGCGGACCGGCGCCCGGCTGGCCGCGGAGCTTGGGGAAGACCACGGAGACCGAGAAGCCGACACCGGGCACCCGGTAGCTGGTGAAGACGCCGCCGAAGTGCTGCGCGCGCTCGCGCATCTCGGCGATGCCGCGGCCGGCGGGCTCCTCGGTGAGGGCGGCGAGGTCGTCGGCCGCCGTGTAGCCCTTGTCGATGCCGATCTCGTCGGGGTCGAGGCCCTGACGCTTGGCGGCGGCGCGTTCACCGTCGTCGTCGACCAGCACCTGCAGGCCGCTGCCGCTCCAGGCGAAGGTCACGCGCGCCTCGGTGCCGGCACCGCCGTGCCCGAGTGCGTTCTCGAGCGCCTCCTGCAGGATGCCGACCACCGCGAGCTCGGCGCCCTGGGTGATCTCGAAGCGATCGCCGCGCTCCTCGAAGCGCACGACGAGGCCGCGCGCCCGGACGGCGGCGAAGAGCTCGCGCACCGATTTGAGGCGCGGCTGCGGTGCGGCGCCCACCTCGCCCTCGCGCACGATGCCGGCCAGGCGGCGCAGCTCGGCGAGCGTGCCGCGGGAGGCGTCGGCGATGGCGGGCAGCGAGCGGACCGCGGCCTGGGGGTCGTTGGTCGCGGCGTAGCGCGCGCCGTCGGCCTGACGGATCACGTCGGAGACCGAGCGGACCGCCACCTCGTGCAGCTCGCGGATGATGCGGAGCCGGCTCGACTGCTCGGCGAGCCGGTACTCGAGCTCGTCGGCGGCGTCGAGCTGATCCTCGACGCGCTGCGCCGCGGCCTTCGAACGGGCGACGGAGCGGCGCCAGAGCACGAGCAGCAGGATCGCGACGAGCAGCAGTGCACCGCTGGCGGCCGCGAGGGCGACCACGACGGGGTCGCGCAGCAGCTCGTTCAGGGTCTGCATCTCGGGCTCCTCGGGGTCGATCCACGCACTGCGGGAACGGAAAAGGCCCGTGAACTCCGTCACGGGCCTTTGATCGCTCCCCGGCTTGGACTCGAACCAAGAACCTATCGGTTAACAGCCGATTGCTCTGCCAATTGAGCTACCGAGGATCAACCGGATTCCACGCGGGGCTTCCGGCAGCGCTGATTACTGTAGCAGAGCGCGAGCGGGTGCGATGACCATCGCCATCACCGTTCGGCGCGCAGCTGGGCGAGCCGCTGCACGTACGGATGCCAGGGGTCGCCGAGCACCTGCGCGACCGTGCCGCTGCCGACCAGGGCGCCACGGTGCAGCACGTCGAGCCGGTCGACGAGGGGCTCGAGCACGTCGAGGTCGTGGCTGATCACGAGCGCCGAGAAGCCCTCGAGGCGGCGCAGCTCGGCCAGCGTGCGCACGATGCCCGGGCGCACCGCCGGGTCGAGCCCGGCGGTGAGGTCGTCGGCGATCAGCAGCCGCGGCGCCGTGACGATAGCCCGCGCGATCGCGACGCGCTGGCGCTGCCCGCGGCTCAGCTCGTGCGGGAAGGCGCGCAGCAGCTCGGGCGGCAGCTCCACGGCGACGAGCACGTCGAGCACCCGTTGGCGCAGCTCGGGCGGCAGATCCTGGCCGCGGCGAAGCCTGGCGTGGAGCGGCGCGGCGACGAGCTCGAGCGTGGTGCGGTGCGGGTCGAGCGTCGCGGCCGCATCCTGCGCGAGATAGCCGACCTCCGCGCGCAGCCGGTCGAGTCTGCGCGCGGAGGCGCGCCGCAGCTCGGTGCCGAACAGCGCGATCGACCCGCCCTCGATCACGGGGGCGCCCTGCCCGCGGCCGGGCGCGAGACCCGGCTGGGCGATCAGCCGGGCGATGCTCGACGTACCGGAACCGGACTCCCCGAGCATGCCGACGACCTGGCCTGCGTCGACGCGCAGGGTGACGCCGCGGACGGCCTCGACCGCGGGCGACGGGCCGTGCGCGGGATAGCCGAGCGAGAGGTCGTCCAGCCGCAGGATCGCATCCGCCGCGCTCATCCGCTCTCCCCCGTCATCGATCAGTCGCCGCGCAGGGATCTGCGCTGCTCCTCGAGCGCGACCAGCTCGTGCTGGATCGCGCGCTGCCCGTCGGCGTCGCCCTCGGTGCGGCGCAGGCGGCCGAGCAGCTCGACCTTCTGACGCAGCAAGTCGCGGTCGACGAGCGAGACCACGATGTCGGTGGCCCAGCGCTCGAGACCCTGCTCGTCGCGCACCGGCGCGGTGAGCACGCCGAGCTCGCGGACGAGACCGGCGTAGTGCGGCGGCACCTCATGGGCGACGCGGTCGAGCCAGGCCGCCCCGTTCTCCGGCGGGCCGCCCTCGATCGCGACCGCGAGGCCGTCGCGCACGACGGCGAGCAGCCCGCTCGCGAAGGCCGCTCGGCTCGCGGCGCGCAGCAGGTCCTCGCCGAAGAACTCCGGGTGCTGCAGGATCGCCTGCAGCGCATCGCGCTCCACGCGGGTGTTGACGTCGCTCGGCAGCTCGGCGATGCTCGCGCCGACGCGGACCGCAGCCTGCTCGTCGGGCGGGGTGGCGCGATGGCGCGGCTGCACCGGATCGGGCACGCCGGCCAGCTCCTCGTCGGTGGGCGGGGCGTCGCGGTCGTCGGGGGCGTAGCGGCCCTGCTCGTCCGGCACGACCACACGGGGCGGGAGCTGCTGCTGGCGCGGCCCACCGTCGCGGTCCTGCCACGGCTTGCGGTCGCCATCGCGGTCCTGCCACGGCTTGCGGTCGCCATCGCGCTTCCAACGACCGCCCTGGCCCTCGTCCTCCGGCGGCATCGCCGCGGCGGCCGTGACCGCCTCGATGGCGATCCGCCCGGGGCTGTCGGACGCGGCGATGACGCGGCCGCGCGCGGTCGCGACCGCCTGGCGCACCGCCTCGAGGTCCTCGCCGAGCCATCCCGCGAGCTCGCGGGCGTAGCCGTCGTGCATCGCGCGATCGCGGATGCCCGCCACGATCGGGGCGGTCGCCCGCAGCGCCTGCACGCGACCCTCGACCGTGTCGAGGTCGTGCCCTGCGAGCACGCGGCGCAGCATGAACTCGAAGAGCGGCTTGCGACCGTCGATCATCTCCTGCACGGCCGCGGCGCCCTTGTGCAGCCAGAGGTCGGCGGGGTCGAGCCCCTCGGGCGGCACGGCCACGAAGGTCTGGCTCGCGAAGCGCTGCTCCTCGGCGAAGGCGCGGCTGGCGGCCTTCTGGCCGGCCTCGTCGGGATCGAAGGTGAAGACGACCTGGCCGGAGCCGCGCTGGTCGGTGACCTCGAAGTCGCCCATCACCCGGCGCATGAGCTTGATGTGATCGACGCCGAAGGAGGTGCCGCAGGTGGCGACGGCGGTCGTGATGCCCGCGAGGTGGCAGGCCATCACATCCGTGTAGCCCTCCACCACGACCACGCGGCGCTGCTTGCTCACCTCGCGGCGGGCCTTGTCGAGCCCGTAGAGCACCTGCGACTTGTGGAACACCGGGGTCTCGGGGGTGTTGAGGTACTTCGGCCCGTTGTCGTCCTCGTAGAGCTTGCGCGCGCCGAAGCCCACCGGCTGGCCGGTGACGTCGCGGATCGGCCAGACCAGCCGGCCGCGGAACCGGTCGTAGAGACCGCGCTCACCGCTGCCGACGAGGCCGGCGGCGAGGATCTCGTCCTTGGAGAAGCCGTTCGCGAGCAGGTGCCGGCTGAGCGACTCGTAACCGCGCGGGGCGTAGCCGACCCCGAAGTCGAGCGCGGCCTGCTGGTCGAAGCCGCGGTCGACGAGGAAGTCGCGGCCGGGCTGGGCCTCGTCGCGGCCGAGCTGGTCCTGGAAGTACTCGGCGGCGGCCGCGTTGGCCTTGAGCAGCCGGGCGCGGTTGGAGGTGTCGGCCGCGCGCTCGCCGTCCTCGTAGGTGAGCTGGTAGCCGATCCGGCCGGCCAGGCGCTCGACCGATTCGCTGAAGCTGAGGTGCTCGGTGCGCTGCAGGAAGGTGAAGACGTCGCCGTCCTCGCCGCAGCCGAAGCAGTGGTAGCGGCCGACCCCGGAGCGCACCGTGAAGCTCGGCGTGCGCTCGTCGTGGAAGGGGCAGAGGCCCTTCATGGAGCCGACGCCGGCGCGCTTGAGCGTGACCTGCTCGCCGATCACGTCGACGATCTCGGTACGGGACCGCACCTCGTCGATGTCGGAGCGACGGATGAGGCCTGGCATCGTCCCATCGTAGGTGCTGCCGACGACATCACCGGGGCCGGCGGCGTGGTCCGCCGCTCGGATGGCCCGGCCCGCGACGGGTCAGGCGACGAGGCGGCGGTGCCAGGCCATCGCGGACTGGTCGGTGAGGCTCGCGACCTGGTCGATGACGACGCGGCGGACGGCGGCATCGTCCTGCGCATCCGCCCAGTCCGCGGCGAAGCCGGGCTCGAGCTCCGACGGACCGGTCGCGTAGAGGGCGTCGGCGAGGCCGGTGAGCAGCTCGCGCTGGTCGGCGTAGAGCGGCTGGCGGGCCTCGCTCGCCATGACGAAGGCCGCCACGATGCCCTTGAGCACCGCGATCTCGGCGCGGATCGCGCGCGGCACGACGACGCTCGCCGAGAAGCGGGTGAGGGCGCCGCTCGGCTTGGCCTCGCGCGTGGCGTTGATCGCGGCGAGCGCGAACCGCCCGATGAGCTGGCTCGTGAGCGTCTTCAGGCGGGCCTGGTCGCGGCGCTCGCCCGAGTAGCTGGAGAGCCAGAACTCCCAGGTGCTGAGACGGTCGAAGGCCTCGGCGAGCTCGTCGACGCTGTAGGCGGGCGACCAGGACTGCACCGAGCGGATGAGGGCGTCGTGCCCGACGCGCGAGGTCAGGAAGGCGGGGTCGATGGACTCCCCCACGATCGCGTCCTCGAAGTCGTGCACGGAGTAGGCGATGTCGTCGGCGAGGTCCATGGCCTGCGCCTCGATGCACTTGACGCCGGCGGGTGCGCCGTCGCGCAGCCACGCGAAGACCTCGCGGTCGTCGTCGTAGACGCCGAACTTCATCCGCTCGCCGTCGTGGACGCCGTCGTCACGGGTCCAGGGGTACTTGCAGCTGGCGTCGAGGCTGGCACGAGTGAGGTTGAGTCCGTAGGGCCGACCGTCGTCGCCGAAGGTCTTCGGCTCGAGGCGGCTGAGCAGGCGGAGGGTCTGCGCGTTGCCCTCGAAGCCGCCGTGGCCCTCGATCCAGGCGTTCAGCGCGGTCTCGCCGTTGTGGCCGAAGGGCGGGTGGCCGAGGTCGTGAGCGAGGCAGGCGGTGTCGACGACGTCGGGGTCGAGCCCGAGCTGGCTGGCGAGCTCGCGGCCGACCTGGGCGACCTCGAGCGAGTGGGTGAGCCGGTTGCGGGCGAAGTCGATGCCCGCCGTCGGGCTGAGCACCTGCGTCTTCGCGGCGAGGCGGCGCAGCGCGCTCGAGTGCAGCAGCCGGGCCCGATCGCGGGCGAAGTCGCTGCGCCGGTAGTTCGAGTGCTGCTCGGGCAGCCAACGGTCGGTGTCGTGCGAGCCGTAGCCCGGCACCGGCTGCGTCATGGATCTCCCTCTCGCCGCGACGGCGGGCCGCGGGGAGTTCAGGGTATCGGACGGGTGCGGGGTCAGCCGCCGGAGTGGTGCGCCTCGGCGGCGGCGACCTCGGCGCGGTCGGCGCTCGCGAGGATGCGGCTGTCGAGCCAGCCGTCGGGCAGGGTCGGGATCTTCGGGCTGCCGGCACGACCGCGCTGGCCCTCCGCCGCCTCGCCCGGGTAGGGCTGGTCCTGCTCGAGCTCGCCGAGGAGGTCGTCGAGCTGCGCGAGCGACTCGACCATCGCCATGCGGCTGCGCAGGTCGCCGCCGACCGAGTAGCCCTTGAAGTACCAGGCCACGTGCTTGCGGATGTCGCGGCAGGCGCGCTCCTCCCCATCCGCTCGTCCGTCCTTGCCGGGGATGCTGAAGAACTCGGTGAGCAGCTCGGCGTGGCGGCGGAACGCGCCGGCGACGTCGCCGAGGCTCGGGTGGATGAGCACCGGCTCGCGGCCCTCGGCGCGGGCGGCGAAGGCGTCCGCGAGGTCGCCGAAGAGCCACGGGCGCCCGAGGCAGCCCCGGCCGACGACGACGCCGTCGCAGCCGGTCTCGTCCATCATCCGGAGGGCGTCCTGGGCGCTCCAGATGTCGCCGTTGCCGAGCACCGGCACGCTCGTGATGGTCTCCTTGAGCTCGGCGATCGCGCTCCAGTCGGCGTGGCCCGAGTAGAACTCGCTCGCGGTGCGCGCGTGCAGCGCGATGCTCGCGACGCCCGCGCCCTCGGCGATGCGGCCGGCCTCGAGGTAGGTGAGGTGGTCGGCGTCGATGCCCTTGCGCATCTTGACGGTGAGCGGGATGTCACCCGCGGCCTTCACGGCGCGGGTGACGATCTCCTCGAAGAGGTCGGTCTTCCAGGGCAGGGCGCTGCCGCCGCCGCGGCGGGTGACCTTGGGCACCGGGCAGCCGAAGTTGAGGTCGATGTGGTCGGCGCGGTCCTCGTCGACGAGCAGCTTGACCGCCGACTCGACGGTGGCCGGGTCGACGCCGTAGAGCTGGATGCTGCGCGGCGTCTCCGACTCGTGGTGCGTGATGAGGCGCATCGACTCGGGCGTGCGCTCGATGAGCGCGCGGCTCGTGATCATCTCGCTGACGTAGAGGCCGGCGCCGTACTCGCGGCAGAGCCGGCGGAACGCGGTGTTCGTGATGCCCGCCATCGGCGCGAGCACGACGGGCGCGTCGAGCTCGATGGGTCCGATGCGCAGGGCGGGGGCGGGCGCTGCGGTGGTGGTGGGCATCCTCGTATTCTCCCACGGGGTCGGGAGCGGCGGGACGTGGGTGCTGCGGCGTCGGAAATGCAGGATGCTCGTCGTGGGCGAGGGGATGCATCCGTCTTGCTGCTCGGCGGGGTGTGCGAGGGTCCTGCGTTTCCGACCGCGGTGGCGATGCGAGGGGCCCTGGCCGGAAACGCAGGTGGATGGGGTGGCCTCGCCCGGCGGAGAGCGGTGAGTCGTGATGCCGCGAGCCGAAGCTCCTGCGTTTCCCGCAGGGTGCCGTGCTCGGCTCGTCCGTACGGAGGGAATCGGCGGTGGCTGCGGGCGGTTGGAGCGGGCATGGGTAGCGAGCGGGCGGAAGCGGATGCGGCGGCGAGGGGTCTCGAGATCGAGATCGTCGAGCGGGGGCCGGCGGGGTCGTTGGACGAAGCGGCCGCGCTCCTCGGGGTCTCGCCGCGCGAGATCGTCAAGACCCTGGTCGTGAAGGGCAAGGACGGCTACTGGTTCGCCCTCGTCCCCGGAGATCGCCAGATCTCATGGCCGAAGCTCCGGGCCGCGATCGGCGTGAACAAGCTGCAGCTGCCGCCCGCCGAGCAGGCGCTGGAGGCGACCGGCTACGAGCGCGGCACGATCGTGCCGTTGGGCAGCACCACGGCATGGCCGGTCTTCGCGGATGCGTCGATCTCCGGTCGGATCGCGGTGGGCGCGGGGCGCCACGGGGCGAGCCTGCTCGTGGACGCCGCTGCCCTCATCCGCTCGCTCGACGCGACGGTCGCGGACATCTGCGCCGATCCCGAGGGCTGAGCTCGGCGGACCTGCCGTCGGGAATGCAGGAGTCTCGCGCTCTCAGAGCGCGAGGAGTCCCGCAGCGCCGAACATGAGGTCACGAGCCGCCTGCATTTCCCGCAGGGGCTGGGTGCGAGGCGCCTGGGCTTCCGTGCGGTCGTGAGCGGTGGGCGCCTGCCCGGGTGGGGCTCAGTCGGCGGCGGGGGTCTCCTGCGACGGGCTCGCCGCGGGGATGAGGCAGGCGTCGCCCTCGCAGGCCGCGGCGTCCTCGGCTCCGAGCATCGTGAAGCCGGTGCTCATGCGGAGGTCTGCTCGCCCGCGACCTGCGCGAGCGCGCCCGCGAAGGCGTCCGGGTCCTGGGCGCCCGAGATGCCGTACTTGCCGGCGATGACGAAGAACGGCACGCCGTTGATGCCGTAGGCCTGGGCCTGTGCGACGTCGGCCTTCACGTCGGCGAGGAAGCGGTGCGACTCGAGCGCCTCGGTGGCCTCGTCGCGGTCCAGCCCGACCTCGACGGCGAGGTCGACCAGGTCCGGGATGCGGCCCACGTGCTGACCCTCGACGAAGTACGCCTTGAGCAGGCGCTCCTTCATCTCGAGCTGCAGCCCCTTCGACTTGGCGAAGTGCAGCAGCTCGTGCGAGATGACCGTGTTGGTCTGGTGGATGTGGTCGTAGTCGTAGTCGAGGCCCACGCTCGCCGCGATGTCCGTGACGCGACCGATCATCTGCTTCGCCTGCTCGGCCGGGACGCCCTTGCGCTCGCTGAGGTAGTCGATCGGGGTGCCCGCGTAGTCGACCGGGGTGTCGGGGGCGAGCTCGAACGAGTGGTACTCCACCTCGACCTCCAGGCCGGAAGCGGCGACGCCGGCCTCGAACTTGCGCTTGCCGATGTAGCACCAGGGGCACTGCACGTCGGACCAGATGTCGACCTTGATGGGGTTGCTCACGAAAGGGGTCAACGCCGCAGCCGCGCCGGTATTCCCTCGGTGGGGAGCGGCGAGCGGATGCGCGGACGACCGCGATGCCAGCGCCTCCCCCGTCGTCGCGGCCGCCTCAAGGCCGCGCGGCCGGCGGCCTCGCGCCGGCGGAGCTCCGGCCAGCCGATCCGTGCGGCGAGGGATGCGCGGATCGCCGCGCGCACGAGCGGCCAGTCCTCGCCGACCAGTTCGGCGTCCGTCCGCAGCGGTTGACGGCCCTCGACGGCGATCCGCAGGTCCTTGAGCCGGTCCGCGTGGAAGGCGCCGGCGTGCTGTCGGCCGTCCACCTCCCATCCGATCTGCTCCTCCACGGTGAGGTCGATGCGCTGCACGTCGCCGAGGCGCACCTGGGTGGCGACGCGCCAGCCCTCGCCGCGGGCCCGGATGCGCGCGCGGGTCTCGTTGCGGCTCTCGCTGCGGCGGTCGACCCACTCGCGGATGCGGCGCAGCGGCCTGGGCAGCTGCTCCATCAGCCACGCGAAGCTCGGCTCGTCGAGCAGGCCGGCGCGCCACGCCCAGTCGAGGGCGACGATCGCCTCCTCGAAGGGCTCGTCGAGCACGACGCGGACGAGCGCGTGCAGCGGGTCGACGGATGCGGCATCGCCGGAGCGAGCGACCTCCGGCGGGTCCCAGCTGATCCGGACGGGATCGCCGCGTCGGCGCGGGCGGCGCCGGCCGACGGTCGGCGAGCGGAGGCGCGAGCCGCGCGCGGGGACACTGATCCGCAGGATCCGGGAACCGCCCCTGGTCCAGGCACCCAGCTCTCGGAGCGCCGAGAGGCCCGTGAGCTTGCCGCCGACGCGGACCGCTCGGAAGCGCGGATCGTCTTCGGGCAGCGTCGAGTACCAGCCGTTACGGGCGCGGCGGAGTCGGCCGTCGCGGACGGCTGCGGTGAGCATCCGCTCGGTGGCGCCCGCGGCGAGGAGCTCGCGGGTGCGTGCGAATCCGCCCGCGGCCTGCACGTATCCGACGAGGTCCATGCTCGGATCGTCGCGGGGTCAGCGGTGTTCCGGGGCCCGGCCCGTCGAGTCGTGGAGAGCGCGCGGGTGTGGAGGAGGCGCTGGGCGGGGCGCACCGTCGGAAACGCAGGATGCTCGGCGCCGAAGCTCGATCGCTCGACTGCAGCGACAGGACGTGGAGATCGAACATCCTGCGTTTCCCGCATCGCGGGTTCCGGGGCTGCGCGGTTCGGTCATACCTGCAGCCGCGGGGAGGGTGCGCGGTGGGGCCGCGTGCATCCGCTCGGCGTCGTTCGGCGGGACCCGCGGCTCATGCCGCGTGCATCCGCTCGGCGTCGCTCGGCCGGACCCGCGGGTGGAAGCGCAGGACGCGGATGCGGCCGTCGGGCGGCCCGGAACGGCGCAGCGCCCGTCCGAACGGGTCGGGCGGGCGCTGCGTGCGGCGCGGCCGGCGCCGAGGGGTCGGGAAGCTCAGGCGCCGAGGAGGCGCTCCGCGAGGTAGGCCTCGATGCGGTCGAGGGAGACGCGCTCCTGCGACATGGTGTCGCGCTCGCGCACGGTCACGGCCTTGTCGTCGAGGGAATCGAAGTCGATCGTGACGCAGAACGGGGTGCCGATCTCGTCCTGGCGGCGGTAGCGGCGGCCGATCGCGCCGGCGTCGTCGAAGTCGACGTTCCAGTACTTGCGCAGGTTCGCGGTGAGCTCCTTCGCCAGGGGCGAGAGCTGCTCGTTGCGGGACAGCGGCAGCACCGCGACCTTGACCGGGGCGAGGCGGCGGTCGAGCTTGAGCACGACGCGCTTGTCGACGCCGCCCTTCGTGTTGGGCGCCTCGTCCTCGGAGTAGGCGTCGACGAGGAAGGCCATGAGCGAGCGGGTGAGGCCGGCCGCGGGCTCGATCACGTACGGCGTGTAGCGCTCGTTCTCGGCCTGGTTGAAGAAGCTCAGGTCGGTGCCGGAGGCGGCCGAGTGGGTCTTCAGGTCGTAGTCGGTGCGGTTGGCGATGCCCTCGAGCTCGCCCCACTCGCCGCCGGTGAAGCCGAAGCGGTACTCCACGTCGACCGTGCGGGTCGAGTAGTGCGAGAGCTTCTCGGCGGCGTGCTCGTAGAGGCGCAGGTTGTCGGGGTTCACGCCGAGGTCGACGTACCACTGCAGGCGGGTGTCGATCCAGTACTGGTGCCACTCGGCGTCCGTGCCCGGGGCGACGAAGAACTCCATCTCCATCTGCTCGAACTCGCGGGTGCGGAAGATGAAGTTGCCGGGCGTGATCTCGTTGCGGAAGCTCTTGCCGATCTGGCCGATGCCGAACGGGGGCTTCATCCGCGACGCCGTCACGACGTTGTTGAAGTTGACGAAGATGCCCTGCGCGGTCTCGGGACGCAGGTAGTGCATCCCCTCCTCGTTGTCGACCGGGCCGAGGAAGGTCTTGAGCAGGCCGGAGAAGTTCTGCGGCTCGGTCCACTGGCCCTTGGTGCCGCAGTTGCTGCAGGCGACGTCGGTGAGGCCCGGCTCGGGAGCGCGGCCCTTCTTGGCCTCGAACTCCTCCTCGAGGTGGTCGGCGCGGTAGCGCTTGTGGCAGTTCGTGCACTCGATCAGCGGGTCGCTGAAGACCTCGACGTGACCGGAGGCCTCCCACACCTTGCGGGGCAGGATGACGGAGGAGTCGAGGCCCACGACGTCGTCGCGACCCTGCACCATCGACTGCCACCACTGGCGCTTGATGTTCTCCTTGAGCGCCACGCCGAGGGGCCCGTAGTCCCATGCGGAGCGCGAACCGCCGTAGATCTCCCCCGCCTGGAAGACGAACCCGCGGCGCTTCGCGAGGTTGATGGCGGACTCGAGACGGGAGGGGGCGGATGCCACGGAAGCTGCTCCAAAGGTTCAGCCGCGCCGGCTGCGCGGTCGATGGGGTGTGGGACGAGCGCCAAGCTTAGCGCCGCGTCGAGAGCGCCCCCAGCGCATCGAGCGAGGCGCGCAGGGCGAGCACCGCCGCGTCGAGCTCGGCGTCGGTGGTGCTCGACGCGAGGGTGAAGCGCACCGCGGTCTGCGCGGTCGGCCCGTCCAGGCCGAGCGCCGTGAGCACGTGCGAGGGCTCGTCGCTGCCGGCGGCGCACGCCGATCCGCTCGAGCAGAGCACGCCGTGCTCGGCGAGCTGCAGCAGCACCGCCTCCCCCGCGGTGCCGGGGAAGCAGAACGAGGCGTTGGCGGCGAGCCGCTCGACCGGGTGGCCGGTGAGGCGGGCCTCGGGGGCGATGGCGAGCACCGAGCGGATGAAGGCGTCCCGCATCCGCTCGACGGCATCCGCTCGCCCGATGCGCTCCGCCTCGGCGAGCTCGAGTGCGACGGCGAGGCCGACGGCGCCCGCGACGTCCTCGGTGCCGCTGCGACGGCCGCGCTCCTGTCCTCCACCGTGCACGACCGGCTCGACCCGTGCACCGCGACGCAGGAAGAGCGCGCCGACGCCCTTCGGGGCACCTACCTTGTGACCCGAGATCGTGAGCGCGTCGACCCCGAGCGCCGCGACGTCGAGCGGCAGCCAGCCGGCCGCCTGCACGGCGTCGGTGTGGAAGCGGGCGCCGGCGGCGTGCGCCTCGGCGGCGAGCTCGGCGATCGGCTGCACGGTGCCGATCTCGTTGTTGGCGAGCATGACGCTCACGAGGGAGGTGTCGTCGCGGAGCAGCGGAAGGAGGGTCGGGAGCTGGCCCAGCGCGTCGACGGGCAGGCGGTCGACGGCGAAGCCGTGCATCCGCTCCAGGTGATCGGAGGATTCGAGCACGGCCTCGTGCTCCGTCGCGGCGACGAGCACGTGGCGGCCGCGCGGCGACGCGAGGGCGAGGCCCTTGACGGCCAGGTTGTCGGCCTCGGTGCCGCCGGAGGTGAAGACGATCTCGGCGGGGCGGGCGCCGAGCACGGCGGCGACGCGGGCACGGGCGTCGTCGAGGGCACGGGCCGCCTGCTCGCCCAGCCGGTGCCGGCTCGACGGGTTGCCGAACTCGCCGGTGAGGAAGGGCCACATCGCCTCGAGCGCCTCGCGGCGCACGGGTGTCGTCGCGGCGTGGTCGAGGTAGATCTCAGGCATCTCCTACGCTCGCAGCGCGATGTCGAGCCCGAGGTCGAGGGCCCGCACGCTGTGGGTGAGCGCGCCCACCGAGATGACGTCGACGCCGGTCGCGGCGATCGCGGCGACGGTCTCGAGGGTGACGCCGCCGCTCGCCTCCACGACCGCGCGGCCGCCGATGAGCGCGACGCCGGCGCGCAGGTCGTCGAGCGCGAAGTTGTCGAGCATGATCGTGTCCGCGCCGCCCTCGAGCGCCTCGTGGATCTGCTCGACGCGGTCGACCTCGACCTCGATGTGGGTCGTGTGCGGCAGGCTCGACCGCAGCCTGCGCAGCGCCTCCGCAGTGCCGATGCCCTGCGCGGCGAGCACCGCGAGGTGGTTGTCCTTGGCCATCACGGCGTCGGAGAGCGAGAAGCGGTGGTTGCGACCTCCCCCGGCGCGAACGGCGTACCGCTCGAGCATCCGCAACCCCGGCGTCGTCTTGCGGGTGTCGACGATGCGGACCCCGCTGCCCTCGACCGCGGCGACGTAGCGCGCGGTCAGGGTCGCGACGCCGCTGAGCCGCTGAGCGAGGTTGAGCGCGATGCGCTCGCCGCGCAGGACGCCGCGGGCCGGGCCCTCGATGCGCGCCAGGACGGCTCCCGTCCCGAAGGCGCTGCCGTCGTCGACGAGGTCGGTGATGCGGATGCGCTCGTCGACCTGCTCGAAGGCCGCCTCGACCGCGGCGCCGCCGGCGAAGACGCCGGACTCGCGAGCCACGATGCTAGCCGTGGCATCCGCCTCGGCGGGGATCAGGTGCTCGCTTGTGACGTCGCCCCACGGGGCGTCCTCGGCGAGGGCGGCCCGAACGACGCGCTCGACGGCCTCGCGGTAGGCGCTCATGCGGAGGCCGCCCGGGCACCGGCGTCGTCGCTGCGGTGATGCGCGCCGACGCTGCCGGTGCGGGCGAGTGCGGCCTCGGCGACGAGACGGGCGAGGTCGAGCAGGTTGCGGTTCTCGAGGTCGTGCACGGAGGTTCCTTCGATCTGCCAGTCGGCGAGGGTGTTCAGGGCTGCGGCGAGCGCCGCGCCGTCGCGGACCAGACCGAGGTCGCGCCAGGCCAGCGCCTGGATGTCGGCGCGGGTGGGGGCGGAGGTGCCGCGCGGCTGGGGACGTGCGGGCGCCCCTGTCGGAAATGCAGGCGCTTGGTGCGCGGTGGCGAGCGGATGCGCTGTGGCGGCGCTGACGCATCCGCTCTCGTCCTGCGTTTCCGACGCGCGGTGCCGGAGGTCGGGGTCCGGGCGGTCCCGCGTCGGGAATGCAGGAGCCTCGTCGATGCGGATGCGGTGGGCTGCGGGTCGCCCGGTCTCGGAGCGGCGAGGCTCCTGCGTTCCCCGCAGCGGGGTACGGGTCGACTGCAGGGTCGGCGCCTCGGCGAGCGACTCGGCGGCGCGCCACGCGAAGACGAGGGACTCGAGCAGCGAGTTGGAGGCGAGGCGGTTGGCGCCGTGCACGCCGGTGCGCGCGACCTCGCCCACGGCGAGCAGCCCGGGCAGGCTCGTGCGCCCGCGCAGGTCGGTGGCGACTCCGCCCATCGTGTAGTGCGCGGCCGGGGTGACGGGAACCGCGGTGCGCGTCCAGTCGATGCCGAGGCCGCGGAGGTGCGCGTCGATGCTCGGGAAGCGCGCCATGAGGTCGAGGGGCACCGCGGTCGCATCGAGCAGCGCCGGGGCGTCGTCCTGCCGCGCCATCACGCGGGCGGTCTCGCGGGCGACGACGTCGCGCGGCGCGAGCTCGGCGCGCGCGTCGACGGCGGGCATGTAGCGCCGGCCGTCGGCGTCCCGCAGCACGGCGCCCTCGCCGCGCACCGCCTCGGAGACGAGGAAGCCGTCGGCGAGCGCGGTCGGGTGGAACTGCACGAACTCGAGGTCGGCGACCTCGGCCCCGGCGCGCCACGCGGCCGCGATGCCGTCGCCGGTCGCGACCCCCGGGTTGGTCGTGCGGGAGTAGAGGCGCCCCGCGCCGCCGGTGGCGAGGATCACCGCATCCGCTCGCTCGACGCGGCGCTCTCCGTCGATCAGCAGCTCGACGCCGACGACGCGTGCGCCTCGGGCTTCGGCTCCGCTCGCGCTCGCCGTCGGAAACGCAGGAGCCTCGTCCTCCACGATCTGCTCCGCCGAGCGGATGCGCGAGTCGGGCCCGCGAAGCGCCTGCGTTTCCGACAGGGGGGTGCGGGCCACCGGCGCCACGGGGTGGGCGACGACGAGGTCGACGAGCATCGCGTGCTCGACGATCTCCAACGCGGCGGTGCGGACCGCCGCGGCGAGCGCCGCCTCGATCGCGGCGCCGGTCGCGTCGCCGCCGGCGTGCAGGATGCGCGGGGCCGAGTGCGCGGCCTCGAGCCCGCGCGCGAGCGCGCCGGACGGGTCGCGGTCGAAGTCCACGCCGAAGGCGATGAGGTCGCGCACGCGCTGCGGACCCTCCTCGCAGAGCACGCGCACCGCCTCGGGATCGCAGAGACCTGCGCCGGCGGCGAGGGTGTCCCTGATGTGCGCCTCGACGCTGTCGCCATCGAAGAGCGCCGCGGCGATCCCGCCCTGCGCGTGCCGGGTGCTCCCCTCCTCCAATGCCCCCTTGGTCACCAGCAGCACCTCGTGCGACCGGGCGGCGCGGATCGCGGCCACGAGTCCGGCGATGCCGCTGCCGACGACGATGACGCGCATCCGCTCGTCGCCTAGCGCGCCGCGGGAGCTGAGCCGGCAGCCGACGGGGCGATGCCCGTGGGCAGTGCGGCGAGCATCCGCTCGAGGGCGACCTTCGCGCCGGCCGTGACCTCGGCGTCGACGGAGATCCGGTTGACGACCCGTCCTGCCACGAGCTCCTCGAGCACCCACGCGAGGTAGCCGGGGTGGATGCGGTACATGGTCGAGCAGGGGCAGACGACCGGGTCGAGGCAGAAGATCGTGTGCTGCGGGAACTCGGCCGCGAGCCGGTTGACCATGTTGATCTCGGTGCCGATCGCGAAGGTGGTGGGCTCGGTCGCGGCGGCGACGGCCTTGCGGATGTAGTCGGTCGAGCCGGCCTCGTCCGCGGCGTCGACGACCTCCATCGGGCACTCCGGGTGCACGATCACCCGCACCCCCGGGAAGTCCACGCGGGCCTTGTCGATCTGGGCGGTGCTGAAGCGCTTGTGCACGCTGCAGAAGCCGTGCCAGAGCACGACCTGCGCATTCAGCAGCCCCTGCTCGTCGTTGCCGCCGAGCTCCTTGCGGGGGTTCCACATCGGCATCCGCTCGAGCGGCACTCCCATGGCCTTGGCGGTGTTGCGGCCCAGGTGCTGGTCGGGGAAGAAGAGCACGCGCTGACCGCGCTCGAAGGCCCACTCGAGCACCGTCGCCGCGTTCGACGAGGTGCAGACGATGCCGCCGTGATCGCCGCAGAAGCCCTTGAGCGCTGCGGAGGAGTTCATGTAGGTCACCGGGATGATCGGCACCCGGCCCTGCGCGTCCGGCTCGGTGCCGTAGATCGCCTCGAGCTGCTCCCACGCGTCGGTGACGCTGTCGATGTCGGCCATGTCGGCCATCGAGCAGCCGGCGGCGAGGTTCGGCAGGATCACCCGCTGCCCCTCCTGGGCGAGGATGTCGGCCGTCTCGGCCATGAAGTGCACGCCGCAGAACACGATCGTCTCCGCGTCGGGCACGGTCTGCGCGGCGTTCGCGAGCTGGAACGAGTCGCCGAGGAAGTCGGCGTGCTGCACGACCTCGTCGCGCTGGTAGAAGTGGCCGAGCACGACGACCCGCTCCCCCAGCGTCGCCTTGGCGGCGCGGATGCGCTCGTGCAGCTCGTCGTTCGGGGCGTCGCGGTAGGCCTGCGGCAGCGCGCCCTGGCGGGGCGAGCCGGTCGGGATCACGTCGGTCATCGATGCGCCGGGGCCGTAGGTCGGCATGGGCAGCCGGTCGATGGTCCACGGGCCGTCGGCGAGCTCCGGCGTGCAGGTCTCACCGGCCTCTGCGCCGATGCGGATGCGTTCGATGGTGCTGGCGACGGATGACACGGTGGTCAGTCCTCTCTGTCGGTGAGAGCGGATGCGAGCAGCGGCCCCTGATCGACGAGCGTCGCGTCGGTGTAGCGGTACAGAGCCGGGGGCCGGTGGGACGCGCCGACGAGGTGCTCGCCGGTGGGCACGATGCTGCCGCCGGCGAGGGCCTGGCGACGGAAGTTCGCGGGGTCGAGCGTCGTGCCGCGCACGGCCTCGTGCACGCCGCGCAGCTCCGCGAGCGTGAAGGTCTCGCCGAGCAGGCCGTGCGCGATCGAGCTGTAGGCCATCTTGTTGCGCAGCCGCCAGAGGGCGTACTCGACGATGCGGTTGTGGTCGAACGCGAGGCCGGGCAGCGCATCCGCTCGGAACCAGCGCACGTTCTCGCCGTCGCTGGCGAGCTCGGCCTGCTCGGGGCGCACCAGCGCCCAGTAGACGATGCTCACGACGCGGCCGCTCGGCGAGCGCCCGATGTCGCCGAAGCAGTACAGCTGCTCGAGGTAGGTGGGGTCGAGCGCCGTGGTCTCGAGCAGCTTGCGGGCTGCCGTGGCCTCGAGGCCCTCCTGGGGCTGCACCCAGCCGCCGGGCAGCGCCCAGCGGTCCCGGAACGGCTGGCGGATGCGGCGCACGAGCGGCGTCCAGAGCTCGCTGTCGCGCAAGGAGAAGATCACCGTCGAGACGGCGAGCTGCGGCTGCTCGTCCATGGGCTCCGTCTTCGCTGGATCGGTTCGAGTCGGGGTGACTCGAAGTCAGCGTAACCGCAGCGCCCCGGTTCTGGTAATCGTGACTCGAAGTAGCAGGGCGCCGTCGAGACGACTGGGTCGTGCGCGAGCCGCCCGGCGCTGACGTCGGGAACGCAGGATGGAAGCGCAGCCGCGGCACTGCCGCCTCGGGAACGACGGACGAGCGGATGCGAGGAGCCTGCGTTTCCGGCGCGCACGACCGACCTGCCCCGATATCGCGGATCTCGGCAGCGACGGTCGGAAGGGAGCCGCGGATGCTCGGCCCGCGCGCCGCCTGGTCCCGGCGGACGGGTCCTCGAGTCAGCCGATGACGCCGACGCTGCGGGCGAACTCCTCGATCGATGCCGTCGCCTGGTCTGCGTCGAGCCCGTCCAGCACCTCGGCGTGCACCAGTGCATCCTCGGTGACGATCGCCGCATCGACGCGCAGCCCACCGATGGAGGCCGGTCCGACGTCCCTCAGCAGCAGGAGGTGGTCATCGGCCTCGGTGGTGACGTACCCCTCGGCTGCGAAGCCCGTGAGCACCGCGTCGCGCGCCGTCGCGTCCAAACGCGAGATCGACAGGTAGTGCAGCCAGTCGGAGGCCTCGAGCCCCCAGAGGCAGGTGATGTCGGTGCCCGGGTAGTCGAGTCGGGCCATGAGCGAGTAATCCGGGTCGGTCTCGCCGGGCATCCGCTTCGAGGTCCATCCGTTCGCCGCGACGAAGTCGGCGAAGGGCGTCCAGCTCTCGATCTGCCGCTCGCAGCCGTTCGGCAGCCGCCAGTTCGACGCGGTCGGCAGGCCGAGGTGGTCGGCCATGCGGAGCAGCGACTCGGCGCCGTACTCGTTGCTGTTGCCGAAGAAGAGGGCTGCATCGCCGATGAGGTCGAGGAAGGCCTCGCCGACCCCGTCCACCGGCACGGGCTGCGCCAGGCGCACGCTGCGCACCCCGTCCTCCAGCTGCTGGTCCGATACCGTCTCGAAGCCCTCGGCGAGCGCTGCGGCGATCCGCTCGTCGATGGTCGACGCGTCGAAGCGCGCGGCTGCCCAGGTGATCACGGCGTCGGAGTTCGCCGGTCCGCTGAGACAGGAGACGATCTCCGCCTCGGGTCCCACGAGAGCGGCGACGAGCTCGGCGGAGGTCTGCTGCACGACATCGCCGTACTCCTCCTGCGCCTGCGTGACGTCGGTCCAAGCGAGCGCCGTGCAGTCGGCCGGGAGCGTCCAGTCGGCGACGGGCTCCGCGGGAGCGCTCGGGGTGGGAGCCGGGCTCGCGGTCGGCGGTGCCTCGGTCGGTTCCGGCGACGGCGCGGAGCACCCCGCGACGACCAGCACGGACAGGAGGGCGACGGCGCCCTGGATCGATCGGCGCATGAGCTGCCCTTCCCCCGGTGAACGGGATCAGGCTAGCGACAGCGGATGCGCCGCGACGTCAGCCCTGCGGTGTATCGGTCGGCGTGTCCACCGCGCCGCCGAAGCGGCGGTTGCGGCCGGCGTAGCGCTCGACGGCGTCCCAGAGCTGGGTGCGGCCGAAGTCGGGCCAGAGCGTGTCGAGGAAGACCATCTCGGCGTACGCCGACTGCCAGAGCAGGAAGTTGCTCGTGCGCTGCTCGCCGCTCGAGCGCACGAAGAGGTCGACGTCGGGCATCTCCGGCGTGTAGAGCGCGCGCTGGATGGCCTTCTCGGTGATGCCGCTGGGCTTCATCCGTCCGGCGGCGACCTCCTCGGCGAGACCGCGCACCGCGTCGACGATCTCGTTGCGGCCGCCGTAGTTGACGCACATCGTCAGGGTCAGCTTCGCGTTGTGCGCGGTCATCCGCTCCGCGTGCTGCAGCTCGTCGATGACGCTGCGCCACAGCCGCGGCTTGCGACCGGCCCAGCGGATGCGCACGCCCCAGTCGTTCAGCTGGTCGCGGCGGCGGTGCAGCACCTCCCGGTTGAAGCCCATGAGGAAGCGCACCTCGTCGGGGCTGCGCTTCCAGTTCTCCGTGCTGAACGCATAGACGCTGATGTGCTTGATGCCCAGCTGCAGGGCCCCGGCCACCACGTCGAGCAGCGCCGCCTCGCCTGCCTTGTGCCCCTCCACACGCGTGAGTCCCCGCTGGTTCGCCCAGCGGCCGTTGCCGTCCATCACGATCGCGACGTGCTGAGGTACGGCCGATGCGGGCAGGTCCGGCGGCGTCTGCCCGGTCCAGTCGATCGGACGGAAGGGCTCGGCGGGGATGACGCGACGGCTCACGCGGGGGGCTCCTGGTGCTCGGGGTGCCCTGCGGGCGCTGCTGCGGTGGTGGGCGACGCTGCGACGCGCGCGATCGAGATGCCGGCCGGTTGAGCGGGCGTCTCGGGAGACGCATCCGCTCGGCCGGGCGAGGCCGGTCGCGCGACGGGTGCATCCGCTCGATCGGTCGCCGCCGGGTCCGTGGGGACTGGGAGGAGGTCGACCGGCCCGATGGGCGGACGGACGGATGCGCGGCGCGGCAGCTCCGGTCCGCTGCGGTCCACGTGCTGCAGCGAGCGCAGACCGCGCTCCAGGTGGAACTGCGCGTAGGCGGCGACGGCGCCGCTGGCCTGCGCTCGGCTGCGCTCGGGGGCCTCCTCGGCGACGGGCCAGTCCCCGGCGAGCAGCGCGCCGAGCACGTCGAGCGTGCCGGCGTCCAGCCTCGCGGCGCCCGGCGGCGCGACCTCGTCGGCCACGACGCCGCCGAGCTGGGGCACGAAGTACCGGTGCGGGCCGGGAGCCCCCGTGACGGCGCAGTCGACGAAGCTCGGTGCCCAGCCCGCGATCGAGAGCGCCCGCAGCAGGTACGAGTCGAGCGTGAGCCCGGCCTCGTGCTCGCTGCGGCTGAGCGATCGCAGCGCGCCGACGAGCAGCAGGTACTGCTGCAGCGAGCCCTCGTCCTCGGTGAGCCGGTCGGCTGCCTCCACCATGGCGCTGGCCGCCGTGAAGGCGCCGTAGTCGCCGGCGATCGTGGCGCCGTAGCTGGCCAGCGACTCCGCCTGGGTGATCGTGTCGAGGTTGCGGCCCTCGTAGCACTGCACGTCGGCGACCATGAAGGGCTCGAGCCGCGACCCGAAGCGGCTGGAGGTGCGGCGCACGCCCTTGGCGACCGCGCGCACCTTGCCGTGCTGTCGGGTCAGCATGGTCAGGATGCGGTCGGCCTCGCCCAGCTTGTGGGTGCGCAGCACGACGGCCTCGTCACGGTAGAGGGGCACCCGGCGATTATCCTCCCCGCCGGCTGCGGGTCGTCCGCTGCCGCGCCGCTCGGCTACGGTTGCCAGGTGATCGTCGAGGCCCTCGTCGTCCCCCTCTGGGCGGACCTGCTCGCCATCGCCGTCTGCAGTCTGCAGAGCGCGCTGCTGGTGGCCGCGTACCGCGACCGCCGGCTCGATCTGCTGGGCGTCGCGGTGATCGGCATCGCCGCCGGGCTCGGCGGCGGGCTGCTGCGCGACGTCTTCCTTGGTGTGACGCCCGTGGCGTTCACGACCAACTGGTACCTGGCGGTCGCGACCCTCGCCGCGCTGGTGGGCATGGCGCTCGGGCACGTGTTCCGCCGCGTCGACTGGGCGATCACCGGCCTCGATGCGCTGGCGATCGGCCTCTTCGCCGCGATCGGCACGACCAAGGCGCTCACCCTCGGGGTGGCGGAGCTGCCCGCCATCTTCCTCGGCGTCATCACCGCGGTCGGCGGCGGCATCGTGCGCGAGATCCTGCTGGGGCTGCCGATCGGCATCATGCACGTGGGCCCCATCTACGCGATCCCCGCGGCGGTCGGCAGCGTCTCGCTGCTGCTGCTCGCCCTCGCCGGCGCACCCATCGCTGCTGCGGCGACGATCTGCGTGCTCGTGACGGCCGTCATCCGCGTGCTCGCCGTGCGCTTCGGCTGGAGCCTGCCCGAGCAGCGCGCCCTGCGCCTGCGACTGCGCCGCCAGCAGCGCGACGCGAGCTGAGAGCGGACCGCTTCCCGCCGCGGTCGCCGTCGAGCCGCCGTCCTCCATCGATCCCTGCCGCGTCGAGGACGCCTGCGCTCCGGTACTCCCCTGTCGGAAACGCAGGCGGATCACGACGTGCACCGCGCGCGTCGCCGGCTCCGTACATCCGCTCGTCGCTTCGCTCCTGCGTTTCCCGCACCGAGCGGGGCCGACCTGCGACGACCTCTCGCGGTCCCGCCTCAGCGGGGTGCCGATCGGTTCCGTACGGGACGGCACGACGGAGGGGCGGCACCAGATGGTGCCGCCC
>JASCOA010000109.1 GCA_029959365.1 Microbacteriaceae bacterium PS02343 | reverse complement strand
CCCCGGCCCCGACGGGCCGGGGCGCTCGTGCGTCAGCGGTGCGGGAGCGGCGGGCGCGCATCCGCTCGTCCGCGGGGAGCGGCACCCGAGCGGTCACGGGTCGTGGTGACAGATGTAACCGCGGCGGGTGATCGGCGGCACTGCCGCGGCGACGGCGGAGGCGATGTGCTGAGGAGTGCGGTGCCGGTGGCGCCGCGCACCCCACCACGCAGTCGGAAGAACCATGAAGAAGCCCCTCAAGATCGCCATCGTCACCGTCGCCGCCCTCGTGGCGGTCCCCGTGCTCCTCGTCGCCACGACCGCGACGGTCGAGGCCGTGGCCACGAGCTCCGAGACCTCGAGCATCGGCGACTACGGCGAGCGCGTGACGGTCGACGGCCGACGGATGAACGTGCTCGTCAGCGGCGACCACGACCAGACGATCGTCCTGCTGCCGGGCCTCGGCACCACGGCCCCGGCGCTCGACTTCGAGCCGCTCATCGACGAGCTCGACGAGACGTACCGGGTCGTCGCCGTCGAGCCCTTCGGCACGGGGCTCAGCGACCAGACCGACGTGCCGCGCACCGCCGAGAACATCACCCGTGAGGTGCACGAGGCGCTGCAGCAGCTCGGCGTCGACCGCTACGTGCTGATGGGCCACTCGATCGCCGGCATCTACGCGCTCACCTACACCGCTGCCTACCCCGACGAGATCGTCGCGTTCGTCGGCATCGACAGCAGCGTGCCCGATCAGCCCGGGTCGGAGGAGCCCATCCCCTCCGAGGCCATGGTGCTGCTGAGCGACCTCGGCATCACCCGGGCGCTCCAGTCGATCGCGCCGGACCCCTACGAGGGAGCGGACTACGACGAGGCGACCGTGGAGCGGATGCGCGGGCTCGCGGCGAGGAACGCCACCGCGCCGACGCTGGTCGACGAGATGGACCACGCGGTGCGCAATTTCGCGGACGTCAGCGGCGCGACCTTCGCCCGGGAGCTGCCGGTGCTGCTGTTCGTGGTCTCGGACGAGGAGGAGGTCGACGGCTGGGTCGAGCTGCACGAGCGGCAGGCCGCGAGCGTCGAACGGGGCGAGGTCGTGCTCCTCGAGGGCGATCACTACCTGCACCGCACGCGATCGCCGGAGATCGCCGCGGCGACCGGGCGGTTCCTGGAGCAGCTGGAGCGCTGACGCGCGCGGTATCGATTCCTGCGGACGCGCATCCGCTCGTCCGCGGGGACAGCGGCTACTGCTCCGCGCGCACCGGCGACTCGGTCGGCACGACCCCGCGGCGCCTGTTGTCGATGAACGTGACGAGCCAGAGCAGCACGCCGAGCACGAGCAGGCCGCCGGCCAGGGCGTACTGCTCGGCGCCGCGCCCCGAGCTGAACGGCAGCACGAGCCAGAGGCAGGCGGCGACGCCGATGACGGGCAGCACCCTGCCGGCCTTGAAGTGCGCATCGTCGGACTTGTCGCGGCGCAGGACGAGCACGGAGACGTTCACCACCGCGAAGACCGAGAGCAGCAGCAGCGAGGTGGTGCCGCCGAGCACCGCCACGATGGGCGACTCGGGCGAGAGCGAGACCCAGGCGATGAGGGCGAGCGACAGCGCCGTGGTGAAGACGATGGCCGCGTAAGGGCTCTGCCGCTTCGGATGCACCTTGCCGAGGAAGCGCGGCAGCACGCCCTGCCGGCTCATGCCGTAGAGCAGGCGCGAGGCCATCATCATGTTGATGAGGGCCGAGTTGGCCACCGCGAACATCGAGATGAAGGGCAGGATCTGCCCGATGGGGAAGCCGGGGGCCGCGGTCTGCACGACCGTCACCAGCGGGGTCTCGTTGTCGGCGAGCTCGCCGATCGGCACGATCGCGACGGCGCAGATCGAGATGAGCACGTAGATCACCGCGGTGATGCCGAGGCCGGTGAGCATGACCTTCGGGAAGATCTTGACCGGGTCCTTGGTCTCCTCGGCCATGTTGACGCTGTCCTCGAAGCCGACCATCGCGAAGAACGCGAGGCTCGTGGCCGTGCTGATCGCCATCAGCAGGCTCTTGTCGCCCGGGGTCTCGAAGAGCACGACGCGCGAGAGGTCGGCGTTCCCGCCGCCGATCGCCCAGAAGCCGATGAGGATCACCATCACCAGGCCGCTCAGCTCGATCAGCGTGAGCACGACGTTGGCCCCGACGCTCTCGCTGACGCCGCGGAAGTTGACCGCCATGACGAGCAGCATGAAGCCCATCGCGATGAGCATCACGGCGGTGTTGGAGAGCTCGAGGCCGAAGCCCACGCCGAGGTTCGCGGCGAACGCCTGCGAGGCGGTGGATGCGCTCGTGATGCCCGAGCACATCACGATGAAGCAGGTGAGGAAGGTGACGAAGTGGACGCCGAACGCCTTGTGCACGTAGAGCGCCGCGCCCGCCGTCTGCGGGTACTTCGTCACGAGCTCGAGGTACGAGAACGCGGTCACGAGCGCGACGCCGAAGGCGATGAGGAACGGCAGCCAGGCGGCGCCGCCGACCTCGGCGGCCACCTGCCCGGTGAGCGCGTAGACGCCCGTGCCGAGGATGTCGCCGACGATGAAGAGCAGCAGCAGCTTGGGACCGATGGCCCGCTTCAGCTTCGGTTCCGCACCCGGGTCCTTGACGGCGGTGGATGACATGGGGACCTCCTCGCTCGAGTGGTCCTCATCCTGCGCCTCCGCCCCACCCGTTGGGAAGGGTCTCGGAGCGCGGGCTCAGCCGCCGGGAGGCCCCACGACGAGCAGCGCCGCGGTGACCGCGACGACGCCCACCACGATGACGGCCGCGAGCAGCCACGGCCGCGCGATCCACCAGCGGAAGAAGCGGTCGATCGGATGCGCGTCGCGCGGATCGTCCGTCGCCTCGGTGCGCCACGGCCCGGCCAGCAGGCCGCGCCGCTCGAGCAGCACGTCGGCGATGAGCGTCACGTACGGCGGCAGCGCGCTGAGCGCGACCAGCGCGATGCGGCCGAGGCCCCAGCGCTGGTTGAGCCCGACGACGACGGTGACGACCACGAAGGCCAGGAACACGAAGCCGTGCGCGAGCCCGACCGCGAAGAAGAAGGCGACCTCCTGCTGCGCGAGGTAGCGCAGGCCCATCGCGATGAGCAGGCCGGTCCAGGTGACGGCCTCCAGGATCGAGACGATCCGGAAGACCTGCTTGGGGCTCAGCAGGTGCATCAGGCGGTCTGCAGGGTCCGCTCGATGACCGATCGGAACATCACGAGGCCGTCGACGCCCGACTTCATGGCCGCATCCGTATCCGGTCCGAAGCCCGCCTCGACGGCGTGCTCGGGGTGCGGCATGAGGCCCACGACGTTGCCGCGAGCGTTGGTGAGCCCGGCGATGTCGTCGAGCGAGCCGTTCGGGTTGACCCCGCCGGCGTAGCGGAAGGCCACGAGACCCTCGCCCTCGATGCGCTTGAGGGTCTCGTCGTCGGCGATGAAGTTGCCGTCGGCGTTCTTCATCGGGATGACGATCTCCTGGCCGGCCTCGAAGCCGTGCGTCCAGGCGGTGGAGTTGTTCTCGACGCGCAGCACCTGGTCGCGCCGGATGAACTGCTGGTGGGCGTTGCGGATGAGGCCGCCGGGCAGCAGGTGCGCCTCGACGAGCATCTGGAAGCCGTTGCAGATGCCGAGCACGGGAAGACCCTTGCCCGCCGCCTCGACGATCTCGGTCATGATCGCGGCGCGGGCCGCGATGGCGCCGGCGCGCAGGTAGTCGCCGTAGCTGAAGCCGCCGGGCAGCACGACCGCGTCGACGCCCTGGAGGTCGTGGTCGCCGTGCCAGAGCGGCACGGCCTCGGCGCCGGCGATGCGGGCCGCGCGCTGCGCGTCCCGGTCGTCGAGCGAGCCGGGGAAGGTGACGACGCCGATGCGCACGGCGGTCAGTCCACGACCGTGATCGCGACGACGTCCTCGATCACATCGTTGCTGAGCAGGTTCGCGGCGATCTCGCGCACCTCGGCGAGCACGGCCTCGTCGGCCGGGCCCTCGACGGTGAGCTCGAAGCGCTTGCCGATGCGCACGTCGGTGAAGCGGGTCGAACCCTGGCGCGCCAGGGCTCCTGCGACCGCCTTGCCCTGGGGGTCCAGCAGTTCGGCCTTGGGCATGACGTCGACGACGATGGTGGGCACCGGTGAGCTCCGTAAAAGGGGAAGGGGCGGCAGGACGTGGCCAGTCTATCCGGCGGCCGCGTCCCGCACGTCGCCGCTCAGGCGGTCGTGACGAGGCTGTCCTCGAAGCCGTTGCTGCCGGCCGGGTACTCCTGCAGCGCGACCTCGTCGGCGCGGAAGGCGGCGAGCACCGGCTCGACGATGGCCCAGCAGCGCTCGGCTGCGTCGCCGCGCACGCTCAGGCGAAGGTCGCCGTCGAGCGCCGAGACGAGCACCTGGCCGTAGGGCAGCAGCGGGTCGCGGCCGGAGTCGACCTCGAGCCGCGCGGGCTCGCCGGCGAAGGGGTCGGGGTCGCCGTGCAGCGCGGTGCTCGCGTGGATCCCACCGCGCACGCCGAGGTCGATTCGGATGCGTCCGGCGGGCGCCGCCTCGAGGCCCTCGAGCGGCTCGGGCGCGCGCAGCAGCAGGTCGATGTGCCGGCTCGGGCTGCCGATGCCCTTACCGGAGCGCAGCACGAAGGGCACGCCCTTCCAGCGCTCCGTGCGCACCTCGAGCTCGAGCTCGGCGAGCGTCTCGGTGCCGCGCGAGGCGTCGACGCCGTCCTCGTCCGCGTAGGAGGGGATGTCGCGGTCGTTGCTCGTGCCCGCGGTGTAGCGGCCGCGGCGGCTGGCGGCGGCCGGGTCGTCGTTCGGGAACCAGGTGGCGTCGAGCGCCGCGATGACGGCGTCGCGCAGGCCGTCGGCGTCGAGGCGCTCGGGGCGCTCCATGGCGACGAGGCCGAGCACCTGCAGCAGGTGGCTCTGGTGCATGTCGGCGAGCGCGCCGGTCTTGTCGTAGAAGTCGGCGCGGCCCTCGAGCGCGATCGACTCGTCGTCGACGATCTCGACCCGCTCGACGTGCTCGGCGTTCCAGACCTGCTCGAGCAGCCGGCCGCCGAAGCGCAGCGACAGCACGTCGAGCACCGGGCCCATGCCGAGGAAGTGGTCGACGCGGAAGACGCGCTCCTCGGGCACGACCTTGAGGATGTGCTCGTTGAGGTGGCGGGCCGACTCGAGCGAGTCGCCGAAGGGCTTCTCGGCCACGATGCGCAGGTCGTCGGGAACGCCGACCTCGAGCAGGGCGTCGAGGATGCGCTCGGTCGCTCCCGGCGGCAGGGCCAGGTAGAGCACGGGCTCGCCCTCGACCGCGTCGAGCAGCTCGCGCAGGTCGTCGGGCTTCGCCGGGTCGGCGGTGCGGGCCTCGTCGTGCTCCAGCAGCTCGTGCAGACGGCCCTTGTCCAGGCCTGCCGACTCGCTGGCCCGCTCGAGCAGGGAGGCCCACTGGCCGTCCTCCCACTCGTGGCGCGAGGTGCCGATGAGGCGCACGCGGCGCGCATCCGCCGTGCCGTGATCGCGCTCCAGCAGGGAGGCCAGGCCGGGCAGGAGGAGGCGCTCGGCGAGGTCGCCGCTGGCGCCGGCCACGATGAGGGTCTGCAGCTTCGAGGTCATGCCCTCACGCTAGGCGAGCGGATGGGGGTGCGGACGGACGCTCGGCTCATATTGCGCAAGCGGTGCGCGGCCGGTCAGGCGGGGGCGCCGACCGGCACCGGATGCGCGTCGCTGTAGCGGGCGAGGCGGCGCTGCTGGCGGAGGACCGCCGGGAGGCAGACCGCGTAGACGACGGTCAGGCCAGCGATGAGGATCAGCGGCAGGGGATGGTGCGCGCCGCCGACCAGATCGCGCAGCTGCGTCATCGCGTTCATCACGTAGATGAGCCCGAGCATCGCGAGCAGCCAGGCCTGGGCGTGCCTGCCGATAGCCGCGTACCGTGCTGCACTCTCGAGATGCTCGTCGGGCACCGGGCGGTTCTGCAGCACCGCCTTGCTGATGGCGCGACGGACCGCGGGGTCGGCGCCCAGTGCTCGGTTGACGGCGAAGGAGAGCGGGAAGACGCGCACCAGCGTTCCGCCGAACGCACCCAGGACGACCGCCTGCACGGCGAAGGGCAGGACCGCCAGCGGGTCCGCACCATCCGCTCTGCCGAGGCCGAACTGCATCGCGCCCGCGAGCACCGCACCCATCGCCACTCCGACCAGGAGCGGCCGTGGCCCGGTGCGCTGCCAGTACTGCGGCGACCGGGCCTCGACCCGCCGCAGGCGCTCCCCGATCAGCGCGGCGAGCCCGATGTAGCCCGGCACGGCGAGCGCCCCGACGATGACGAGCGTCGGATGGACACCCTGCGCGCCGAGCAGCGCGCCGACCCATACGGCATTCGCGACGCCGCTGATCGCGCAGCCGCTGGAGATCCAGTTCCAGCGTCTCCGCCAGCGAGGATCGGTGCGCGGATCGCCGGGCAGCGACCAGACGAGGCTGAGCGCGAGCACCGCGGTCGCCGTGGCGAGGCTGGTCGGCCCGATCATCCAACTGCCGGCCTCCCCGTGACGTGCCGCCCAGAATCCGGCGCCGGTCATGCCGGTCATGCCGATGAGCGTCACCGCCAGTACGCCGAGCACGCGCATCCGCTCTCCCTCCCCGAGACGTACCGCGAGAGCGTAGGCGGCTGCGTCTCGCCGCTGCCGACACTGGGAGGCCCCTGCCAGGGAGTGGTCGCCCCCTGTTCACGGGCCCAGACTGATGCGACTCTGAATCCGTCTGCACTCGCGCGGACGCTTCTTGAGTTCCACGAGATCGGTGCCGATCTCGTTCGATAGGCCTGCAGGGAGTCCCACCATGACGAGCATCCTCGAACCCGTCCGCACTCGCGCCCCGCGCGTGCGTCGCCAGGACGTGCGCGAGGAGGCCCAGAGCAGCGCCGCCTGGTCGACGCCCGAGGGCGAGCTGCTCGTCGAGAAGCTCGAAACCGGGGTCTACCGGCTCGGCACCTCCGGCAGCGTGCGCGGCTACGTCGAGCAGGCCGGCAAGGTGCACGTCGTGCTGCACGGACCCGTGTACGCGACGGCGGTCGAGGTGGGGCAGAAGCTCGACTTCGACGAGGCCGTCGAACTGCTGCGCGAACTCAGCTGACGCGAACGATCAGGCCCGGGCGATGCCCGGGCCTTCGTCGTGCGCCCTCCGGGCTCAGCTGACCGGGATCGGCTGCGGCTTCGGGGAGTCCGCGGGGTCGATGCCCTGCACGGCGACCGTGACGAGGTTCCGCCAGGGGTCGTCGAAGCGGAGCGTCTCGCCGTCGTGACGGGTCTGCACGCCGTGGGCGCGCATCCGCTCGTCCACCGCCAGCACGTCCTCGGTCGTCGGCACCAGGATCGACACCTGGCCGAGGCCGAGCGCCGGGGTGCGGTCGCCGGCGCCGCGGCTCTGCCAGGTGTTCATGCCGATGTGGTGGTGGTAGCCGCCGGCCGCGATGAAGCTGGCCTGGTCGCCGAAGCGGGTCATGCGCTCGAAGCCGAGCGCGTCGACGTAGAACGCCTCGGCGGTGGTGATGTCGCCGACCTTGAGGTGCACGTGGCCCACCTGGGCCTGACCGCCGCGGATCGCCCGCAGCGCGCGGTCGTCGCCCGAGGCGGCGTCGGCGCCGTCAGCGCTGAGGTGGGTGCGCAGGAAGGCGTTCGGGTCGAGGGCGAGCGTGCCCATCTCGACCTGGGAGCCGTTCCAGCGCCACTCGTCGCGCGGCAGGTCCCAGTAGAGCTCCACGCCGTTGCCCTCGGGGTCGTCGAAGTAGAAGGCGTTGCTGACCAGGTGGTCGCTCGAACCGGTGAACGACTGCGGGAACCGCGTGGCCACCGAGTAGACGGCCGCCGCGAGTTCGGCGCGGGTGGCGAACAGCACCGCGGTGTGGAACAGCCCGGCGGATGAGCGGGGCGCGTGCTTGAGGTGCGGCGCGTGCTCGAGGCGCAGCGACGCCACCCCGCCGCGACCCAGCACGGTGTGCGCGGTGCCCTGCTCGAGGATCTCGAGCCCGACGCCGAGCTCGTAGTAGGCGGTCATGCGGTCGAGGTGCTCGACGAGCAGGGTCACCCGGCCCATGCTCGTGCGCGGGTCGAGGAGGTCCTGAGTGCTCATGATGATGACAACATACTTGAACCCTCAACTATTCCGTGCGGCGTCGTCCGCCAGCGCCGACCGCATCCGCTCGGGCGAGCCGCCGAGCGCAGTGCGGGCCGTGCCCCGGCGCGGGGGTCCGGGCGCCGCGACCCCGGACGATACGGTGGCCGCATGCCCGAGAACCCGTCCCCGCGCGAGCAGGACGCGTGGCGAGGGCTGGTGCTCACCGCCCAGCTGCTGGAGGCGACGCTCGACCGCCAGCTGCAGCAGCTCGAGGGCATCCCGCACGCCTACTACGGCATCCTCATCGCGCTGTTCGAGCAGCCGGAGCACCGCGCGCGCATGAGCGACGTCGCCCAGCGGTTGCGCTTCTCGCAGAGCCGCCTCACCCACGCGGTGCGCCGCCTCGAGGACCAGGGCCTGGTCGAGCGGGTGCAGGGCGACGGCGACCGCCGCGTCGTCACCGTCGGCCTCACCCACGAGGGCCTGCAGCTCATCCGCCGCGCCGCGCCGAAGCAGGCCGCCGAGGTGCGCCGCAAGCTGCTCGCGCGGCTCGCGCCCGAGCAGGTGGAGCAGCTCGCCGAGATCACCGCGGTGCTGCTCGAGGGCCTCGAGGAGGGCTGGCGCTGAGCGATCCGCCGCCCGCGCCCGGGTCCTGCGGCGTCAGGCCCGAAGTCCGCTGAGCGCTCGCTGACTTCCGCCGTCACGAACGGAATACCTCGGCCGCGCGTGCGCTGGGGTTAAGACGAACCCCGATCGGAAGGAACCACCCATGACGACGCTCGGCAACTCGGACCTCGACGTCTTCCCCCTCGCCCTCGGCGGCAACGTCTTCGGCTGGACCGCGGACGAGGCCACCAGCCACCAGGTGCTCGACGCCTTCGTCGCCGGCGGCGGCAACCTCGTCGACACGGCCGACGGCTACTCCGCCTGGGTGCCCGGCAACTCCGGCGGCGAGTCCGAGACGATCATCGGCTCGTGGCTGCGCGCCCGCGGCCGTCGCGACGACGTCGTCATCGCCACCAAGGTCAGCACCCACCCCGAGTTCAAGGGGCTGGCCGCCAGCAACGTGCGCGCTGCCGCCGAGGCCTCGCTCGCGCGCCTCGGCACCGACCGCATCGACCTCTACTACGCGCACTTCGACGACGAGTCGACCGCGCTCGAGGAGACGGTCGGCGCCTTCAACCAGCTCGTCGAGGACGGGCTCGTGCGCTACACGGCGGTCTCCAACTACAGCGCGGCGCGCATCCGCGAGTGGGTCGCGATCGCCGACGCGAACGGATGGGCGAAGCCCGTCGCCCTGCAGCCGCACTACAACCTGGTGCAGCGCACCGCCTACGAGGCGGAGCTCGCGCCCGTCGCCCGCGAGCTGAACCTCTCGGTGCTGCCGTACTTCGCGCTCGCCGCCGGCTTCCTCGCGGGCAAGTACCGCACGAAGGCCGACCTCGAGGGCGCCTCGCGCGGCGGTCAGGTCGAGGGCTACCTCACGGAGGCCGGCCTGCAGGTGGTCGGCACGCTCGACGAGGTCGCCGCCGCCCACGGCGCCGAGCTCTCCAGCGTGGCTCTGGCCTGGCTGCTCGCCAAGCCCGAGGTCGCGGCCCCCATCGCGAGCGCCCGCAACCTCGAGCAGCTGCCCGCGCTGCTCGCCGGCGCGACCCTGCAGCTCGCCGCCGACGAGGTCGCCGCGCTCGACGCGGCCTCCGCCGCGGTGTGAGCCGAGCGGATGCGGGACCAGGCGGTCCCGCATCCGC
>JASCOA010000108.1 GCA_029959365.1 Microbacteriaceae bacterium PS02343 | reverse complement strand
GGCCCCCGGGGGGCCCCCCCCCGCCCGCGCCCCCCCCCGGCGCCCCCCCCCCGGGGGCCCCCCGCGGCCGAGGTCGCGACCCCGGCCAGACCCGTCGTCGCCCGCCGCCGCCGGCTCGCCGAGAACGAGGTCAGCAGCACCCTGTCGGCGGCCTTCGCGCGGCGCACCGCCTCGACGACGGGACCCACCGCATCCGCCGACTTCACGTCGATGTTGAAACGCGCCTCGGGCAGCCCGGCCAGCGCCTCGGCCAGGGAAGGCACGCCGCTGCCCGCGCCGAGGTCGAGACGTTCGAGGGCGAGCGCCGGCGTCTCGGCGATCACGATCTCCTGGGCCGGTCGGTCGTAGCGCGCCGGCAACCGCAGAACGGCGTCGTGGTGCAGCACCGCCACGCCGTCGGACGAGGCGCGCGCGTCGGTCTCGAGGTAGTCCGCTCCGACCGACAGCGCGGCGATGAACGCCGCGAGGGTGTTCTCGGGCGCCTCGACGGCGAGGCCCCGGTGCGCGAGCAGCCGGGGCCCCCGCGTCGCGAAGTAGGGCTTGCTCACGGGGTGGGCGCGCCGCCCTTGGGGCCGAACGCCGCACCGATGCCCTTGAGCGCCTCCGTGAGCTCGCTCGGGATGACCCAGAGCTTGTTCGCATCGCCCTCGGCCAGCTTCGGCAGTGTCTGGAGGTACTGGTAGGCGAGGAGCATCTGGTCGGGCTTGCCGGTGTGGATGGCCTCGAAGACGGTCGTGATGGCCTGCGACTCGCCCTGGGCGCGCAGCGCCTGAGCCTCGGAGTCGCCCTGCGCCTCCAGCACGGCGGCCTTCGCCTGCCCCTCGGCCTTGAGGATGGCCGCCTGTCGCGAGCCCTCCGCCTCGAGGATCGCCGCGGCTTTGGTGCCCTCGGCGGTGAGGATCTGAGCGCGCTTGTCGCGCTCCGCGCGCATCTGCTTCTCCATCGAGTCCTGGATGGAGAGCGGCGGGTCGATGGCCTTGAGCTCGACGCGGCCGACGCGGATGCCCCACTTGCCGGTGGCCTCGTCGAGCACGATGCGCAGCTGGCTGTTGATGTTGTCGCGGCTGGTCAGGGCTTCCTCGAGATTGAGCCCGCCGACGACGTTGCGCAGGGTCGTCGTGGTGAGCTGCTCGACGGCGCCGAGGTAGTTCGCGATCTCGTAGGTCGCCGCGCGCGCATCCGTCACCTGGAAGTAGACGACCGTGTCGATGGAGACGACGAGGTTGTCCTCGGTGATCACCGGCTGGGGCGGGAACGAGACGACCTGCTCGCGCAGGTCGATGAGCGGCCGCATGCGGTCGATGAAGGGCACGAGCACGTTGAGGCCCGGCGTGAGGGTCTTGTGGTAGCGACCGAGCCGCTCGACGACGCCGGCGGTGGCCTGCGGCACGATGCGGATCGAGCGCACCAGCACCACCAGCACGAAGATGGCGACGACGACGAGCAGGGCGATCACGAAGATCTGCCCGATGAAGGTTCCGGAGTCGGTCACGGCGTGTTCCTCTCGATGGGGACGACGACGGCCGTGGAGCCGTCGATGGTGGCGACCGAGACGCGGTCGCCGTCGGCGAGCGTGAGCTCGGGCACCTCGGGGGCGAAGCGGGCGGTCCAGGTCTCGCCGTTCGCGAGCTTCACCTGCCCGCCGAGCGGGCCGAGGCCGCCGAGCACGCGGCCCTGCAGCCCGAGCAGCCCATCGACGTTGGTCGGCCGATCGTCGCGGCCCTTGTGCAGGGTGCGCAGCAGCAGGGGGCGGATCGTGAACAGCAGCGCGACGGCGACCAGGCCCGCCACGATGATCTGCAGCCACCACTCGCCGCCGGCCATGTAGGTGGCGAGCCCGCCGACCGATCCGACCGCGAGCATGAGGCTCGTGAACTCGAAGGTCAGCAGCTCGACGATGAGCAGCACCACGATCACGATGAGCCAGCCGATCCAGACGTACTGCTCGAGATCGATGAACATGACCGCCGCCTCCCCGCGGAGCGTCGCGGCTCCGTCGCCCCGACGCTATCAGTGCGCCCCGGCGCTGCGCCGGGGGAGCGGATGCCCGTTTCGGTAGGATCGGGCGTCATGAGCAACCCCCTTCCCGCCGGCTCCCTCGCCGGCCGTCGTGCCCTCGTCACCGGATCCTCCCGCGGCATCGGCGCCGACACCGCGCGCTACTTCGCCGCGGCCGGCGCGAAGGTCGTCATCAACTACCGCAACAAGGAGGCGCGGGCGCTCAAGCTCGTCGCCGAGATCGAGGCCGCCGGCGGCGAGGCCATCGCCATCGGCGCGGACCTCACCGACCCGGCCTCGCTGCAGGCGATGTTCGCCCAGGTCGAGCAGGCGTGGGGCGGCCTCGACGTGCTCGTCATGAACGCCTCCGGGGGCATGGAGGGCGGCATGGCCGAGGACTACGCCATGCAGCTCAACCGCGACGCCCAGGTGAACCTCCTGGCCGCGGCGCGCCCCCTGCTCGGCGAGGGCGCGCGCGTCGTGTTCGTCACCAGCCACCAGGCCCACTTCATCCGCACGGTGGAGACCATGCCCGAGTACGTGCCCGTCGCGCTCAGCAAGCGCGCCGGCGAGGATGCTCTTCGCGAGCAGATCCCCGCGCTGGCCGAGGCCGGCGTCGAGTTCGTGGTCGTCTCGGGCGACATGATCGAGGGCACCATCACCGCCACGCTGCTGGAGCGGGCGAACCCGGGTGCCATCGCGAGCCGTCGCGAGGACGCCGGCAAGCTCTACAACGTGCAGGAGTTCGCCGCGGAGGTCGCGCTCGCCGCGATCGACCCGGTGCCCGCCGAGAACACCCGGTACGTCGGCGACGTCTCGGGCTTCGGCAAGGCCTGAGCCGCCCGTCCTCTCGGCGCGGCCCCGCGCATCCCGATCCGCGTCATCCCGCGGGCGGATGATCGGGGCCGCGCCGTTTCAGTAGCCTGATCGGATGCACAGCCTCGGGCGGCGGATCGCCGCCGTCCTCGTCGCGACCGCGGCCCTCGGCGGAGCGATCCTCGGTGCGTCCGCGGCCGTCGCTGCGCCGCAGACGCCGAGCATCCGGTGGGCGGACGCGCGGCTCGAGACGGTCTTCGGCGGCTCGGTGGCGAGCTCGCTGCGCATGGACGGACTCGGCGATCTGTGCGAGGAGCGGCTCGCCTGCCGCATCGATCTCAGCGCACGGGCCGGCAGCTTCGCTCCGCCGGAGCCGGGCGGTCTCAGCACCGACCCCGCGGGCGAGACCGTCGCGTCCTGGTCCATCAAGGGCGGCACGGCCGCGCTCCCCGTCGGCACCCACCGTGTGGACGCTGCCTTGACGCTGCCGGACGGCGCCGTGCTGCGCGCCGTCGAGCCGCTCGAGATCGAGGTCGATGCCGGCACGCTCGCCGCGGCGCTGAGCATCGTCGCCGATCCGGGTGACCCGGGCGGCGCGATCGTCGCCGCGCAGCTCGGCGGGGACTACCTGGGGTCCGTGAACTCCTCTCGCGTCGACCAGCCGCTGCGCACGCCGGCGGGGTCGTGGGCGGTGGTGGTGACCGACGCCTCCGGCGCGGAGGTCTTCGAGGCGTCGCGCACCGTCGTCGCGGGGGGCCCGATCGCGACCTCCTGGTACTGGTCGGGGGTGCCCGCCGACGGCGCCTTCACCGCCAGCGCCACCTTCGCGCTGAGCGGCGAGGCCGCAGGCAACGTCTCCGTGCAGCAGCCCGCCACCGCGGCCTTCGCCTCGCCCTCCGCGGCCGCGGCCCCCGTCGTCGAGGTCACGCCGACCCTGCAGCCTGAGCCGACCGTGGGCGACAGCGTGCCCATCCCGACGGGCTCCGTCGCGATCGCGGGCGTGGTCGCGTTCGCGCTGCTCGTCGCCGCGATCGTGCTCGCGGTCCGCCTGGAGCGACGGGTCGCCCGAGCCGATGCGAGCGTCGCCGGCGGTCAGGCGGTGCCGCGTGCGTGAGCGGATGCGCTCCCTCGTCGCGGTGGCCGTCGCCTTCGGGGCGCTCGTCTCCCTCCTGGTCGCTGCTCCCGCGTCGGCCGCGGTGTCGACGGAGATCGCCTGGCAGCAGGAGTCGCTGACGATCGACTTCGGCAGCGGCTGGCACGCGCAGCTGCGACTCGAGCGCGCGGCGCCCGAGCTCCATGAGATCGGACCGCTGCCGTCCATCGGCACCGAGGACGGCACGGTCGACGTCTACCTCGACGGCGGGGAGGAGCCCTGGGCCTCGGGTCTGCCGATCGCCGAGGGCGGAGCCGCCTACCTCTCGCAGCCGCGCGATCGCGATCCGCTCGCGGCGGGCGAGCACGAGCTGCGCGCGGTGCTCGTCCCGGCCGACGGATCGGAGCTGAGCAGTGCCGAGACGGCCGACCCGCTGCGGATCACGGTCGAGTCCTTCCCGCTCGCGGCGACCGTCGCATCGCTCGGCGCGCCCGAGGACGACACCCTCGCGTGGGCCGTGCGACTGGAGCTCAGCGGCGAATGGGTGGAGCGCAACGGTGCCGTGCCCGCGGGCACCTGGGAGGTGCGACTGCTCGAGGGGCGTCAGCAGCGGGTCGTCGAGGCCCGCACGATCGATGTCGAGCGCAGCGAGGCGGCCGAGGCGGAGGTCGTGCGCTTCGACCGTCTGCGCGATGCGATGACGTACACGGTGGAGGCGGTGTTCCAGCCGCGCGCCGCGATCGCCGGCGGATTCGAGCTCGAGCAGCCCGAGCCCGTGTCGCACGAGGTGAGCGGCAGCCTCGGGGCGATCCTCGAGGCGCCGCTCACCATCCCCGTGCCGATCGTGATCGGCGGGGGAGCGGTGCTGCTGCTCCTCCTCGTCGCCGTGATCGCGATCTCGGCGCTGCTGCTGCGTCTGCGGGTGCGGGCGCCCCGTTAGGAGCGGGGCCCCGCATCCGCTCGTCCGCCTGCGGCCGGAGCGGCGGCGCCGGAGCGCTGCTCGGCCTCCATCCGCTCGGCGTCCTCCCCAGCGACGGCCTCGCCGCGCGCGACCATGCCCGAGACGTCCGCGAGCGGGATCTGCTTGATGAAGAGCGCCAGCACGAAGGCGATGGCGACGAAGGGCAGCAGATACCAGAACACCGGGGCGAGCGAGCTCGCGTAGGCGCTGACGACCTGCTCGCGCAGGGCGTCCGGCAGCTGGTTGAGCACGGCCGGGTCGAGGGTGGCCGTGGCGTTCGCGGCGTCGCCGGCGGACTGCCCGGCGCCCGTGAAGACGTCGGTGAGCTGCTCGCTGAGCCGGTTCGTGAACAGGGCGCCGAAGACGGCCACGCCGAGCGCCGCACCCACCTCGCGGAAGTAGTTGTTCGTGCTCGTCGCGGTGCCGACGTCCTTCGGAGCGACCGAGTTCTGCACCACGAGCACGACCACCTGCATGATGAGGCCCATCCCGGCGCCGAACACGAAGAGGTACACGCAGATGAGCCAGATCGGGGTGTCGGCGGCGAGCGAGGTCATGGCGAGCATCGCGGCCGCCATCACGACCGTGCCGGCGATCGGGTAGCCCTTGTACTTGCCGTTCTTGGAGATCAGGATGCCGGAGGCGATCGAGGTGCCCATCACGCCGACCATCATCGGGATCATGAGCAGACCCGACTCGGCGGCCGACGTACCCGAGGACATCTGCAGGAAGGTCGGTACGAAGGCGATCGCGCTGAACATGCCGATGCCGAGCACGAAGCCGACGGCCGTCGCGGTGACGAAGGTGCGGTTGCGGAAGAAGCCGAGCGGGATGATCGGGTCGTCCGCGCGCGCCTCGACGATCACGAAGGAGGTCGCGGCGATGAGCAGTCCCGCGCCGAAGGCCCAGGTCTGCCAGGCGCCCCAGCCGTAGTCTCCGCCGCCGAACTCGGTGAAGAAGATGAGGCAGGTCGTGGCGATCGACAGCAGCACGACGCCCGCGATGTCGATGCGCCGCTCGGCCCGCTTGCTCGGCAGCGTGAGCGCGAACCACGCGACGGCGAAGGCCGCGATGCCGACCGGGATGTTGATCCAGAAGGCCCACTCCCACGTCATGTGGTCGACGAAGAAACCGCCGATCAGCGGGCCGGCGACGGCCGAGAGGCCGAAGATCGCGCCGAGCGGGCCGAGGTACTTGCCGCGCTCGGAGGCGGGCACGATGTCGGCGATGATCGCCTGCGACAGGATCATGAGCCCGCCGCCGCCGAGGCCCTGCAGCGCGCGGAACACGACGAAGGTCCAGAAGTCGCCGGCGAGCGCGCAGCCG
Organism: Microbacteriaceae bacterium PS02343; assembly: GCA_029959365.1. Taxonomy (GTDB): domain Bacteria; phylum Actinomycetota; class Actinomycetes; order Actinomycetales; family Microbacteriaceae; genus Arenivirga. Next base: position 3,682 of record JASCOA010000108.1, on the reverse strand, counting down.
ACCGAGGCGAGCGTGAACAGCGCGATCGCGATCAGGAAGAGGTTGCGCCGCCCGAGCACGTCGCCGAACTTGCCGTAGACCGGCATGACGATGGTGGTGGCGAGGAGGTACGCCGTGGTGATCCAGGCCTGGTGCTCGACGCCGCCGAGCTGCCCCACGATGGTCGGCATGGCCGTCGAGACGATGGTCTGGTCGAGGCTCGACAGCAGCATGCCGGCGATGAGGGCGGAGAAGATGATCCAGATGCGCCGCTTCGTGAGCAGCAGTGGACCGGATGCGGTCGTGGCGGTCATGCGTCCTTCGTTCGGATGAGGGTGGCGGGTGCGGGGGAGACGCCGAGCGCTGCGCGCGCGGCGGCGAGGTGCTCGTGCAGGCGGGTGGCGAAACCGGCGAGGTCGTCGCCGCTGGCGAAGACCTCCTGCGCGGCGGAGCGGATGATCGCGCCGCTGAGCACGGCGGTCATCCGCGCGGTCAGCGGGTCCAGGCCGTCGCGCTCGACGATGACGACGGCGAGGCGCTGCTCCTGCTCGCGGTCCTGCTCGATCAGCGCGGCCAGGATGCGGGGCTCACGGCGGATCGCTGCGAACATCGTCAGCGCGTCCTCGCGGGTCGGGCTCATCTCGGCGAAGGCGTCGACCGTGAGGCTGAGCAGATCATCGAGCGGGCCGATCCGCTCGAGCGCCGGGATCGAGCGGAAGCGCTCGAGGAAGGCCTCGTCCCAGTCGGGGTCGACGCCGAGGACGGCGGACTCCTTGGTGGGGAAGTAGTTGAAGAAGGTGCGGCGGGAGACACCGGCGCGTTCGCAGAGCTCCTCGACCGTGAAGCCCGCGAGACCGTGCTCGGCGGTCAGCGCGCGGGCGCCGCCCACGAGGGCCTTGCGCGTGCGCCGCTGGCGGTCGGTGATGGTCACCGGCCAAGAATTGCACTATTACGTCAGGAGTGCAATTTCAGTCGTGCGACTCGGGATGATGCATGTACCACTCGGTGAACTCGCTGGCACGGCCGTCGGGGGAGAGGCGCACGACCCAGAGGTTCGAGTAGGTGCCGTGCTCCGGGTAGCGCGTCACCGCCTCGACGAAGAACCGCTTGCCGTCGTCCGCTACGGCGCCGCGCTCGAAGGACCACGAGCCCGTATCGTCCGCATGCTCGGTCCAGAGCTCGATGATCTCGACGACGCCGTCCGCGGGGTCGGCGTAGGGCTCCGTGCGGTACGTCGCGTCGTCCGTGAACAGCGAGCGGATGTCGTCGGGGGAGTTCGACGCCCACGCTCGCTCGTAGCGGTCCAGCCAGTCCTCGATGCGGTCGCTGCTCATGCGCACAGCGTGCGCGCCGCACCCTGGCGTCAGCCGTGCGCGAGCAGCTCCAGACCGATCACCGCCGCGCCGAGCACGACCTCGGCTCCCAGCACGAGCGCCTTCTGCCAGAACGGCAGCCGTACCCGGCGCACGGCGAGCCAGCCGACGACGCCGAGGGCGGCGAGCAGCGCGATCATCGAGGCCAGCAGGGAGCTCTCGACGCTCCAGTACCCGAGCGCCGCAACGCCCACGAAGGCGAACGGGAGCAGGATCGCGGTGGCGGCCCCGGCGACGACGGCGATCATGTGCTGGAGCTCGGTCGCCGTCGGCAGGTGCGCGTGCACCGCGATGTGCGAGACGAGATCGGCCACGAAGACGGCCAGCAGCGTTCCTGCCACCGTGATGCCCAGGGTCGTCGCCACGGCCGCCGGTGTCAGGCCCTCGGTGTGCGCGCGCAGCGCCAGCACGACGGCGAGCGACGTGAACGTGACGTAGATGCGCTCTTTGAGTCGAGCCGCCCGGGCGTCGGGATCATCGCGGGAGATCGTCGTCTCGTCGGGATCGGATGCATTCTGCTCGGTCACGGAGGAAGCCTAGCGACGAGCCCCTCTCGGGCCTCGCCGCAAAGACCGATAATCCCTATTATGTCGGAGTCAGCGAACGAGACCGTCCTGGATCGCTCCCCGCGCCCCCTCAGCTCAGCAGAACCGGCGCCGCGGTCAGCGCGGCTGCGACGATCGACGACATCACGCCGATGCGCGAGCAGATCTGCTTCTGCTTGACCGCGCTGCGCAGCGGGAAGCCGAGCGTCGGGCACCCGGCCCACGCGAGGTTGCCCAGGCTCACGACCCAGGTGATCGCGCCGATCCACCAGACGGCGCCGGCGCCGGGCGGCAGCTCGGACGGGCGCCACCCGGAGATCATCACGCTCGCCATGCCGATGGCCACCGCCAGCAGCGCTGCGCCGAACCAGATCGTGCCCGAGTAGACCATGCGGCGCAGCTCGGCTTCGGGCGATTCATCGAGCACGTCGTTCACCCGAACAGCATCACGCCGCTCCCGCGCACGCACAAGCCGCGTTCAGCTCGCTTTCAGACCGCCTCGCGCGCCTCGACGATCGCCTCGCGGATGCGCCGCAGATCCTCGAGCAGCGAGCCGAGCACGATCCAGTGCAGCGGATGCGGCTGCACCACCGTGAAGGGCCGCGTCAGCGCGGGCGGCTCGCTCTCGGCAGACGGCTCCCCCAGCGTGCGCAGATCGTGCGCCGCCCGGCGCAGCTCCTCGGCGATGCCGGCGACCGCGGGCTCCTCGAGCAGTCCGGGCGCCGCGTGGTCGTGCACGGCGCGGGTCATGCCCGCCACCTGCTGCACGATCGGGTTCAGCAGGCGCGCCATGGCCTGGTCCCGCTCCGCCGCTTCCTTCCAGCGCGAGCGTCGCGGGTTCAGCGCGAGGCTCTCCGAACTGGCGGTCAGACGCTCGACGACCTCCTGCAACTGCTCCCGCAGCGCCCGGGCCTCGACGAGCGCCCCGCGCAGGTCCGAGGACGCCGCGGCCCCGTCGAGCTCCTGGGCGAGCCGGTCCATCGCCTCAGCGGTGCGCTCGCGCAGATCGAGCAGCGCTTCGTGGGCCGGGGTGACGAGCACGGGCGCCGCGATGACGGCGTTGACCAGGATGCCGATCGCCGCGCCGATGGCCGTCTCGACGATCCGCTCGATCGCGTACTCCGGAGTGCTGCCCCCGAGCGCGAGCACCAGCATCGCCGTGATGGCGATCTGGTTGCTCGACGGTGTCGTCATCTTCGCGAGCCAGCCGATGAACGCGGCCGCGATGATCGCCAGGATGAACAGCCAGCTCGCTCCCCCGAAGACGAAGCTCGCCGCGCTCGCGACCGCGACGCCGGCGATCACGCCGATGACGCGCTCGACAGCCCGGCCCAGCGACTGGGTCACGCTCGGCTGCACGCAGAGCAGTGCAGCGATCGCGCCGAACACCGGCAGCTGCTCCGGGAAGACCAGCGAGCAGGCGAACCAGGCCAGCAGCGTGGCCGCAGCGGTCTTCGCCACCTGCACGACGGGAGGCCGTGTGGCGGTGCGGAAGCTCGCATCCAGTCTCACTCCCCCGAGCGTAGCCGTCGCGCGCGGCGGGGTTCGGGCGGCCGCGCGCGGGGCGGGTTAGATGGAGCGGGTGTCCGGGCCGCGCCGGGCACGCCCTCGGAACGGAGCAGCATGGTCGAGTCGGTCTTCTGGAGCATCATCATCGGCGCATCGATCGTCGAAGCCGCCTTCATCGTGCTCTGCCTGGGTCTGATGGCCAAGAAGGGCACACGCGAGGAGTGATCCCGCTCCCTCGAACCGCGAGGAAGGGCCCGTCCGATCGGACGGGCCCTT
>JASCOA010000107.1 GCA_029959365.1 Microbacteriaceae bacterium PS02343 | reverse complement strand
GGTCGAGCCCTCCGGGTCGTGCTCGTCGTCGCCCTGATCGCCCCGCGCGGCGCGCGCCTGCTCGAGCGCCTCGTCGATGCGGTGGCGCTCGAGCAGCGCCTCCTCGCGCAGCCGGTGCAGCGGGTCGCTCACGGCCGCGGATCCCGTGCGTCGTACTCGCGGAAACCGCGCTGCGCGCGCAGCACGAGCGCCGCCGTGGCGATGATGAGCGCGCCGCCGAGCACCGGGGGCATCCAGAGCGCGAGCACCGTCGCGAGACCGCCGGCGTAGAGGTCGCCGAGCCTCGGGCCACCGCTGACGACGACGATGTAGACGCCCTGCAGCCGACCGCGCATGTGATCGGGCGCGGCCATGAGCATCATGGTCTGCCGGAACACGGCGCTCACCTGGTCGGCTGCGCCCGCACCGGCGAGGGCCAGCCCCGCGAGCACGATCGCCAACGGGGCGAGTCCGCCGTCGATCCGGGGCAGCAGACCGCTCAGCGCGAGCGCGACGACGCCGCCGAAGAGGGCGATGCAGGCCCCGTAGGCGATCACCGCGAGCCCGATCGCCCGCCCGTGCCAGCGTGCCTGACCGACCGGACCGCTCAGCGCGCTCGCGACCAGGGTGCCGACCGCCAGGGAGGCGGTGAGCACCCCGACGGTGGTCGCGCCGCCGCCGATCGCCAGCGCGCCCAGCGCGGGCAGCATGGCGTGCGGTCGCCCGAAGGTCATGGCGACGATGTCGATGAGGAATCCGGCGCGGATGTTCGGCGCCCTCCGCAGGAACGCGAACCCCTCGCGCAGCGATGCCAGCCCGGGACGCGCGGTCGCGACCAGGGGCGGCAGCTTCGGCAGCGCCCAGATGCCGAGCAGCGCCAGGCTGAAGAGCGCCAGGTCGACGCCGTAGGCGACCGCGTAGCCGCTGGTGGCCACCAGGACGCCGCCGAGCGCCGGGCCGATCGTGAAGATCGAGCCCATCGCGAGGCCGCCGAGCGCGCTCGCCGCGGGCACGAGCTCCGGCGGCAGCAGCCGCGGAGCCAGCGCCGAGCGGGTGGTCGAGCTGATCGTGGCGGCCATCGCGTTGACCGTGGTGAGCGCGTACAGCACCCACAGATCGATCGGACGGCCGAGCACGAGGTCGAGCAGTGTCAGCGCGATGAGCCCGGCGATGCTGAGCCACCCCGCCGAGGAGCTGAGGATGAGCACGGTGCGCCGGTCGAAGGCGTCGGCGACCATGCCGCCCCAGAGGCCGGCGACCACGGTCGGCAGCAGCGCGATGCCGCCGACGAGCCCGACCGCGAGCGACGAGCCGGTGCGCTCGTAGATCTGCAGGCCCACCGCCACGATCGTCATCTGCGCGCCGATGCCCGAGACGAGGTTGCCGAACCAGACCCGCGCGAAGGCCGGCGAGGCCCGCAGGGGCGAGAGGTCGACGAATCGACGGCTACGATTCGCTGTTCCGGTCGGCACGTCGACCGAGCCTACGCTCGCGGGAGGGGTACGGAGAAGGCCGGCCCCCGAAGGGACCGGCCTCTCCTCCGAGCGGATGCGCTCAGGCGACTTCCTGCAGCTCGGCGCCGGAGATCACGGCGTCGCCGGGCACGGTCGCGCCGGCGCGCACGCTGGCACCGATGCCGATGCGGGTGTTGCTGCCGACGCGGGCTCCACGCCCCACCGTCGCACCGCGGCCGACGTGCACCGCGGCACCGAGCCGGGCGCCGGCCTCGACGGAGGCCCCGGAGTCGACCCAGGTGCCCGCACCGATCCAGGCGTTGGCGCTCACATGGGCGCCGGCCTCGACGTAGCCGCTGCGCGAGACGTAGGCGCTGGGGTCGACCCAGGCTCCGGGGGAGATCATCCCTCCGCCGTTCTCGTGCCGCTTGTAGCGCAGGATCGTGCCGGTGTCGGTCTCGACCTCTTCGTAACGCTTGCCCATGGTGCTCCTCCTGACGACGTGTAGAACAGTCGACCGCGCCCGCGCATTCCGGCACAGGCAGGCGGGGCGGATGCGCGCATCCGCTCTCCACCGTGCGCGCCGGTGCGCCGGTCGTCGGGTCCTCGGGCTCCTGCGGGTCGGGACGGCCGCGTACGGCTGCCCGGCTCCGCATCCGCCTTCGACGGATCCTCGGCGGGTTCCGCTGCTCGCGCAGCTCGGGGTGCCGCGGCCTGGTGAAGACCGCTGCGGGAAGTCCGCCGTCGGATATTCTCCCGCGCGGATGGATGCGCGCGCAATGGTTCTTGGCATTCAGTCAGGGGTCGCGCATGCGCGGGCCCGGGCGATCGCGCCGTAGCATCGGAGCATGAGCACCCCCGCCACCCATCGCGCGCAGTCCGAGCCCTTCGTCTGGCAGGGCGGCGATCTGCTGGCGTACAAGGAGGAGGACGGCACCTTCCGATCCGTCACCCGCCAGGTGCTCGCGGACGCCGAGCACGGCCAGGGCTCGTCGCTGCGCTACTTCGAGGTGGGCGTCGGCGGGCACACCACGCTCGAGCACCACGAGCACACGCACGTCGTGATCCCGATCCGCGGCGCCGGCGCCGCCCTCATCGAGGACCGCATCGTGCCGCTCGCACTGCACGACGTCGTCTTCGTGCCGAGCTGGGGCTGGCACCAGTTCCGCAACGTCGGCGACGAGCCCTTCGGCTTCCTCTGCGCGGTCACGGTCGAGCGCGACCGGCCCGTGCGGCCGACCCCCGAGCAGATCGCGGCGTTCGAGGCCGACTCGGCGATCGCGGAGTTCATCCGCTACTGAGCCGGGCCCGGCCCCGCTGGCTCAGCGGGTCGCAGCCACCAGGCGCTCCGAGGCCCTGCGGGGGTCGCCGCCGCGCTGCAGGCCGGCGCCGATGAGGAACACCGTGTCGGGGCCGAATGCCTCGAGCAGCTCGGGCGCGCGCTCGATCGACATGCCGCCGCCGGGCGTGGGCAGGATCGGCGCGAGGCCGCCGAGGGGGCGGCGGGCCGCATCCGCGATCTCGAGGCACTGCTCCCTGGTGAGACTGAAGCGGCCGCCCCAGCCCGGGAAGATGCTCGCGTCGGCTCCGGCCAGGCGCAGCAGCGTGCCGAAGAGCACGTCCGGGGCGACGCCGTGCGTCGCGCTCGCGGTGAAACCGCCGAGGAACGAGGGGTGCGACAGGATCATGCCGCCCGGGAAGAGCTCCGCCGCGCGGGCGAGGCTGCCGAAGCCCGCGACGCCCGGCAGCACCATGACGCCGTCGGCGCCCTGCTCGCGGGCGAAGCGCACCTGCTCGTCGAAGCCGGCCGCGGGGCCGTTGACGACGGGCAGGTAGACGCTGCGGCCGCCCGTCTCCTCGTTCGCGCGGCGCACGGCCTCGACGATGCGCGGCACGCGCTCGAGGAACGGCGCCCAGGGCTGGTTCGCGAGGCCCTGGTCCTCCTTCACGATGTGCAGGCCGCCGGCCGCGATCTGGAAGGCCAGCTCGGCGATCTGCTCGCTCGACATGCCCACGGGCTTCAGCGCGGTGGCGAGCAGTGCGTGCTGCGGCTCGCCCACGAGCTCCCGCACGCCGGCGACGCCGAGGCGCGGGCCGGGCAGTGCGGCCAGCAGGGATGCGGGCAGGTCGAGGTCGACGAGGCGCACGCCGTCCTGCAACGAGACGTTGCCGAGCAGCACCACGCGCCGCGGGCCCCGCGCGCCGCCGGCCCGGGCCCCGGGGTCGGCGACCGGGGCCCGCGCGGGCCGGCCGGCCCGCCGCTCGATCGAGCGGACGACGCCGAGCGAGAGGTCGATCGCGTTCTGCGGGGCGAGCTCGGTCGGCAGCTCGTGGCTCTGCTCGACGGCGACATCGGTCGCCCGGGCGAGCGGGTCCTCCGCCGTGATCTCGTAGACGGCGGTGATGACGGAGCTCATCCGAGCGCCTCCTTGAGCGAGACCGCGTAGGGCGGGCGCAGCACGCCGGCCTCGGTGATGATGCCGGCGATGAGCTCGCCGGGGGTGACGTCGAAGGCCGGGTTCCAGACCGGGATCGGCACCGGGATGCCCTCGAGCATCTCGGCGGGGTCGCGCTCCTCGATCTCGATCGCGTCGCCGGAGGCGGTGCCGAGGTCGACCGCGTTGAGCGTGGCGGCGACGTAGAAGGGGATCCCCTCGTGCGCCGCGGCGACCGCGAGCGCCCGGGTGCCGATCTTGTTGGCGGTGTCGCCGTTCGCGGCGATGCGATCGGCGCCGACGATGACCGCGCCGACCAGGCCCTGGCCGAGCGCGCTGGCCGCGGCCGAGTCCGGGATCAGCGAGACGTCGATGCCGGAGGTGTGGAGCTCCCAGGCCGTGAGCCGGGCGCCCTGGCGCAGCGGCCGGGTCTCGGTGGCGAGCACGCGGATCGGCTCGCCCGCGGCCTGCTTGGCGTAGATCACGCCGAGCGCGGTGCCCCAGCCGGTGGTGGCGAGGCGGCCCGTGTTGCAGTGCGTGAGCACGGTGTCGACGCCGGCGAGCTCGGCGCGGCCGAACTCGCCGATGAGCCGGGTCTGCTCGGTGTCGTCCGCGATCAGGCCGAGGGCCCGCTCGAGCGGGTCGAGGCCGGCGCGATGCGCCGCGAGCACGAGGTTGACGGCGACGGCGAGGTTGACCGCGGTGGGTCGGGCGGCGATCAGCCGATCGGCGGTGACGACGGCGTCGAGCCCCTGCCGGATGCCGAGCGCGAGGCCGAGCCCGCCGGCCGAGCCGATCACGTTGGCGCCGCGCACGGCGAGGGTGGCGATGGCGTCGATCACCGCGTCGACCGTCTCGAGCCGCCGCACGACGAGCTCGCCCGGCAGCAGGCGCTGGTCGATGATCGCGACCGCTTCCGGGCCGTCGGTGATGGACCAGGCGACGGAGGGGGGCAGCACGCTCACGCGCCGGCCCGCAGCTCCGCGAGGCGGCTGCCGACGAGCGCCGCCAGCGCCTCGCGGTCGACGACGGCCTCGCGGCCCTCGATGATCGCCCGAGCGGTGCCGAGCACCCAGCGGGCCGCCGCGACGTGCTGGGCTTCGTCGAGGCTCTCGATGTCGCTCGCTTTGGCGAGGCCGACGATGCGGCGGATGGCCTTGAGGCCGCCGAAGCCGATCGCGTCCGACCAGGTGCGGCGCAGCCACTGCTCCAGGAAGCCGTCGGTGAAGGCCTCGTCGACCCGGGTGGGCCAGAGGGTGCGGAACTCGCTCTCGAAGGCGTCCCACGCCTCCGCGACGAGCGAGGCCAGCCACTCCTGGAACTCCGCGGGACGGTCGAGCACGGCCGCGCGCGCCTGGGCGAGCAGCACGTTGCCGAAGAAGGCGCCGAGGTCGAAGCCGACCGGGCCGGCGAAGGCGAACTCGAGGTCGAAGATCTTCGCGGGCGGCGCATCCGCATCGCCCTCGGCCGGCACGAAGACGCTGCCGGTGTGCAGGTCGCCGTGCACGAGGGCCTCGGCGCCGGTCTGGAAGCGCAGCTTGAGCGCGGCGACCTCGTCGAGCAGCAGCGGCTCGCGCAGGCCGAGCACGTCGGCCTCGATCGCCAGGTTCCAGGCGTTGTCGGGGTGGTCGCGGTACGGGTCCGTGAAGACCAGGTCGAGGGTGATGCGCTCGAGCTCGGGGTTCGGCGAGACCGCGAGGGCGCGCAGGTAGTCGGCGGAGTCGAGCCCGAACGGCGAGGTGCCGAAGCCGACCCGGGCGACGTGGCGGCCGATCACGGCGGCGGCGCCGCGCGAGATGCGGCCCTCGTTGAGCGCGCGGCGCCAGACGGTGCCGGCCGAGAGGTCCTCGAGCACGATCACCCGGCGCTCCTCGTGCAGGCCGAAGTAGGTCGGGATCGTGTCGGGGCTGAGCCGGGTCGCGGCGTCGTAGCCCCGCGCCTCGGCGAGGATGCGGTCCTGGCTGAGCGGCCACGACTCCCCCACCATGCGCACGTAGGGCAGCGACTGCTTGACCACGAGCGAGCCGCCGGCGGCGTCGGTGACGATGAAGACCAGGTTGAGGTTGCCGTCGCCCACCTCCTGCACGGTGGCGCTGGCGAGGTCGACCAGCCCGGCGAGATCCGCTCGTGAGGCGAGATAGGCCGGGACGGTCTCGACGGTGAGCACCTCGACGGTCATGAGGCGTCCTTTCGCTTGAACAGGGCCGAGAAGCTCATCACGAGCGCGCCCACGAGGATGGCGCCCTTGATGAGGTCCTGGGTGTAGTACGGCACGTTGAGCATGGTCAGCCCGTTGAGCAGCACGCCGACGAACACGGCACCGACGAGCGTACCGAAGCCGTTGGGCCGGTTCGCGCCGAGCACGGCGAAGCCGATGAGCGCGGCCGCGACGGTCTCGAGCAGGTAGGACCCGCCGACGCCGACGTCGCCGCGACCGAGCCGTGCGGCGAGCAGCACGCCGCCGACGCTGGCCAGGGTGCCCGAGAGCACGTAGGCGGTGACCTTGATGCGCCCCACGCGCACGCCGGCGAGGCGTGCCGCGTCGGCGTTGCCGCCCACGGCGGCGAGCAGCCGGCCGAGGCGCGAGCGCGAGAGCATGACCGTGACCACGACGCCGAGCACGATCATGACGACGACGGGCACCGGCAGGCCCAGCACGACGCCGCGGCCCAGCCAGGCGAAGGGCTCGGTGATGCGGCCCGGCGCCGGCTCGCCAGAGACGATCGAGCCCGAGGAGACCGACTGACCCGCCGTGAGCACGAGCGCGAGGCCCGCGAAGACGAACATGGTGCCGAGGGTCGCCAGCAGGTCGGGCACCCGCGCGACCACCACGAGCAGGCCGTTGAGCAACCCGATGAGCGCGCCCGCGGCGAGGCCGATCAGCACGGCCACGACCGGCGGCGCCTCGTAGTAGACCTGCGCGGCGGTGGTGAGCATCACGACGAAGCTGACGTTCGAGCCGACCGAGAGGTCGAACCCGCCGACCGTGAGCGAGATGGTGACGCCCATGGCGATGATCGCGGTGATGGCGACCGACTGCAGGATGATGACCGCGTTGCGGGGGGTGCCGAACGCCGGCAGCGTCACCGCGAAGTACACGATGAGCGCGGCGAGCAGCACGAGCAGCCCGGAGCGGTAGACGCCGTCGCGCAGGCGGTCGGCGAGGCTCGTGGTGGTCATGCGGGGTCCTTCTCGGTGCTGGCGACGAGCAGCTCGGCGAGGCTGGCCTCGTCGAGCTCGTCGGGGCGGAACTCGCCGGCGACGGCGCCGTCGGCGAGCACGATGATGCGGTCGGCGACCTCGAGGATCTCCTCGGGGTCGCTGGAGGCGACGATGGCCGCCTCGACGGCGGACGAGCGGATGAGCGCGCCGATGTCGGCCCGCGCCCCCAGGTCGACGCCGCGGAAGGGCTCGTCGAGCACGAGCACGCGGCTGCCTGCGGCGAGCCACCGTGCCACGACGACCTTCTGCCGGTTGCCGCCGGAGAGGCTGGAGAGCAGGGCGCGGGGCCCGGCCGCGACGATGCCGAGCGAGCGGATGAGGGCCGCCGTCGCCGCGCGCTCGGAGCGCGCGCTGAGCAGCCCGAAGCGGCGGTGCGGGCGCAGCTCGGCGAGCGTCGTGTTGCGCACCAGGTCCCACTCCGGCAGCTCGGCGTCGCGGCGGCGGTCCTCGGGCACGAAGCCGAGGCCGCGGGCGATCGCGTCGGCGGGGTGCTCCGGTGCGAAGGCCGCTCCGTCGAGGGTCATCGATCCGTCGACGAGCGGCTCCGCGCCGACGACCTGGCGCAGCAGCTCGGTCTTGCCGGCGCCCAGCAGGCCCGTGATGCCGAGCACCTCGCCGCGGCGCAGGTCGAGATCGACGGTCGGCGCATCCGCTCGTACGCGGAGCCCGCGCAGGCTCAGCACGGCGTCGCCGGCCTCGCGCACGGGGCGCTCATCGGGCAGATGCTCGATGGGGCCCAGGATGGCGCTCACCAGCCGGGCGGGCTCGATCGGCGTCGAGAACTCGTCGACGACGCGGCCCTCGCGCAGCGCGACGACGCGGTCGGCGAGGCCGACGAACTCCGCGAGGTGATGGGTGATGTAGACGACCGCGGTGCCGTCGGCGGCGAGCCGGCGCACCTGGGCGTGCAGCTCGCGCTGCTCGGTGACGCTGAGCGCGGCGGTGGGCTCATCGAGGATGAGCACGCGGGCGCCGCGGTGCAGCGCGCGCCGGATCAGCAGCTGCTGCGCCTGCGCCGTGCGCAGCGAGCCGGCTCGGTCGTCGAGGCGGATGCCGGCGCGCTCGAGCAGCTCCTCACCGGCGATCGCGCGAGCCTCGGCGCGGATGCGGCGGCGGCTCGGCAGCGCACCGAGCTCGCCGCGCGCGATGCGGTCGAGCACGAGGTTCTCGGCCACGCTCAGCTCGGGCACGAGCGCCGTCTCGACGTGCTGGGGCACGAGCGCGATGCCGTGCGCCGCGGCGGCGGCGGGCGTGCCGAGCGTCACCGCCGAGCCGTCGATCTCGACGCGCCCCTCCGTGGGCGCGAGCAGCCCGGCGAGCACGGCCATGAGCGTCGACTTGCCGGCGCCGTTCGCACCGACCAGTCCGAGCACCTCGCCGGAGCGCACGTCGAGGTCGACCCCGGCCAGGGCCAGGGTGGCGCCGAAGCGCTGCACGACCGAACGGGCCGAGAGCACGGGGGCGGCCCCCTGCGCTCCCGGCCCGCCGTCGGTGGGTACCGGGTTCATGTCTCCCGCGTCAGTCGACCGGCGCGACGTCGGGCGTCGACAGCTCGGGGAAGGCCTCGGTCAGGTCGAGGATCGTGGTCGCGCCCGACTCGACCAGCGCGTCGCGGGTGAACAGGAACGGCGGCACCTCGATGCTGTCGTCGACGTCGCCGCCGGTGGCCGCGAGGTAGGCGGCGCGCACCGTGACGGCGCCGACGTTGGCCGGGTCGGTGGCCGCGGTGGCGACCCAGGGGCTGCCCTCGGCCGTGATGACCTCGATGTCGGCGGTGGAGATGTCGGCGCCGTAGACCTTCACCTGGTCCTCGAGCCCCAGGTCCTGCAGCGCCAGCACGGCGCCCTTGGCGAACTCGTCGTACGGGGCGAAGATCGCGGTCGTGCCGGGGTTCGCCTGCAGCGCGGCGCTGACCTGCGACGCCGTGTCGGCGGCGGTGCTCTCGTTGACCGCGCCGACCTGGGCGACCTGCTCGAGGCCCGGGTTCTCCTCGAGCGTCTCCTCCCACACCGCGTTGCGGCGGTCGAGCGGCGCGAAGCCGGCGACGTAGGCGTAGATGACCTCGGCCTCGCCGGCGGTGTCGGCGACCAGCTGCTCGAGCACGAGGCTCGCGAGCTCGTTGTCGCTCTGCGCGATGTTCACGACGCCGTCGACCTCGGTGTCGACGTCGAAGGCGACGACCGGGATGCCGTCGTCGATGGCGGCCTGGGTGCCCGGCTGCACGGTCTCGGTGTTGCCGTGGTCGATCGCGATGGCGTCGAAGCCCTGGGCGACGGCGGAGTCGAGGTCGGTGGACTGCTGGGCGTTGTCGCCGTCGGCGTTGAAGATCTGCAGCTCGGCGCCGAGCTCGTCCGCCTGCGCCTGCGCGCCGGCGAGCCACTGCTCGTAGTAGTCGCCCTGGCTGAGCTGGCGGACGAGGGCGATGCGCACGGTGTCGTCGTCGGCGGCCGGGGTGCTGGCGCAGCCGGCGAGCAGCAGCGCACCGGTGGCGGCGATGCCGCCGACGACCAGGGCGGGGGTGCGAAGGGTCATGGGGTCCTCGATGGGGTTCGGGTGTCGCGGGCTGCTGTGCTCCGCGAGAGCGAGGCTAAGTGCGACGAGCGGATGCGCGGAACTCGCGTGACGTTCTGTGACGCCCCGTGTTGCACCGCGTCCGACCGGACGCGGTCAGCGCGCCGCGGCCTCCAGCGCCAGCGCGAGCCGCTCGCGCAGGTAGCCCTCGAAGGGGGGCGGCGGGGGGGCCGCGGCCGGCCCCCCGGCGCGGGCCCCGGGGGGGGGGGGGGGTTGA
>JASCOA010000106.1 GCA_029959365.1 Microbacteriaceae bacterium PS02343 | reverse complement strand
CCCCGCGGGGGGGCCCCGCGCGGGTTTTGGGCCCCGCGCGGCCCCGCCCCCCCCCCGGGGGGGGCGCCGGGGCCGGTCTAGGCGATGCGGCTGCCCTTGGCGAGCCGCGTCGAGGGAGTGCGGATGGCCCGGGCCGCGCCCCACAGCGCCACCGCGGCGAGGGCGATGTGGATGATGAGCCCGACGAACCAGCTCGGCACGGTCTTGGCGTAGACGTCCTCCGCGGTGTCGTAATCCTCGGCTCCCGAGAAGTTGTTGAACTCGGCGCAGTAGTCGTAGAAGGTCTCGACCTCGGGGGCGATCTGCGCCTGCCGGACCTGACCGGCGATGCCCGTGAACAGGTCGAGACCGTTGCCGTTGCGATCGAAGCTCGGCGGCACCGCGTCGGCCAGCACCACGTAGGGGTTGGCGGCGAGCAGCCACCAGACCGCGTCGGCGCGGGGGACCTCGTAGGTGCTCGTCATCGGCTCGGCGCAGACGATCTCGCCGGTGATCGCGCCCGTCGTCTCGTCGTACTCGCTCGCCTCGTAGTCGACGTCGATGTAGGTCGACGTCACCTCGGTGCGCATCGTGAGCATCGCCAGACCGAAGGCGATCAGGGTGCCGATGCTGAGGGCGGCGACGGCGAGGTACGTGACCACGACCGAGAACAGCGGCCGCTGGATCACCCCGGACAGACCCACGCCGATCGCGGCGACCACGCCGAGCTCGATCGCGACGACGGGGATGGAGACGAGCACGGCGGGCAGTGAGACCCCGCCGATCACGACCGCGACGATGAGGAAGGGCACCGAGACGGCGAGGAAGGCGAGCGCGGTGAGCCAGGCGGCGACGAACTTGCCGAGCACGAGCTGGCCGGCTGTCGCCTGGGTCACCTGGGTGGTGGCGAGGGTGCCGGCGTCGCGGTCGCCGTTGACGGCGTTGCCGCTGACCGCGGGGCTGACGAGCGTGCCGAGCAGCAGCACGAAGAAGATGAGCGCCGAGAAGACCGCGCCGCCGACGTCGTCGTTGCCGAAGGCGCCGAGCGACAGGCCGAGCACGGCGGTGACGACGAGCACGAGGAAGCCGCTCACGCCGAGCAGCACGTACCAGGCGACGCTGCGCACGCGCTGCCTGAGCTCGAGACCGACGATCACGCCGATGCCGCTGAGGAACCCGCTCATGCGAGGTGCTCCCGTCCGAGGTCGAGGAAGGTGTGCTCGAGGTCGCCGACGGCCGGCGCGAAGGCGCTGACGCGAACGCCGCCCGCCACGAGGGCCGCCAGCAGCGCCGCTGCCTCGGCCTCGCCGGTGACCTGCACGAGCAGGCCCTGGTGGTCGGCGCGCATCCGCTCGGCCTCGACACCCGCCGCGCGCGCGGCCGCGGCGACGAGGCCGGCCCCCTGCTCGCCGGGATCGAGGGTGCGGATGCGCCACTCGCGCAGGCTCGTGCGGGCCCGCTCCAGCCGCTCGGCCGAGGCCGTCGCACCGTTCTCGAGGTAGACGGCGCCGTCGGCCATCTCGTCGAGCTCGGCGAGCACATGGCTCGAGACGAGCACCGTGCGGCCCTCGTCGGCGAGCCGGCGCACGAGCACGCGCAGCTCGATGCGGGCGGCGGGGTCGAGCCCGCTGGCGGGCTCGTCGAGCAGCAGCACGCTCGGGTCGTGCACGAGGGCGCGGGCCAGGCTGAGCTTCTGCTTCTGCCCGCGGGAGAGCACGCGGGTCGGGCGGTCGGCGAGCAGCTCGAGGCCGATCGTGCCGATGAGCTCGGCGGCGCGGTCGCGGGCGGGCTCCTTGCCGAGGCCGTGCAGGCGGCCGGTGGTCACCAGGGTCTCGCGCACGGTGAGCGTGGCCCAGGAGCCGAGGATGTCCGGCATCCAGCCGAGCGCGCGGCGCGCCCCGGCCGGGTCGACGACGGGGTCGATGCCGTCGACGCGCACCGTGCCGGCGTCGGGCTGCAGCAGGCTCGCGAGGATGAGCATGAGCGTGGTCTTGCCGGAGCCGTTCGGGCCGATCAGCCCGGTCACGGCGCCGGGCGGGGCGTCGAGGGTCGCGTCGACGAGCGCGTGCACGCCCGAGAAGGAGCGGCGCACCCCCTCGACCTGGATGCCGCCTGCGGCCATGACTGCGCTCCGTCCGGATTCGATCCCCGCCCGAGAGCCTAGGCAGGCGCGTCGGTCGGCGGCGTCGGTCGGGAGGATGACGCGGTGCTGGGATGATGGTGGGCATGGCCACCTCCGTCAATCCGCCCCGCGGCATGCGCGACTTCCTGCCCGCCGAGAAGGCTCGCCGGGAGCGCGTGCTCGCCGTCATCCGCGATCGCTACGCCGCGCACGGCTTCGACGAGATCGAGACCCCGGTGATGGAGGACAGCTCGCGGCTGCACGCCGGCCTCGGCGGCGACAACGAGAAGCTGGCCTTCGGCGTGCTCAAGCGCGCGCTGACCACCGACGACCTGCGGGCCGCGGAGAGCGCACTCGACCTCGCCGACCTCGGCCTGCGCTTCGACCTGACCGTGCCGCTCGCCCGCTTCTACGCCTCGCACCGCGCCGAGCTGCCGGGCGTGTTCCGCTCGGTGCAGATCGCACCGGTCTGGCGCGCCGAGCGCCCCCAGAAGGGCCGTTACCGCCAGTTCGTGCAGTGCGACATCGACATCATCGGCGAGGCCACGGCGCTCGCCGAGGTCGAGCTCATCGGCGCGACCCTCGACACGCTCGTGGCGCTCGGCCTCGAGGGCTGCACGATCCGCATCAACGACCGCCGCCTGCTCCTCGGCATGCTCGAGGTCTTCGGCTTCGCGGCCGACGAGCACGACGGCGTGCTCATCACCCTCGACAAGCTCGACAAGCTGGGCGTCGAGGGCGTCGTCGCCGAGCTGCGCGAGCGCGGCTGCACGACGGCCGGGGTGGACGCGGCCGAGGCCTTCCTGACCCGCCCGATGACCAAGGAGTTCCTGCCGTTCGGCGAGGCGGCCATCCGCAAGGCGCTGCCCGCGGGCGTGCCCGAGGAGGCCGTGCTCGGTCTGGCGGCGATCGGCGACGCGCTCGGCGCATCCGAATCCCTCGTCTTCGACCCCTTCCTCGTGCGCGGCATGGGCTACTACACGGGCACGATCTTCGAGATCCACCACCCCGACTTCTCCTTCTCGCTCGGCGGCGGCGGCCGTTACGACGGCATGATCGGCCGCTTCCTCGGCAGCGACGTGCCGGCCGCGGGCTTCTCGATCGGCTTCGAGCGCATCGTCGACCTGGTATCGCTGGACGCCACGGATGCAGCGGATGCGGTCGCCCTGCTGCACGAGGGCGCCCCCCTCCCGCAGCTGGCCGCCCTCAAGCGCGCGCTCGTGGCCGAGGGCCGCCGCGTGCGCCTCGAGCGCAAGCCCAAGAAGGTGGCGCCGCTGCTCGATGCGCTGGCCGCGGACGGCTTCGGCGCCTTCGCCTTCGTGCGCGAGGACACGACCCCGGAGTCGCTGGAGCTCAAGCCCCTCGGCTGAGCGCCCGCCGCCCACCCGGCGGCCAGCCGCGCGCTGCCCGCTGCCCGCTGCACGTCGCCCACCCTCCGCGCGCGTCTCCCTCGACCGAACCTGCGCGCTGGGGCGCTTCGGCGACAACGGGGCATGCGCGCGCATGCCCCGATGTCGCCAACACGCCCCAACATCTCGGCGAATCGAGTCAGAGCCGACTTGACGGCCGTCGGTCTCGGGTCGGACGACGAAGGCTGCTGCGCACGATCATCGTGTGCGGCGCTGCCGTTGCGGGAGCCCGGCGCGCAGCAGAGCGCGGCGCAGCGGATGCGCCCGCAGCGCGTCGTCGAAGGTCCAGCGCACGAAGCGGTGGCCCGTCAGCAGCCGTATCCCGTCCTCCCTCCGCTTCTCGGCGAAGACGATCTGCGCCGGTGACCGTCCCTCGGTGTAGCGCGGATCGACGTACTTCTGGAAGCCGTCCAGCTCGCCCCGCAGCAGGAACTCCGGCCACCCCAGGTCGGTCTTGTGCGCTGATCCCTCGACCGGCATCTGCACCTCCGGCTGCGGGAATCCGAGCTCGATCACCGTGCCGCGGCTCAACGACTCCCCGCCGTTCGCCGCGCCGCCGTCCGCGTGCTCGATCGCCATCTCGGCACGGCGCGCACCTCGGATGCGCAGACCGCCCAGCAGATCGTGGAGGGCATCCCTGCTGCCTCCTCGCCCGAGGTAGCCGTCGAGCGGGGCGAGCGCCTCGCGGAACGGCAGCGACGCGGCGAGATCGACGACCGTCCGCTCGACCGGTACTACTGCGATGCCGTCGACCTCGACGGCAGCCGGCGGTGCGACGGAGGATCGCGCGCGCACCGCCGAACCGCCGAGATCGTGCTGCGAGCGCCGGCGGAGCACCTCGGGGAGCTGCGACGGAATCGCGACCGGTAGCCCGTGCAGCAACGCGGCGGAAGTGTGGGACAGCACGGCCCCGGGATGCCGTCTCGCGTGCGCGAGCGCCCTGAGGAGCGCTCGTTCGTCCTCGCGGAGCCGGAGCCATTCGCGGCGATCCACGTACGCGCCCCGGGCGATCCGCTCGACGGTGCCGCGCTCTGCGCCGCGCTGCAGGTCGCGTGCGGTCCAGTCGGTGACCAGACCGGGGATGAGGAGGAGTTCGCCGATCGCCATCCGGCGACGATCCGCGCTCCGCGGACGCGATGCTGGCTCCGGGGCCGACTTCCGGGGGATTCGGGTCGTGCCGGCTGCTCGGGAGGAGTGGTCCTGGGCAGTACTTCCGAGTGCTCCTGGGTGGTACTTCCGAGCGGATGGGGCGCTTCGGCGACGATGGGGCGTGCGGGCGCATGCCCCGATGTCGCCAAGACGCCCCAACGCGTGGCGAGGCGAGCGGAGCCGGCGAGACGCCGATCGGACCCCTCGCGCACCGAGCCGCGGAGCGGCCCCTCGGCTGAGCGCCGACCGTCCACCCCGCGGCCAGCGGCGCGCAACCGGCGGGGGCTACGATGGGGCGCGGTACGAAGACCGTGCAGAACCCCCAAGAGGAGATACTTCCGTGGCACTGATCGAGGCCGTTGGCGCTCGCGAAATTCTGGATTCCCGGGGCAACCCGACCGTCGAGGTCGAGGTCCTGCTCGAGGACGGCACCGTCGCCCGCGCGGCCGTCCCGTCCGGCGCCTCGACCGGCGCCTTCGAGGCCTACGAGCTGCGCGACGGCGACAAGGACCGTTACCTCGGCAAGGGCGTGACCAAGGCCGTCGACGCCGTGCTCGACGAGATCGGCCCGGCACTCGAGGGCTTCGAGGCCAGCGAGCAGCGCCTCGTCGACGCCGCGCTCATCGAGCTCGACGGCACCGACAACAAGAAGCGCCTCGGCGCGAACGCCCTGCTCGGCGTCTCGCTCGCCGTGTCGAAGGCCGCGGCCGACTCGGCCGACCTGCCGCTCTTCCGCTATGTCGGCGGCCCGAACGCCCACGTGCTCCCCGTGCCGATGATGAACATCATCAACGGCGGCGCCCACGCCGACAACGGCTTGGACGCGCAGGAGATCATGATGCTCCCGACGGGTGCGGAGACCTTCTCCGAGGCCCTGCGCTGGGGCGCCGAGATCTACCACGCGCTCAAGTCGGAGCTGCGCAAGGCCGGCCTCGCGACCGGTCTCGGCGACGAGGGCGGCTTCGCCCCCGACATCGCCAGCTCGCGCGAGGCGCTCGACTTCATCGTCGCCGCGATCGAGAAGTCGGGCTTCTCGCTCGGCTCGCAGATCACCCTCGGCCTCGACGTCGCCGCCACCGAGTTCTACGAGAACGGCGTCTACAAGTACGAGGGCCAGGAGCTCTCGGCCGAGCAGTTCATCGAGTACTACGCGAAGCTCGTCGCCGACTACCCGATCGTCACGATCGAGGACCCGCTGGCCGAGGACGACTGGGAGGCCTGGACGGCGCTCACCGCGAAGCTGGGCGACAAGCTCCAGCTCGTGGGCGACGACCTGTTCGTCACCAACCCGAGCCGTCTGCAGACCGGCCTCGACAAGAAGGCCGCGAACTCGATCCTCGTCAAGGTCAACCAGATCGGCACCCTGACCGAGACCCTCGACGCGGTGTCGCTCGCGCAGCGCCACGGCTACACCGCCGTGCTCTCGCACCGCTCGGGCGAGACCGAGGACACCACGATCGCCGACCTCGCCGTCGCCACCAACGCCGGCCAGATCAAGACCGGCGCCCCGGCCCGCTCGGACCGCGTCGCGAAGTACAACCAGCTGCTGCGCATCGAGGAGGAGCTCGGCGACGCCGCGGTCTTCGCCGGCCTCAGCGCCTTCCCGCGCTTCTCGGCGTAAGCGTCACCGGAGGGGGGGCCCCCCCCCCCCCCGGGCCCCCCCCCCCCGCCCCGCCGGCGGGCGCCCCCCCCGCGCGCGCGGCCCCCCCGCCGCCCCCGCCCCCCCCCCCCCCCCCCCCCCCCCCCCCCCCCCCCCCCCGCCGCCGTTCCCGGGCGGAGAGAAGCACCCGTTGGGCGGAGCCGTCACCGAGCGGATGAGCGCCGCTGGAAGCAGGCGCCGAGCGGATGCGCGGTGCGGCGCGCAGCATCCCTCCCGCCCCGCTCGTCTACCCTGGTGCCATGCCCCGCCGCCCTCGCACGACCCGCATCGCGGTCGACGCCCCGGTGGCCGAGGGCGCTTCGGGCCGCTGGTTCCGCAGCATCCGCCTCTCCGGCTTCACCGTCATGGTGCTCGGCCTGCTCGTGCTCGCGATCGTCGTGCTCGCGCCGAGCCTGCGCACGCTCGTGGAGCAGCAGCAGCAGATCGCGGCGATGCGCGAGCAGATCCGCCAGCAGCAGGAGCAGGTCGACGAGCTCGGCGAGCAGGAGGCCCGCTGGGACGACCCGGCCTACATCGAGGCCCAGGCGCGCGAGCGCCTCGACTACGTCATGCCGGGCGAGTACAGCTACAGCGTCTACGACGACCTCGGTGTCACCGAGGAGGTCGATCCCGAAGCGGTGAGCGACGAGATCAGCACCACCGAGGTGGACTGGCTCGAGGCCATGCTCGGCAGCGTGCTCGTCGCCGGCCTCACCGATCAGCCCCGCGAGGAGACCCCGACACCGTGAGCCGTCCGCCCTTCGAAGCCGTCACCGAGCAGGACGTCGCCGACGTCACCGAGCAGCTCGGCCGCCCCGCCCGCGACGTCGTGGGCATCCCCGCCCGCACCGCCGATGGCGCGCCCGCCGTGGTCTCCACCCGTCCGAGGCTCGGCGACGGCACGCCGTTCCCCACGCTGTACTACCTCTGCCACCCGGCCCTGACCGCCGCCGTGTCGACCCTCGAGGCCACCGGCGTCATGCCCGAGCTGACCGCCGAGCTCGAGCAGGACGAGCAGCTCGCCGCCGCCTACACCGCCGCGCACCAGAGCTACCTCGACGACCGCGCGCAGTTCGGCGAGGTGCCCGAGATCGCCGGCATCTCCGCCGGCGGCATGCCCACCCGGGTCAAGTGCCTGCACGCGCTCGTCGGCCACGCGCTGTCGGCCGGCCCGGGCCTGAACCCGCTCGGCGACCGCTCGATCGCGCTGCTCTGGCAGCGCTTCCCCGAGCTGCGCCCGCTGCTCGGCGAGATCTGGGCCCCCGCCGCCTGAGCGGCCCGGCTCGGGGGATCGAGGGCGGAGAGCGGATGCACGGCGCCGGCCACGCACACGACGGGCGGATGCGCTCCGTCGCGTCGCCGCGCGCATCCGACCGCTCCCGCAGCGCGAGCCCCGTCGCCACCGTGCGCGGGCAGGCGGGCGGCAGGACCGCATCCGCTCGTCGCCGCTTCCTCGCCGCGACGGCGCTCGCCGCGCTGGCCCTGCCGCTGCTGCCGGCCGCGCCGGCCGAGGCAGCAGCGAGCCAGGTGCGGGGCATGGAGTACTGGCTGGACGACTACGGCGTCCGCGAGGCCTGGGGCGCCTCCCGCGGCGCCGGCGTGACCGTGGCCGTCATCGACACGGGCGTGGACGGATCGCACCCCGACCTCGCGGGCGCCGTCGTGGGCGGCACCGACGTCTCCGGCATCGGCGGCGCGACCGGGCAGACCCCGCTCGGCAGCGACAGCGCGCACGGCACGATGGTCGCCTCGCTGCTGGCGGGCCGCGGCCAGCCGGGCGGACGGGGCGTGCTCGGCGTCGCCCCGGAGGCCGACCTGCTGGCGGTCTCGGTGGGCTTCGAGGACGGCGAGGTCGACTCCGACACGCAGATCGCCGAGGCGGTCACCTGGGCCGTCGACAACGGCGCCGACATCATCAACCTCTCGCTCACCCGCAACACGCTCGACTGGCCCGAGAGCTGGGACGACGCCTTCCTGCACGCCGCCGAGAACGACGTGGTGGTCGTCGCCGCGGCCGGCAACCGCGGGGCCGGCACGACGATCGTCGGCGCGCCGGCGACCATGCCCGGCGTGCTGACCGTGGCGGGGGTCGACCGCCGGGGCGAGGCCAGCTTCGACGCATCCTCGCAGGGCATCACCATCGGTGTCTCCGCGCCGAGCGAGCAGCTCGTCGGCGCCTCCCCGGGCGGCGGTTACGTCACCTGGCAGGGCACGAGCGGCGCCACCCCGCTGGTGTCGGGGGTCGCCGCGCTCGTGCGCTCCGCGCATCCTGAGCTCGACGCGGCGAACGTCATCGAGCGCATCGTCGCCACCGCCGACCCGGTCGGGGCCGAGCTGCCGAGCCCGCTGTACGGCTACGGCCTGCTGCGCGCGGGCGATGCGGTGACCGCCCCGGTCGCGGCCGTCGAGGCGAACCGGATGGGCGACCTGGCCGAGTGGGTCCGCGTGCACCGCCGGGCCGCGGTCGACGATCCCGGCGGGGCGGCGAGCAGCGTCGAGGGACCCGCGCCGCTGCCGAGCATGGTGCCGCGCGCCGCCGCCGACTCGCCCGAGGGGGTCTGGCTGCCGAGCGCGGCCCAGCTGCGCGAGGTGGGCATCCCGCTGGCCCTGCTGCTCGGCTTCGGTCTCGCGGCGATCGCACTCGTCATCACTGCGGCGCGGGAGGCCGCCGGCCTGCGAAAGGCTCCTAAGATGGTGCGCGTGCGTCGGGAGGTCCCCGATCCCGTCGAGTTCGAATCGCCTCCCCGCCCGGAGTAGGGTAGAGGCGAATTTTCGCCTGAGGAGAAACCCCACTGTGAGCAAGATCCTGATCGTCGGCGGCGGCTACGCCGGCTTCTACACCGCCAAGAAGCTCGAGAAGCACCTGCGCCCCGGCGAGGCCGAGGTCACCATGGTCGACCCGCTTCCCTACATGACCTACCTCCCGTTCCTGCCCGAGGTCGCGGCCGGCTCGATCGAGCCCCGCCACGCGGTCACCTCGCACCGCCGTCACCTCACCAAGACCAACCTGGTCACGGGCAAGGTCACCAAGATCGACCACGCGGCCAAGATCGCCACGATCACGCCCGTCGTCGGCGAGGCCTACGAGTACGCCTACGACCAGATCGTCGTCACCGCGGGCTCGGTCTCGCGCACCTTCCCGATCCCGGGCGTGGCCGACGAGGCCATCGGCCTCAAGTCGATCGAGGAGGCCGTCGCCGTGCGCGACCGCCTGCTCGACAACTTCGACAAGGCCGCCGTGCTGCCTGCCGGCCCCGAGCGCGACCGTCTGCTGACCGTTGTGGTCGTCGGCGGCGGCTTCGCCGGCATCGAGACCTTCGCGGAGCTCCGCAGCCTCGCGAGCTCGCTGCTCAAGGGCTACCCGCAGCTCACGATCGACGACACCCACTTCCACCTCATCGAGGCCATGGGCCGCATCATGCCCGAGGTGTCGCTGCCCACGAGCCACTGGGTGCTCAAGAACCTCGCCCAGCGCGAGGCGACCGTGCACCTCGACACGCAGCTGCAGTCGGCCGTCGACGGCGTCATCCAGCTGTCGACCGGCGAGAGCTTCGAGAGCGACCTCATCATCTGGACCGCCGGCGTCATGGCGAGCCCGTCGCTGCGCAACTCCGACCTCCCGATCGAGGAGCGCGGCCGTCTGCGCGTGCAGGCCGACCTGCGCGTCGTGGACGACGAGGGCGTCGTCGAGGGCGCCTGGGGCGCCGGCGACAACTCGGCCGTGCCCGACCTCACCGGCGGCGGCGTCGGCGGCTTCTGCGTGCCGAACGCCCAGCACGCCGTGCGTCAGGCCAAGCGCCTCGCGAAGAACCTGGTCGCGGTCCTGCGCGGTGAGAGCACCGTCGAGTACAAGCACAAGAACCTCGGCGCGGTCGCCGGCCTCGGCATCGGCGTGGGCGTGTTCCAGAGCGGCAAGATCGCCGTCAAGGGCTTCCCTGCCTGGGTCATGCACCGCGGCTACCACGGCCTCGCGATCCCGATGTGGGAGCGCAAGATCCGCGTCTTCGGCGGCTGGTTCTGGAACCTCGTGCTCGGCCGCGACAACGTCGCGCTGAGCAAGCGCGAGGTGCCGCGCGAGTTCTTCGAGGCCTTCGCCTCGCGCCCCAAGGCGTAATCGAGCAGTCCCCTCGACGGGCCCCCCCCCCCCCCCGCCCCGGGGCGGGGGGGGGGGGGCCGGGGGGCCGCCCCCCCCGGGGG
>JASCOA010000105.1 GCA_029959365.1 Microbacteriaceae bacterium PS02343 | reverse complement strand
GCCCGGGCCACCCCCCCCGACCCCCCCCCGCGCCGCGGCCCGCCCCCCCCCCCCCCGGGCCCGTCCGTCGTCCTAGGCTCGTGGCCATGGGACAGGAGCTGACGCACGAGCCGGACGCGAACCGCTACGTGCTGCGCGTGGACGGCGTCGTCGCGAGCGTGCTGGACGTCGCCGAGCGCGGCGAGGCGATCAGCTTCACCCGCGCCTTCACCAACCCCTCGCTGCGCGGACGCGGCTACGCCGACGTCGTGACGTCCTTCGCCGTCGAGGACGCGGAGCGCCGTGGGCTCACCCGCATGCTGCCCACCTGCTGGTACGTCGCGGAGTGGTTCGACCGGCACCCGGAGAAGGCGCATCTGCTGAACCGCTGAGCGTCGCCCGTCGGCGCTACAGTGCGAGGCATGACGAGCAACCCGGCGGACTCCCACGACCTCATCCGCGTGCGCGGCGCCCGCGAGAACAACCTGCGCGACGTCTCGCTCGACATCCCGAAGCGCAGGCTGACGGTGTTCACCGGCGTCTCCGGATCCGGCAAGTCGTCGCTCGTCTTCGCCACCATCGCGGCCGAGTCGCAGCGGCTCATCAACGAGACGTACCCGGCCTTCGTGCAGGGTTTCATGGGCAGCCCCGGGCGGCCCGACGTCGACCTCATCGAGGGCGTCACGACCGCGATCATCGTCGACCAGGAGCGGATGGGGGCGAACGTGCGCTCCACGGTCGGCACCGCCACCGACGCGAACGCGCTGCTGCGCATCCTGTTCAGCCGCGTCGCGCAACCCTCGATCGGCTCGCCGCAGGCCTACTCCTTCAACGTCGCCTCCGCATCCGGGGCCGGGGCCGTGACCTTCGAGAAGGGCGGCAGGACCGTCAAGGAGCGCAAGGACTTCGTCGTCACCGGCGGCCAGTGCCCGCGCTGCGAGGGCATGGGCAACGTCAGCGACATCGACCTGGCCCAGCTCTTCGACGAGGACAAGACCATCGCCGACGGCGCCCTCACGATCCCCGGCTACACCGTCGACGGCTGGGGCGTGCGGCAGATCACCGAGTCGGGCTTCGTGCCCGGCGACGTGCCGATCAAGGACTTCACGCCGCAGCAGCGCGAGGACTTCCTCTACAAGGAGCCCACGAAGGTCAGGATCGCGGGCATGAACATGACCTTCGAGGGCCTCGTGCCGCGCATCCAGAAGTCGATGCTCTCGAAGGACGTGGAGGCGGTGCAGCCGCACATCCGCGCCTTCATCGAGCGCGCGGTCGCCTTCACCGCGTGCCCGGAGTGCCACGGCACGCGGCTCAGCGAGGCGGCGCGCTCGTCGACGCTCGGCGGCACGAGCATCGCCGACGCCTGCGCGATGCAGATCAGCGACCTCGCCGAGTGGGTGCGCGGCGTCGAGGAGCCCTCGATGCGGCCGCTGCTGAACGTGCTGCAGGCCACGCTCGACTCCTTCGTCTCGATCGGTCTCGGGTACCTTTCGCTCGACCGCCCCTCGGGCACGCTCTCCGGCGGCGAGGCGCAGCGCACGAAGATGATCCGCCACCTCGGGTCGGCGCTCACCGACGTGACCTACGTCTTCGACGAGCCCACCGTCGGGCTGCATCCGCACGACATCGAGCGGATGAACGCCCTGCTGCTGCAGCTGCGCGACAAGGGCAACACGGTGCTCGTCGTGGAGCACAAGCCCGAGACGATCGCGATCGCCGACCATGTCGTCGACCTCGGTCCGCGCGCCGGCTCGCGCGGCGGTGAGATCCAGTACGAGGGCGACCTCGCCGGCCTGCGGGCCAGCGGTTCGCTGACCGGCCGGCACCTCGACGACCGCGTGGCGCTCAAGGAGACCGTGCGCGCGGGAGACGGCGCGATCGAGGTGCGCGGCGCCGCGACCAACAACCTGCGCGGCGTCGATGTCGACATCCCCCTCGGCAGGCTCGTCGTGGTGACGGGTGTGGCCGGGTCGGGCAAGAGCTCGCTCATCCACGGTTCGGTGGCCGGGCGCGAGGGCGTGGTGTCGGTGGACCAGGCGGCGATCAAGGGCTCGCGCCGTTCGAACCCGGCGACCTACACGGGCGTGCTCGACCCCATCCGCTCGGCCTTCGCGAAGGCGAACGGCGTGAAGCCCGCGCTGTTCAGCGCGAACTCCGAGGGCGCCTGCCCGAACTGCAACGGCAACGGCGTGCTCTACGCGGACCTGTCGATCGCCGGCTCGGTCGCGACGCCCTGCGAGGTCTGCGAGGGGCGCCGGTTCCTGGCCTCGGTCCTCGAGTACACCTTCGGTGGCAAGAGCATCGCCGACGTTCTCGCGCTCTCGGTCGAGGAGGCCGCGGAGTTCTTCGCGGCGCCGGACTCCAAGGTGCCCGCCGCCGCCGCGACCCTGCGCCGCATGGTCGATGTGGGGCTCGGCTACCTCACGATCGGGCAGCCCCTGACGACGCTCTCGGGCGGCGAGCGCCAGCGGCTTAAGCTCGCGATCCACATGAAGGAGGAGGGCGGCGTCTACGTGCTCGACGAGCCGACGACCGGCCTGCACCTCGCCGACGTCGAGAACCTGCTCGGCCTGCTGGACCGCCTCGTCGACGCCGGCAAGACGGTGATCGTGATCGAGCACCACCAGGCCGTCATGGCGCACGCCGACTGGATCATCGACGTCGGCCCGGGCGCTGGGCACGACGGCGGCAGCGTCGTCTTCGAGGGCACACCGGCGCAGCTCGTGGCCGACGGCACCACGCTGACGGGCAAGCACCTGGCGGCGTACGTCGGCGCGGAATGACGGCGGCACCGATGCGGTTGGGTCGAGCGTGAAGCGCATCGGGTTCCTCTCCTTCGGCCACCACCACGGACCCGGGCAGGTCGGGTCGCCCGACGCCGCGGAGGCGCTGCGGGACCACATCGAGCTCGCCGTCGCGGCGGAGGAGATCGGCGTGGACGGCGCCTACCTGCGCGTGCACCACTTCGCACCGCAGCTCGCCTCGCCGTGGCCCCTGCTCGCGGCGATGGCCGCCCGCACGAGCCGCATCGAGCTCGGCACCGGCGTCATCGACATGCGGTACGAGAACCCGCTCATGAGCGCGGAGCTGGCGGCGACCGCCGACCTCATCAGCGGCGGCAGGCTGCAGCTCGGCATCAGTCGGGGATCACCCGAGACGGCCGTCGACGGCTACGAGTCCTTCGGATTCGTCCCCGGCGACCACGAGACGGACGCGGACATGGCGCGTCGCCACACCGAGCTGTTCCGCGCCGCGATCGGCGGCGCCGGCGTCGCGATGAGCGACCCGCGGATGACCGGGGTCGCCCAGCCGCTCATGGTGCAGCCGCACTCCCCCGGCCTCGGCCAGCGCATCTGGTGGGGCGCCGGTACGCGGGCCAGTGCAGAGTGGGCGGCCGAGCAGGGCATGAACCTGATGTCGTCGACGCTGCTCACCGAGGACACCGGTGTGCCCTTCGACCAGCTGCAGGCGGAGCAGATCGCACGCTACCGCGCGACCTGGGCCGAACAGGGTCACGACTTCACCCCGCGCGTCTCGGTGAGCCGCAGCATCGTGCCGATCATCGACGACCAGACCCGGCGCTACTTCGGCGTGCGCGCCCAAGCCGAGTCGAAGGACCAGGTCGGTCATCTCGACGGCGGGCTCGCCCGCTTCGGGCGCAGCTACATCGGCGAGCCCGACGCGATCGCGGGCGAGCTGGCGCAGGACGCCGCCGTGCGCGAGGCCGACACGGTGCTCGTGACGATCCCGTCGCAGCTCGGCGTCGATTTCAACGCGCGCACGCTCGAGGCGATCGTGCGGCACGTGGTGCCGGCGCGCGGCGGGGCGCGCCGCCGGCGCCCCCCCCCGGCGGCGGGGGGGGGCCCCCGCGCCCCCCCCCCCCGGGCGGATGCGCACATTCGGAGTCGAAGAGGAGTACCTGCTGGTCGACGCGGCCACCGGTGAGGCGCGCAGCGTCGCCCGGCAGGTGCTGCGGCGGGCGGTGGACGAGCAGCACCGCGAGGGCTTCGACGCCGAGATCCAGCAGGAGATGCTCGAGCTGGTCACGGAGCCGCAGTCGACGCTGGAGGGCATGCTCGCGGCGATTCGCGCCAACCGGGCGGCAGCCGACGAGCTCGCCCGCGAGCACGGGGCGCGCATCGTCGCCCTCGCCTCGCCGCCGCTCGCGGTCGAGGCGCATGCGATGCCGGGCGAGCGGTACCAGCGCATCCTCGAGCACTACGGCATGACCGCGCGCGAGAGCCTCACCTGCGGGCAGCACGTGCACGTCTCCGTCGAGTCGCGCGAGGAGGCCGTGGCGGTGCTCGACCGCATCCGCATCTGGCTGCCCGTCGTGCTCGCGCTCAGTGCGAACTCGCCGTACTCGGCGGGACAGGACACGGGTCACGCCAGCTACCGTGCGCAGCTGTGGCGGCGCTGGCCTACGGCCAACCCGACCCCCTACTTCGGCTCGGTCGAGGCGCTCGACGCCTACGAGCGCGAGATGCTCGACACCGGCGTGCTGCTCGACGAGAACATGCTGCACTTCGAGGCGCGGGCATCGAAGCGCTACCCCACGGTCGAGGTGCGGGTGGCCGACGTGAGCCTGTTCGCCGAGACCTCCGCGTCGATCGCGGCGCTCATCCGCGGCCTCGTCGGCGCGGCCGCCGACGAGTGGAGGCGCGGTGTCGAGCCGCCCAAGCCGTCGACGGACACGCTGCGCCTCGCGTCGTGGCGCGCCTCGATCTCGGGCGTCGACGGCGAGCTGGTGCACCCGCTCACCGGACTGCCCGCATCCGCTCGCGACGTGGTGCAGGCGCTCGCCGCGCATGTGGCCGGCGCGCTGGCGGAGACAGGCGACGAGGTCGCGGTGCGCGCCTGGCTCGAGCGGATGCTCGACGGCGGCACGGGCGCCCACTGGCAGCGGGCGGCGCTGGCGCGCACCGCGGACCTGCACGCCGTGGTCGGCGAGGCCGCCGAGGCGACGCAGGCCTGAGCACGGCTCAGCCCCTGCTGGCGAGGTCGGGGCGTCGGGACGGGAACGCGCGACGCGCATCGCCCCGGAGATGAGGATCAGCCTGCGGCGGCCCGGTGGTAGCGCGCCCGCACCGACGGCAGTCTGCGGCGGCGCACGATGAGCTCGCCGAGCTCGCGGAGTCGACGGCGCGCGCCCCAGAAGGTGACGCGCAGCAAGGACTCGCGCACGATCGATCCGCTCATCTTGGAGTCGCCGTGCACCCGCTCGGTGAAGGTGATCGGCGTCTCCGCGACGCGCAGGCCGCGCTGCAGCGCGCGCCAGAGCAGGTCGACCTGGAAGCAGTAGCCCTGGCTGGCGACGCTGCGCAGGTCGATGCGGCGCAGTGCGCTCGCGCGGAAGACCCGGTAGCCGCCCGTGGCGTCGAGCACGTCGATGCCGAGTGCCATGCGCGTGTAGAGGTTGCCGCCGCGGGAGAGCAGCAGGCGGCGCAGCGGCCAGTTCTCCACCGAGCCGCCGGGCACCCAGCGGGAGCCGAGCACGAGATCCTGGCGCTCGCCGTCGGCACCGTCGAGCAGCTGGACCATGCGCGGCAGGTCCTCGGGATGGTGCGAGCCGTCCGCATCCATCTCGACGACGACCTCGTAATCGCGCTCGAGCGCCCAGGCGAAGCCGGCGAGGTACGCCGCGCCGAGGCCGTTCTTCTCGGTGCGGTGCAGCACGTGCACCCGGCGGTCGTGGGCGGCGAGCTCCTCGGCGATGTCGCCGGTGCCGTCGGGCGATCCGTCGTCGACGACGAGCACCTCGGCACGGATGTCGACGGCCAGCACGCGGTCGACGATCGAGCGGATGCTCTCCGCTTCGTCGTAGGTGGGGATGACCACGAGGACTCCGGTCACGGTGTCGGCGCTCCTTCCTTCGTGCGGTCCATCGGCCGCGGGCGGCGGGCAGCCGGCGAGGATCGTGACCGCGCGAGCACGAGCCGAGCGGCGCTGCACGTGGTGTTCGACACCGACGGCGTTTCGGCTCGGTCGCGAGCGGATCAGCCGCGGAGCGCTCGCCGCCGGGCCCGCCGCGAGGGCGCGTTCGAGCGGACCGGCGTCAGCGCGTGCTGAGATCGCGCAGCGAGTCGACCGGGCGGCCGCGCAGCGCCTGCTTGGTGACGAAGAGGCGGCGGCGCACCGCCCATCCGGTCACCCGCAGCAGCGACTCCCGCACGATCGAGCCGCTCATCTTCGAGGCGCCGTGCTGCCGCTCGGTGAAGGTGATCGGCGTCTCGACCACGTGCAGCCCGCGCTGCAGGGCGCGCCAGAGCAGGTCGATCTGGAAGCAGTAGCCCTGACTGGCGACGCCGTCGAGGTCGATGGTGCGCAGGGCGGAGGCGCGGAAGACCCGGTAGCCGCCGGTCGCGTCGCGCACGTCGATGCCGAGGGCGAGGCGCGTGTAGAGGTTGCCGCCGCGCGAGAGCAGCTCGCGCCGCCTCGGCCAGTGCTCGACCGAGCCGCCCGGCACCCAGCGCGAGCCGAGCACGAGATCGTGTCCGTCGAGCAGCCCGAGCATGCGGGGCAGCTCCTCGGGATGGTGGGAGCCGTCCGCGTCCATCTCGACGATCGCCTCGTAGCCGCGCTCGAGCGCCCAGTCGAAGCCTGCGAGGTAGGCGGAGCCGAGGCCCCGCTTGCCCGAGCGGTGCAGCACGTGCAGCTCCGTGCGGCACGCTGCGAGCTCATCGGCGAGCTCGCCGGTGCCGTCGGGTGAGCCGTCGTCGACGATCAGCACGTGCGCACCGATGCCGAGACCGAGCACCCGGCCCACGATGGCCTCGAGGTTCTCGCGCTCGTCGTAGGTCGGGATGACCACGAGGGTCTGCGGCACAGGCGTCCTTCCGATCGGCGCACCGATCGGCGCGGCCCCTGCCATCGTAGGGGCCGGCGGAGCCCGATTCAGCCGACCGCGCGCTGCTGGTGGTGCAGGTAGGCCGCGTCGCGCACGAGCGGATCGACGGCCGGGCAGCTGGCCTGCAGCAGCACGTCGACGTCGCCGCCGTCGACGAGGCGCAGCGCCCGCTCCCAGAGCACCGAGCGGCCCTCGAGCGGCGCCGAGTCGGCGACGGGGGTCTCGACGGCGCAGATGATCGGCAGCGCCTCGTAGAAGCCCCGCAGGACGGTGCCGGCGGCCTCGAACCGGGGCGGCGACCAGTAGAGCCGCACCGACGGCTCTCCGACGCGCTCCACCAGCCGCGAGGCGGTCTCGACGCAGTCCGCCAGCGAATCGGGGTACATGCCGATGCCGACGCCGATGCCGACGTCGCTGGCGCGAGCCGCCAGGCCGCGCAGCGAGCGGACCACGAAGCGCCAGGTGGCCTCGTCCGCCTCCCCCGCTCCGATCAAGCCGGCGCGCACGCGGATGCGCCGGGCGCCGAGCGCGAGCGCCTCGTCGACGAGCGCGTCGTCGTGCTCGTCGATGCCGACCCGGTAGGGCGTGCGGTAGCCGCCGACCACGAGTCCCGCGTCGCGCGTGCGGCTGCCGAGCTCGGCAGCCTTGCGGCGGTCGCCCGTCAACGACTGCGCGTCGCCCGACCATTCGATGCTCTCGAGTCCGGCCCGTTCGGCCAGATCGAGGATGTCCCCCGTCCGATGGTCGCCGAGACCGTCCGCGCTGAGTCCGCTCCGCATGCTGGAAACCCCCTCCGCGGGCAACGGTCCGAGGACCGGAGGCCGACCCCGCTGGCTCACATCGAGCGACCCGACTCGCTCGAATGTGGACACTGTACGCCGGCCGGCGACCCCCGCGGAAGGTGGAAACCGAAGGTTCGTCAGCTGACGGATAACGTTCCGGGCGCGCCCCTGCCTCCGGTTCTCGGGCGGCGCATCACCGGTGCGCAACACCTTGCGTGAAGCGCACGAGGGTGCCCGGTGGGCACTGCGCTGCGAAGTCTAGCGAGCGCGGTGCGATGACTCCGATCACGGGGTAGCCGCCGGTGAGCGGATGGTCCGCGAGGAAGAGCACGGGGCGCCCGTCCGGCGGCACCTGCACGGCACCGCGCACGAGTCCCTCGCTGGCGAGCTCGCCGCGGCGCGCCGGATCGCGGACGAGCGGACGCGCGTGCTCGAGCCGCAGCGCGACGCGGTCCGAGCGCGGTGAGACGGTCCACCGTACGTCGAGCAGCCGGCGCCGCTCGTCGACGCCGAACCAGTCGGCGCGCGGACCCGCCAGCAGCGCGAGCTCGACGGCCTCGCCCGGCGCGGGCAGTCGCGGCCCCGGCTCGTGCAGCGACGCGGCCGCGCGCCCGGCTCCGCCGAGCGGCAGCACATCGCCGGCGACCAGCGGCGGGGGTCCCAGCCCGCCGAGCGTGTCGCGGGAGCGGCTGCCGAGCACCGCGGGCACGGCGATGCCGCCCTGCGCCGCCAGGTAGGCGACGACGCCGCGGCCCGGCGCGCCGAGCTCGAGCTCCGCGCCGTCGTCGAGCAGCAGCGCCCGGTCGCACGGGGCCGGCTCGCCGTCGATCGTCACCGGCACCGCGGCGCCCGTCACCGCGACGAGCAGCCTGCCGTGCGCGCGAACCCGGAGACCGCCGAGCACGTGCTCGATCGCTGCGGAGCCGGCGGCTGCGCCGACGAGACGGTTGGCGCGACGGGCCGCGGCCCGGTCGAGGGCACCAGACGGTGCGACGCCGAGCGGTGCCAGGCCCGGGCGGCCGAGATCCTGCAGCAGGCTGCGGGCACCGGGATGGAGCACTTCGAGCGCGCGTGCGCTGATGGTCGCCGCGGGGAGGGCCGGGCCGGGCGCAGGCAGCCGGGCTCCCGCAGGCGATGCGGGGATCAGCTCGAGGGCGACGTGGACGCGTGCGGTCGCGCGCATCGGCTCGAAGCGCACCCGGGCACCCGGCCGCAGCAGCGCCGGCGGATCGCGGCGCTCGTCCCAGAGCACGGCGTCGGTGCTGCCGAGCAGCTGCCAGCCGCCCGGGCTCGCGCGCGGGTAGACGCCCGAGAAGCCGCCGGCGATCGCGACCGAGCCGGCCGGGATGCGGGGCCTCGGGTCGTCCCGCCGCGGCACGACGAGCCCCGGGTCGCCGCCGGCGAGGTAGCCGAAGCCCGGCGCGAAGCCCACGAAGGCCACGCGGTACTCCGGTGCGCTGTGCCGGGCCACCAGCGCCTCGTGGGAGAGCTCGAGCAGCGCGGCCACCGCATCGAGGTCCTCGCCGTCGTAGCGCACCGGGAGGGTGACCAGCGGGCCCTCGGGCGGGGCCGTCGCATCGGGGTGCAGCTCGCGCAGCGCGGCGGACAGGGCGGCTGCGGTGGTCGCGCCCCGCGCATCCGCTCCCGCTCCCCCGGGCCGGTAGCGCACGAGCACGGTGCGCGCCGCGGGGACGAGCTCCACGACACCGGGCGGCGGCTCGGCCTCGAGCGCGGCGTGCAGCGCGAGCACCGCGCGCAGCGCCGTGTCGGCGTCGGCGTCCTCCGGGGCGGGCTCCACGAGCAGCGCCGCCTCGCCGACCGGCAGGATGCGCATCAGCCCGCGAAGGCCCGCAGCGCGACGCCCGCGCGCTCGAGCTCGGTGCGCACCGCGCGCGCCGCCGCGACCGCGCCGGGGCTGTCGCCGTGCACGCAGATCGACTCGGCCTCGAGAGCCACGTCCGTGCCGTCGACGGCGACGATGACGCCCTCGTCGGCGAAGCGCGCCATCCGCTCGGCGATCGTCGGCGCGTCGTGCAGCAGCGCACCCGGCTCGCCGCGCGGCACGAGCGAGCCGTCGGCGCGGTAGCCGCGGTCGGCGAAGACCTCGGGCACCGCGCGCAGCCCGGCGGCGCGCGCGCGCTCGAGGAACGGCGAACCGGCGAGGCCGAGCACCGGCAGCGCCGGGTCGACGTCGAGCACGGCCGCGATGACTGCGTCGGCCTGCACCGGGTCGCGGGCGATGCGGTTGTAGAGGGCGCCGTGCGGCTTGACGAAGCGCACGACCGTGCCGGCCGCCCGGGCCAGGCCCTGCAGCGCGGCGATCTGGTAGAGCACGTCGGCGTGCAGCTCCGTCGGGCTCGCGTCGACGAAGCGCCGGCCGAAGCCGACGAGATCACGGTAGGACGGATGCGCCCCGACGCTCGCACCGGCCGCTGCGGCCCCGCGCAGCGTGCCGAGCAGGCGCTCAGGGTCGCCCGCGTGGAAGCCGCAGGCGACGTTGGCGCTGGTGACGACGTCGAGCATCGCTGCGTCGTCGCCGAGGTCCCAGGCGCCGAAGCCCTCGCCGAGGTCGGCGTTGAGGTCGATGGCGGGCACAGCGCGAGGCTACCGGGCGCGGCGCTCGGCGCGCTCGGCGCAGTCGCGGCAGCGCTCGGCGGTGGGCCGTGCCGCGAGGCGCTCGGGCGCGATCGGCCGGCCGCAGTCCGCGCAGACCCCGTGCAGCCCCGCATCGCGCCGCTGCTCGGCGCGGTCGATCTCGGCGAGCCAGCGCTCGCTCGCCTCGCGCAGCGCCGTGAAGCGCGACCAGTCGTCGGCTGCGGTCGAGCCCTCCGGGTCGTGCTCGTCGTCGCCCTGATCGCCCCGCGCGGCGCGCGCCTGCTCGCGCGCCGCGTCGCTGCGGTGGCGCTCGCGCCGCGCCGCCGCGCATGTCTCTTATAAACAACTCCGCGCCCCC
>JASCOA010000104.1 GCA_029959365.1 Microbacteriaceae bacterium PS02343 | reverse complement strand
AACTGCCTCTTAAGCAGGGGGTGCTCGGTGCAAGGCCGAGGGGGCGCACCACGACGGCCCGGAGCGAGCGCGCCGGGCCTTTCCCGTTGCGGGGGAGGGGCGCATGGCATCGCAGGCCTTCCGCGACCTCGCCTCGGAGGGCGTGCTGCTGCTCGGCGGCGCCCGCGCGATCCTGCTGCAGGTGGCCGATCCCGTCGTGGGCGCGGGGGTCGCCGCGCACAGCGACTTCGCGAACCGGCCGGTGCACCGGCTCGACGCGACGCTCCGCTACGTCTACGCGGTGGTGCTCGGCGACGCCGAGGCGGTGCACAGCGCTCCGCGGCACGTGAACCGGGCGCACGGCCCCGTGAACGGCGCCTTCGACCCCGAGCGGCAGCGCTGGGTCGCCGCGACGCTCTACGACACCGCGGTGCTCGTGCAGGAGCGCGTGAGCGGAACGATCCCGCATCCGCTCGCCGAGGAGATGCTCCGCGAGTACGCGGCGCTCGGCGTGCGACTGCAGATGCCGGTCGAGCTCTGGCCGACGGACCGGGCGGCCTTCGCCGAGTACTGGCGCGAGGCCGTCGAGGGTCTCGTCGTGGGGGACGATGCGCGACGGATCGCGCAGGACCTGCTGCACCCGCCGCATCCGCCACTGCTGCTGCGCGTCGCGCTGCCGCTGGTCCGGCTCGTCACGGCCGGGCTGCTGCCGGGGGCACTGCGGGAGGCCTACGGGCTGCCGTGGAGCGCACGGCGGGCTCGGCGCTACGAGCGCGTCATGGGCGCGATCACGGCGCTGCACCGCGTGCTGCCGCGCCGGGTGCGCACCTGGCCCGCTCGCCGGTACCTGGAGGGGAAGGGCCTCAGCGGCCGATCTGCTGCTGCTTCGCCTCGTCCCTGATGCTGCCGACGGCGAGGGCGACGCTGATGCCCCAGCTCAGCCAC
This sequence comes from Microbacteriaceae bacterium PS02343, assembly GCA_029959365.1. Lineage (GTDB taxonomy): Bacteria > Actinomycetota > Actinomycetes > Actinomycetales > Microbacteriaceae > Arenivirga. The sequence goes on along the minus strand of JASCOA010000104.1, from coordinate 9,719 downwards.
AGCAGCGCGAGGCGCCAGTCCCGCGGACCGTGCCGGGTCGCCTGCACCGTGCTCCAGCCGCTGAAGACGGCGCTGATCAGGCTCGTGTTGAAGATGAACTTGCGCATGGGGCTCCTTCGTTCCGCGGCACCACGCTAGCGGGACCCCGCAGGGAGCCCGCGGTGCGCGGAGCCGGCGTCCAGCACGGCGCCGAGGCGGATCAGTCCGTCGTCGGCTTCTCGTGGTGCGTCGCCGCGCGCACGGCCTCGAGGGCCTTGCGCGAGACGTGGCCGAGACGGCTGAGCAGGGTCTCGTCGTGGTCGGGCGCGAGGTGCTTGCGCGCGAAGGCGACGGTCTCCTCGAGCACGGCGAGGCGCTGCGCGTCGTTCTTGGCCTTGCGGGTGATCACCTCGGCGACGACGTGCCCCGACCAGTGGTTGCGGGCGAGCATCTGCAGCACCTCGGCGACCGGCTCGGTGCCGTGGCCGGGGATGAGGTGCTCGTCGAAGATCTTGCCGTCGTCGATCGAGCCGCTGCCGTCGGTGAGATGGATGTGGCGCAGCTTGTCGCCCATGTCCTTGGCGAGCTGCAGCGAGTTGCGGCCGGCAAGCGAGGCGTGCGAGAAGTCGAGCGTCATCGCGTCGACATCCATCGTCGTGGGGTCGGAGCTCGGCAGGTACGCCTTGAGGTTCCGGCCCGCGATCTTCCACGGGAACATGTTCTCGACGGCGATCTCGATGCCGGTGTCCTGTGAGATGGTGCGCACGAGATCGGTGAAGCCCTCGGCGTAGCCGGCCTGGAAGCGGAACGGCGGATGCACGACCACGCTCGAGCCCCCGACGGCCGAGGAGAGCTCGGCGGCGCGGCGCAGCTTCGTGCCCGGGTCGCGGCCCCACACGAAGGTGGTCAGCAGCAGCACGGGCGCGTGGATCGCGAAGATCGGCATCTCGTACTTCTCGCTGAGCGCGAGGAGCGCCGCGGGATCCTGAGTGACCTTGTCGTTGGTCACCATGACCTCGACGCCGTCGAAACCCGCAGTCTTCGCTAGGCGGAAGGCGTCGTCAGTGCTGAGCGGGTAAGCGCACGACGTGCTCATGCCGATGTTGATCATCAGCCGGAGTCTAGCCCTGCCGCGATGGCCGCCGGATGACGCCGGGGTGACGGTCAGATTTCCAGGGCCTCCGAGCGGTTGACTGAGCGGATGAACGAGGTCGTCGTCAAGCAGCGCACGGACGCCCCAGAGGGCTTCTTCGAGGCGGAGGCCGCCGGGCTCGCCTGGCTCGCCGCGGCGGACGGCGCCGAGACGGTGCGAGTCGTCGAGGCGGGTCCGGGGCGCATCGCGCTGGAGCGGCTGCACGAGCATCGGCCGACGGTACGGGACGCCGAGGAGTTCGGGCGCCGGCTCGCCCGCACGCACGACGCCGGCGCTCCGGCGTTCGGCTCGCCGCCCGAAGGCTGGGCGGGCCCGAACTTCATCGGCTCCCGGGCGCAGGAGTGCCGACCCGAGCCGTCCTGGGGACGTTTCTTCGCCGAGCAGCGGGTGCAGCCCTTCGCGGCGATCGCGCGCGAGATCGGCGATCTGCGCGCCGACGAGCACGCGCTCGTCCTGGCCGCCTGCGAGCGGCTGCGGGCCGGCGAGCTCGACGGCCGCGAACCGCCGGCGCGGCTGCACGGCGACCTCTGGGCCGGCAACGTGCTCTGGACCGCCCGCGGCGCGGTGCTCATCGACCCGGCCGCGCACGGCGGGCACCGCGAGACGGACCTCGCCATGCTCGCGCTCTTCGGCCTGCCGCATCTCGACGCCGTGCTCGCCGGCTACGAGGCCGAGCACCCGCTGCGCGCGGGCTGGCGGCAGCGCGTGCCGCTGCATCAGCTGCATCCGCTCGCCGTGCACGCCGCCGGTCACGGGCGCCACTACGGTCTCGCGCTCGCCGAGGCGGCCGAGGCCGCGCTCGCGCTGCCGGGGTGAGGTCGAGCTCTGGGCGACACCTGTCCGTCTCCTGGGCGGATGGGGTGCCTCCGATACCCTGGAGGCTCCGAACGAACCGGTCGCCGCCGAGCGGCGCCGAGGGAGCGAGACCATCATCACCGCGCAGCGCGAACCCGCCGACCGCTACGACTTCATCGTCGTCTCCAACCGTCTGCCGGTGGATCGCATCGTCGAGGACGACGGCAGCGACGGCTGGAAGGTCTCGCCCGGCGGGCTCGTGACGGCGCTCGAGCCGGTGATGCGCAGCTCCGACGGCGCCTGGGTCGGCTGGGCCGGCCAGCCGGACCTCGAGCTCGACCCCTTCGACTACGACGGCATGCGCCTGGTGCCCGTGCGGCTGAGCCACCGCGACATCGAGCAGTACTACGAGGGCTTCAGCAACGACACGATCTGGCCGCTCTACCACGACGTCATCGCGCCGCCCACGTACCACCGCGTCTGGTGGGACCGCTACGTCGAGGTCAACCGCCGGTTCGCTGACGCCGTGCTCGAGATCATCGAGCAGAACGGCACCGTGTGGGTGCAGGACTACCAGCTGCAGCTCGTGCCGCAGATGCTGCGCGAGGCCCGCCCCGACCTCACGATCGGCTTCTTCAACCACATCCCGTTCCCGCCCTACGGCATCTTCGCGCAGCTGCCGTGGCGCAAGGAGATCCTCGAAGGGCTGCTGGGCGCCGACGTGATCGGCTTCCAGCGGCAGTCGGATGCGAGCGGCTTCGCCCGGGCCGTGCGGCACATCCTCGGTCACGTCACCACGCCCACGATCGAGGTGCCGGTGGACGACGACGACGCCGCCGCGACGGGACGCAGCAAGAAGGGCCGCACGGTGCGCCGCGTGCTCGCCAAGGCCTTCCCGATCTCCATCGACGCGGAGCAGTACGCCGACATGGCGCGCCGTCCCGACATCCAGGCCCGGGCGAAGCAGATCCGCCAGGAGCTCGGCAACCCGCGCGTCATCATGCTCGGCGTCGACCGGCTCGACTACACGAAGGGCATCCGGCACCGCATCAAGGCCTTCGGCGAGCTGATCGCCGACGGCACGGTGGAGGTCGGCGACGTCACGCTCGTGCAGGTCGCCAGCCCGAGCCGCGAGCGGGTGGAGACCTACCGTCAGCTGCGCGACGAGATCGAGCTCTCGGTCGGCCGGCTCAACGGCGACTTCGGCACGATGGAGCACGCGCCGATCAACTACCTGCACCACGGCTACCCGCGCGAGGAGATGGTGGCGCTCTACCTCGCCGCGGACGTCATGCTGGTCACCGCCCTGCGCGACGGCATGAACCTCGTCGCCAAGGAGTACGTCGCGAGCCGCAACGACGAGCGCGGAGCCCTCGTGCTCAGCGAGTTCGCGGGCGCGGCCGACGAGCTCAAGCAGGCCCTGCTCATCAACCCGCACGACATCGTCGGACTCAAGCGCGCGATCGTGCAGGCCGCGGAGATGACCCCGCGCGAGCAGCAGCGGCGCATGCGCACGCTGCGCAAGCGCGTGCTCGAGCACGACGTGGCGCGCTGGTCGTCGAGCTTCCTGACGGCGCTCGCCGCGACCCGGCACCCCGAGCAGGTGCCCGCGGTGCTGCCGGAGGCCGAGGCGGCTCCGGGCGCGGAGGCCGTCGCCGACACCTCGGTCACGGCCGGCGAGACCGCCGCGGATCGCGGGGCGACGGCGTGAGCGCCGAGCTCGCGGCCGAGCTGCGCCGGGTCGCCGGCGCGGGGGGCCTGCTGATCGCCCTCGACTTCGACGGCGTGCTCGCGCCGCTGCAGGACGACCCGGACGCCTCGCGCATGCTGCCTGCGGCACGGGACGCGCTGCTGGCCCTCGCGGAGCTGCCGCGCACGAGCGTCGCGCTCGTCTCCGGCCGCGGTCTCGACGACCTGCGCGCCGTGGGGGAGGCGGCTCCGGGCTGGCTGCTCGCCGGCTCGCACGGCCAGGAGTTCGACCTCGGCGAGGGCGTCGTGCCGGCGCCCGTGGACGAGGGTGCACGGGCGGACCTCATCGCCCGTCTCGAGCGCGCGGTCGACGGGCTCGACGGCATCCGCATCGAGCGCAAGCCGCACGGCGCCGCGGTGCACAGCCGGACGGCGGATGCGGACACGGCCGAGCGCGCGCAGGCCGCGGCCGTCGCCGCCATCGAGGACCTGCCGGAGCTCAAGCGCCGCTTCGGCCGCGACGTGCTCGAGGTCTCGCTGAGCACCGCCACGAAGGCCGACGCGGTGGAGGCGCTCCGGCGGGAGACCGCGGCGGACGCGGTGCTGTTCGCCGGGGACGACGTGACGGACGAGGACGCGCTGGCGGCACTGCATCCGCTCGATCTGGGCGTCAAGGTGGGTGCAGCGGAGACCGTCGCGCGGCACCGGGTGAGCGACCCCGAGGCCTTCTCGGCGCTGCTCGCCGAACTCGCGGCGCTGCGCGCCGCCGCGGTCTGATCGACACTCGTCGATGTGTCCGGCGGGCGCTCGCCCGCGCGATAGTCTGCGTAACATGCCGGAAATCGACATCAAGCCGCGCAGTCGCGACGTCACCGATGGAATCGAAGCAGCCACGAGCCGGGGCATGCTCCGCGCCGTCGGCATGGGCGACGACGACTGGGAGAAGCCCCAGATCGGCATCGCGAGCTCGTGGAACGAGATCACGCCCTGCAACCTCTCGCTCGACCGCCTGGCGCAGGGCGCCAAGGAGGGCGTGCACTCCGGCGGCGGCTACCCGCTGCAGTTCGGCACCATCTCCGTCTCCGACGGCATCTCGATGGGCCACGAGGGCATGCACTTCTCGCTCGTCTCGCGCGAGGTCATCGCCGACAGCGTCGAGACCGTCGTCATGGCGGAGCGCCTCGACGGCACCGTGCTGCTCGCCGGCTGCGACAAATCGCTGCCCGGCATGCTCATGGCCGCGGCCCGCCTCGACCTGGCCAGCGTCTTCCTCTACGCCGGATCGATCGCCCCGGGCTGGGTCAAGCTGACCGACGGCACCGAGAAGGAGGTCACGATCATCGACTCCTTCGAGGCGGTCGGGGCCTGCAAGGCCGGCACCATGAGCCTCGAGGACCTGCACCGCATCGAGTGCGCCATCGCCCCGGGCGAGGGCGCCTGCGGCGGCATGTACACGGCCAACACCATGGCCAGCGTCGCCGAGGCCCTCGGCATGTCGATCCCCGGCTCGGCGAGCCCGCCCAGCGCGGACCGCCGCCGCGACTACTTCGCGCACAAGTCCGGCGAGGCCGTCGTGGAGATGCTGCGCCTGGGCCTCACCGCCCGCGACATCCTCACGAAGGAGGCGTTCGAGAACGCCATCGCCGTGGGCATGGCGCTCGGCGGCTCCACCAACATCGTGCTGCACCTGCTCGCGATCGCCCACGAGGCCGAGGTCGAGCTGACGCTCGAGGACTTCAGCCGCATCGGCGCGAAGGTGCCGCACATCGGCGACCTCAAGCCCTTCGGCCGGTACGTCATGAACGACGTCGACCGCCACGGCGGCATCCCCGTCGTGATGAAGGCGCTGCTCGACGCCGGTCTGCTGCACGGCGACGCCATGACCGTGACCGGCAGGACCGTGGCCGAGAACCTCGCCGCGATCAACCCCGACCCGCTCGACGGCAAGGTGCTGCGCACGCTCGACAACCCGCTGCACGCCACCGGCGGCCTCACGATCCTCGACGGATCGCTGGCCCCCGAGGGCGCCGTCGTCAAGACCGCCGGCTTCGACGCGGAGGTCTTCGAGGGCCCGGCCCGCGTCTTCGAGCGCGAGCGCGCCGCGATGGACGCGCTGACCGAGGGCAAGATCTCGAAGGGCGACGTGGTCGTCATCCGCTACGAGGGCCCGAAGGGCGGCCCCGGCATGCGCGAGATGCTGGCGATCACCGCCGCCATCAAGGGCGCCGGACTCGGCAAGGATGTACTACTCTTGACGGACGGACGATTCTCGGGCGGCACAACCGGCCTCTGCATCGGCCATATCGCTCCCGAGGCAGTGGATCAAGGTCCCATCGCCTTCGTGCGCGATGGCGACCTGATCCGCGTCGACATCGCTGCTCGCTCGATCGACCTACTGGTCGACGCCGCCGAGCTGGAGGCCCGCCGAGAGGGCTGGGCCCCGCTTCCCCCGCGCTACACCCGAGGCGTGCTGGCCAAATACGCCAAGCTGGTGCACTCCGCTGCGGAGGGCGCCGTCACCGGCTGAGGCCCCCGACCTCCCGCCAACCCACTCCACGACAAGGCTCACCATGTCCCTGGACTTCCCGGCCACCCCGGCTTCCGCCGCCCCCGCGCGCGGAGAGACCCTGACCGGCGCGCAGGCCGTCGTGCGCTCCCTGGAGGCCCTCGGCGTCACCGACGTCTTCGGCCTCCCGGGCGGCGCGATCCTGCCCGTCTACGATCCGCTGCTCGACGCGGAGAAGATCCGCCACATCCTCGTGCGCCACGAGCAGGGTGCCGGCCACGCGGCCGAGGGCTACGCCGCGGCCAGCGGCAAGCTCGGCGTCGCGATCGCGACGAGCGGACCCGGCGCCACGAACCTCGTGACGGCCATCGCGGACGCCTACATGGACTCGGTGCCGCTGCTCGCGATCACCGGCCAGGTGTTCTCGACGCTCATGGGCACCGACGCCTTCCAGGAGGCGGACATCATCGGCATCACGATGCCGATCACGAAGCACTCGATCCTCGTCAAGAACGCCGCGGAGATCCCCGGCGCCCTCGCCGCCGCGCACCACATCGCGACGACCGGACGCCCCGGACCCGTTCTCGTCGACATCACGAAGGACGCGCAGCAGGCCGAGCTCGAGTACTCGTGGCCGCCGAAGGTCGACCTGCCCGGCTACCGCCCGGTCACCAAGGCGCACGGCAAGCAGATCATCGCGGCCGCGCAGATGATCCTCGAGGCGAAGAAGCCGGTCTTCTACGTCGGCGGCGGCGTCATCCGCAGCCGCGCCTCGGCGGAGCTGCTCGCGCTGGCCGAGCAGGTCGGCGCTCCCGTCGTCACCACGCTCATGGCCCGCGGCGCCTTCCCCGACTCGCACCAGCTGCAGCTCGGCATGCCGGGCATGCACGGCACGGTGCCGGCGGTGCTCGCGCTGCAGGAGAGCGACCTCCTCGTCTCCCTCGGCGCCCGCTTCGACGACCGCGTGACCGGCAAGGCCGCGCTGTTCGCCCCCGATGCGAAGGTCGTGCACGTCGACATCGACCCGGCGGAGATCGGCAAGATCCGCACCGCCGACGTGCCGATCGTCGGCGACCTCAAGGACGTGCTCGTCGACCTGCTCGCCGCCGTGCGCCAGGCCGGCGCCTCGCAGACGGCCGACTACGCCGATTGGTGGGTGCGCCTGAACGGGCTGCGCGAGCAGTTCCCGCTCGGCTACGCGCCGACCACCGACGGCCTGCTCGCCCCCCAGCACGTGATCTCGCGCATCGGCGCGCTGACGGGGCCGGAGGGCGTCTACGCCGCCGGCGTCGGCCAGCACCAGATGTGGGCCGCGCAGTTCATCAAGTACGAGCGACCGAACGCCTGGCTCAACTCCGGCGGCGCCGGCACGATGGGCTACTCGGTGCCCGCTGCGATGGGCGCGAAGGTCGCCGAGCCCGACCGCGTGGTCTGGGCCATCGACGGCGACGGGTGCTTCCAGATGACCAACCAGGAGCTCGCCACCTGCGTCATCAACGACATCCCGATCAAGGTCGCGATCATCAACAACTCGTCGCTGGGCATGGTGCGGCAGTGGCAGACGCTGTTCTACGACGGCCGCTACTCGAACACCGAGCTCAGCACCGGCCACGGCAGCGTTCGGGTGCCCGACTTCGTGAAGCTGGCGGAGGCCTACGGCGCCCTCGGCATCCGCGTCGAGAAGGAGGACGAGGTCGACGCCGCGATCGAGCTGGCCCTCGCGACCAACGACCGCCCGGTCGTGATCGACTTCGTCGTGAGCGCGGATGCGATGGTGTGGCCGATGGTGCCCCAGGGTGTCAGCAACTCCTTCGTGCAGTACGCCCGCGAGCACGCGCCGTCGTTCGACGACGACCTCTCCGAGACCGGCCGGGTCGAGGACGACGCGCTGGCCGCGGACCTGAACGGAGGGAACCGCTGATGGCGCACGTGCTCTCGCTCCTCGTCGAGGACAAGCCGGGACTGCTCACCCGCGTCGCCGGGCTCTTCGCCCGCCGCGGCTTCAACATCCAGAGCCTCGCCGTGGGCCCGACCGAGCTCGAGGGCCTCTCGCGCATCACGGTCGTGGTCGACGTCGAGGACCTCCCGCTGGAGCAGGTCACCAAGCAGCTCAACAAGCTCGTGAACGTGATCAAGATCGTGGAGCTCGACCCTGCGCAATCCGTGCAGCGCGAGCACCTGCTCATCAAGGTGAGGGTCGACAACACGACCCGGTCCCAGGTCCTCGAGGCCACCTCGCTCTTCCGCGCCCACGTGGTGGACGTCGCGAGCGACGCGCTCGTCATCGAGCTCACCGGCGATTCGGGCAAGGCGAAGGCCTTCCTGAAGATCCTGGAGCCCTACGGCATCAAGGAGATCGTGCAGTCCGGCCTCGTGGCCGTCGCGCGCGGCTCCAAGTCGATGACCGAGCGCGTCTACAAGAACTGAACCCGCGGCTCCCGCCGCATCCATCAGAAGAATCACAAGGAGACACATCCGTGGCTGAGATCGTCTACGACCAGGACGCCGACCTCTCGATCATCCAGGGCAAGAAGGTGGCCGTCGTCGGCTACGGCTCGCAGGGGCACGCCCATGCGCAGAACCTGCGCGACTCGGGCGTCGAGGTCGTCATCGCGCTTAAGGAGGGGTCGAAGTCGACCGCCAAGGCCGAGGAGGCGGGCTTCCGCGTCCTGAACGTCGCCGACGCCGCCGAGTGGGCCGACCTGATCATGATCCTCGCGCCGGACCAGCACCAGCGCTCGATCTACACCGACTCGATCAAGGACAAGCTGACCGAGGGCAAGACGCTCGCCTTCGCGCACGGCTTCAACATCCGCTTCGGCTACATCGACGCCCCCGAGGGCGTCGACGTGATCCTCATCGCCCCGAAGGCCCCCGGCCACACGGTGCGCCGCGAGTTCGTCGCCGGCCGCGGCATCCCCGACATCATCGCCGTCGAGCGCGACGCCTCGGGCTCGGCCTGGGACACCGCCAAGTCGTACGCGAAGGCGATCGGCGGCACCCGCGCGGGCACCATCATCACCACGTTCACCGAGGAGACCGAGTCGGACCTCTTCGGCGAGCAGGCGGTGCTCTGCGGCGGCGTCTCGCAGCTGATCCAGTACGGCTTCGAGACCCTGACCGAGGCCGGCTACCAGCCCGAGATCGCCTACTTCGAGGTGCTGCACGAGCTCAAGCTCATCGTCGACCTCATCTGGGAGGGCGGCATCGCCAAGCAGCGCTGGTCGGTCAGCGACACGGCCGAGTACGGCGACTACGTCTCCGGCCCGCGCGTGATCGACCCGTCGGTCAAGGAGAACATGAAGGCCGTGCTCGCGGACATCCAGTCGGGTGCCTTCGCGAAGCGCTTCATCGACGACCAGGACGCCGGCGCGCCCGAGTTCAACGCCCTGCGCGACAAGGCCCAGGGCCACCCCATCGAGGCGACGGGCAAGCAGCTGCGCTCGCTCTTCTCGTGGAAGAGCACGGACGACGACTACGTCGAAGGCAGCGCTGCGCGCTGATTCGACGCAGTCGTCGTCGGACGACGACCTGTGCTAGTCAGCGGCCGGGCGCGAGCCCCCCGCCCCCGCGCGGGCGGTCTCCCCCCATGACTGA
>JASCOA010000103.1 GCA_029959365.1 Microbacteriaceae bacterium PS02343 | reverse complement strand
CCCCCCCGGCGGGGGGGCCCGCGCCCGGGGGCCCCCCCCCCCCCCCCCCCCCGCCCCCGGCCCCCCCCCCCCCCCCCCCCCCCGGGGGGGGCGCCCCCTTCCGTCCGAGCCCGGGCTCAGAAGGAGCGCGGGGAGCCCTGCTCCATGAGGATGCCGTCCTGGATGGCGCGCTTGCGCAGCGCCACCTTGGTGCCGACGTCGATGCCGGCGACGCGGTACTTCTCGCGGATGCGCTTGAGGTAGCTCTTCGCCGTCTCCTCCGAGATGGAGAGCTGGAAGGCCACGGCCTTCACCGGCTCGCCGGCGCCGTAGAGCGCCATGACCCGGCGCTCCTGCGCGCTGAGCTTGGGCGCGCCGCCGACCTCGCCGGCGTTGATCGCCAGGTCGAGCTCGGCCGAGATGTAGGACTCGCCGCGGGCCGCGAGACGGATCGCCTCGACGATCATGTCGGCGTCCTCGCTCTTGACGATGTAGCCGAGCGCGCCGGCCGCGAGCGCCTCGCGCACGACGTTGGCCTCGGAGTAGGTGCTCATGAGCACCGTCTTGACGCCGGCGGTGTTCAGCGTCGAGATCTTGAGCGAGACCGGGATGTTGTCCTTGAGGTCGAGATCGAGCAGCACGACGTCGACCGGGAAGTTCGCGTGGGTCAGCAGCGCCGGCCAGGTGTCGACGGCGGCGACCATGTCGATGTCCGCGGCGGCGCCGCGGATCCACTCCGTGAGCGCGCCGAGCAGCATCTTGTGGTCATCGACGAGGGCGATGCGGATGGGAGGGGTGTCGGTCACGTATGGCGTCCTCGGATCTCGGAATCGGTCGTCGTCAATGTTAGGCCTCCGCCGGGTCGGCGACCCAGCACTCGATCTCGACACGCAGGACCTGCTGCTTGACCGAGTCGTGGAAGGTGCCGACCTTGCTGAGCTCGTCCCACGTCGCCGGGTCGACGCCGCCCCGGCTGGAGCCCTCGACCTCGATCACGATCGGCACGAGCCTGCGGCGGTCCTGCGGGGCGCCCGGCGGCTGCGGGCGCACCGGCCCCAGCGTGATCGAGATGCCCGTGCGCTGCAGCTCGCTGGAGAGCAGCCAGACCGCTGTGAGCAGCCCGTCGCGCTGGTGCTGGTCGAGCAGGCCGGCCAGCGTGTGCGGGTCGCTGAGCCGCACGGTCGGGCCGAGCACCTCCGACTCGCTGACCGCGTGGTAGAGCCAGCTCTGCTTGCGGCCGTCGAGCAGGTGCAGGCGCAGCTCGGTCGCGATGGTGGCGGCGCGCGAGGCGCTGGCGGCGTCGAGGGGCAGCGGGCGGCGGCCGTCGGCGACCGACTCGAGCAGCTCCTCGGCCGCGGCGTCGAGCCGGGCGAGCTCTTCGGAGGCGAGCATGCCGAAGGCCAGGCGGGGCCCGGCGATCGTCGACTGCACGAGCACGCGGTCGAGCGCGCGCTGCACGATCGCGCGGAAGCCGCCCACGACGTACAGGCCGATGGCGGCGGGCAGGCACGCGAGGCAGAGCGCGATGAGCTGCGAGGGCAGCGTCGCCGCGGTGAGCGGGGTGGTCAGCAGGATCGCCGCCAGCAGCGCGACGCCGAGCACGGCGATGGCGATGACGATCTCGCGCCGCCGGCGCTGCGCGATGGCGAGCAGCAGCGCGAAGCCGGCGCCGATCGATGCGCTCGCGTACCCGCCGATGTCCTCGACCGACCAGATCGAGACGAGGTCGAGCAGCACGGCCACGCCGAGCGCGGCGAGGAAGAACACGAAGAGCCCGGTGGGCAGCCGCTCGCCGTTGTAGCTGACGATCACCGCGAGGGTCGCCTCGGCGAAGAGCAGCACCGCCCAGGCGGCGGCGGCCAGCAGCGGCAGCGGATGCGCGCTCCAGTTGGCCACGAGCACGGCGACCCCGAAGAGCACCTGCACCCCGCAGAGGATGGCTGCCAGCACGATGGGCGAGGCGCTGCCGACGCCGGCGCTGTGCACCCGCCGGGCGGCGATGGTGCTGCGCGTGCGCACCCGGCGGCGGCCGACGCCCGTGCGCCCGCCGATGCCGGTGAGGGTGGTCTCGTCGATCCCGAGGCTCATGACTTGGGCACCTCCAGCACCACGGTCGTACCGCTGCCGGGCGCCGAGAAGAGCCGCGAGCTGCCGCCGACCTCCTGCAGTCGGGCGACGACCGACTCCTTGAGGCCCAGGCGGCCCTCGTCGACGAGCGCCTGGTCGAACCCGACGCCCTGGTCCATGATCATGGCGCGCACGACGTGCTCGTCGTCGCTGATGGTCACGTGCGCCTCGGGCACCCCGGCGTGCCGGCGCACGTTCTCGAGGCACTCGCTGATGGCGCGCAGGAACGCGTCGAGCACCTCCGCGGGCAGCAGCAGCCGCGCGGAGCCGTGCCAGTTGACCTGCAGGCCCATCCGTCCGAAGCGCTGCTTGACCGACTCGAGGGTGTGGCCGAGCGGGGTCTCATCGACCGGCTCGGCGGCGTTGAGGATCGTGACGGCGGAGTCGGGCACCGAGCTCGTCTTGAGCTGACGGAGCAGGCGGGCGTCGTCGCCGGCCTGGCTGCGCATGGCCTCCGCGTTGACGCCGTGGCCGGAGTGGGCGAGCAGCGTGAGGCTCGCGAGCACGGTGTCGTGCAGCAGGCGGGCGTTCTGCCGGCGCTGCGCCTCGCGCTCGCTGGCCTGGCGCTCGGCGCGGTAGGCGCGGCCGATGCTCTCGATGCGCCCGGTGATGCGCAGCAGGCTCACCCGCAGCCAGTAGCCGAGGATGGCGAACATCAGCCAGCCGAGGCCGACCGCCACCGAGTACGGAGTCAGCAGCGTCGCGCCCCCGGTGAGCAGCTCGACGAGCACGACGCTCGAGACGGTGGCGAGGCCGAGCACGACGGAGCGCCCCGCGCCGGCCGCGAGCACGAGCGCGAAGGCGGGCATGGCGCCGCCGGCCAGTGCGGCGACGCCGACGGCCACGCCCTCGCCGAGCGGCAGCGGCTCGATCAGCAGCAGCGCGACGAGCACCGCGGTGCCGCCGAGCAGGCCGACGATGGGCCAGGCGACGGAGCCGCTGCGCTCGATCGCGGTGAGCGCGAGCGCCAGCAGCAGCCAACCGGGGCCGGTGGCGACCCAGGAGGAGGGCTCCACGCCGCCGCCGAGCAGCATGCAGAGCAAGGCGATGATCGCGCCGGCGAGACCGACGAAGCGCACCGATCGCTGCGCCAGGCGGTCGCGCTCCTTGCCCATGAGCTCCATAGAGGGCTCAGCCTAGCGTCGGCCGGTGCTCAGCCGAGGGGTGCATCCGGTACGGCGGGGATCAGTCCGGGGCGAGCCAGCCCTGGCGGATGCCGTGCCGGCGCAGCTCGATCTTGGTGCCCAGCTGCAGGCCCGCGGCGCGGTACTTGCGGCGCGCGCGCTTGATGTACGACTTGACGGTCTCCTCCGTCGTCGACATCTCGAAGGCCGCCTCGCGGATGGTCAGGCCCGAGGCGAAGAGTCGCAGCGCCTCCTGCTCGCGGGCGCCGAGCGTGGGCTCGCCGGTGCGGGGCGCGGCCTCGCCGCCCTGCTCGAGCTCGGCGGGCACCATGCGGCCCGCGCTCGCGACGGTCTCGACCGCCTTGACGAGGTCGTCCGCCCCGTCGAAGCGGGTGACGACCGCGTTCGCGCCGGCCTCGACCGTGGCGCGCAGCCAGACGGGGTCGCGGCGCGGGCTGATGGCGACGGTGCGGAACTCGCGCTCGGCGAGCGCGCTGACGCCGTCCAGCCCCCAGGTGACGTCACCGGCGCCGAGCTCCACCACGACCACGTCGGGCGTTGAGCGCATGCGGCGCTCGAGATCGCGCCAGTCGAAGGCGGTCGCGACGATGTCGATGTCGGGGGAGCCGGCGCGCAGCATGGCGACCAGTCCGTCGAGCGACATCCTGCTGCCGCTCATGACCGCCACATCGATGCTCATGACCACGCTCCCTGGGGGAGTTTACCCGCGGCGCGAACACCGTTCTGACCCCCAGAATGGGCCGGCGTCAGCTGCTCAGCAGCCGCCGCAGCTGCTCGCCGACGAGCTCCTCCTCGATGAGGAAGCCGTCGTGGCCGTACTCCGAGGCGACGACGACCGGATGCGGGCCGTCGAGCCCGTGCGGAAGGTGCGCCGCCAGCAGCTCCTGATCCGCGGGCGGGAAGAGCCGGTCGCTGTCGATCGCGAGCACCACGCTGCGGGCCGTCACCCGGCTCAGCGCGGCCGCGAGCCCGCCGCGGTCGCGGCCGACGTCGTGCGAGTTCATCGCCTCGAGCAGCACCAGGTAGCTGTTGGCGTCGAAGCGGCGGGTGAACTTGTTGCCGTGGAAGTCGAGGTAGCTCTCCACCGCGAAGCGGCCCTCGCCGCCGTAGGGCGAGACGGCGCTCTGCCAGCTGCGGTTGAAGCGCCCGTTGAGCTCGGTGGCCGAGCGGTAGCTCAGCAGCGCCATCCGGCGGGCCAGGGCGAGCCCCCGGTGCGGCCCCTCGCCGTCGGGCAGGTCGTAGTAGTCGCCGCCGTGGAAGCCGGGGTCCATCCGCACGGCCTCGGACTGGGTCGTGTTCGCCGCGATCTGGTCGGCGCCCGTGTGCGCGGCCGAGGCGAGCACGGCGAGGCGCTCGACCCGGTCGGGGTGCGTGGCCGCCCACTCGACGGCCTGCATCCCCCCGGCCGACCCGCCGATCACGGCGGCCCAGCGCTCGACGCCGAGCAGGTCGCTCAGCGCGACCTGCGCCGCGACCTGGTCGCGCACGGTGAGGTAGGGGAAGCGCGAACCCCACTCGACGCCGTCGGGGGCCAGCGAGCTGGGACCGGTGGAGCCCTGGCAGCCGCCGAGCATGTTGCTGCAGACCACGAACCAGCGGTCGGTGTCGACGGCCTTGCCGGGGCCGACGATGCCCTCCCACCATCCGGCGGTGGCGTGGCCGGGCACGGCGCGGCCGAGCACATGGCTGTCGCCGGTGAGCGCGTGCACGATGAGCACGGCGTTGTCGCGCGCCGCGTTGAGCTCGCCCCAGGTCTCGTAGGCGATGCGGGTGCCGGGCAGCTCGCCGTGCTCGAGCGGCAGGGTGCCGAGGCTGGCGAAGCGGCGCTCGCCCTCGGGGTCGCCGATGCGCCAGGCGCCGCTCGCTGCGGGCCGGCCGAGCAGCGTGCGCCGGTTCGCCTCCGTGATGAAGCCGCTGGGAACGCTGTCCTCGGGTGTCTGCCAGTCCATGTCCCCTCCATTCTGGCGGAGACGGATGAGGGCCCGCGCGTGCGTTACGCGCGGGCCCTCAGCGGGGTGGTGGTGCGGCTCAGACGGTCGCGGCCGCCAGGGCGCGGGCCGCGGCGAGACCGGCGGCCAGGTCGGCCTTGAGGTCCTCGACGTTCTCGAGGCCCACGGACAGGCGCACCAGGCCGGGCGTGACGCCGGCGGTGAGCTGCTGCTCGGGGGTGAGCTGCGAGTGGGTGGTCGAGGCCGGGTGGATCACGAGGCTGCGCACGTCGCCGATGTTCGCCAGGTGGCTGAACAGGTCGAGCGTGTTGACGAAGGCGCGGCCGGCGCCGACGCCGCCCTTGAGCTCGAAGCTCAGCACCGCGCCGACGCCCTTGGGCGCGTAGCGGTTCGCCTTGGCGTACCAGGGGCTCGACGGCAGGCCCGAGTAGTTCACCTCGGCCACGTCGGGCTGCGCCTCGAGCCACTCGGCGATCTCCTGCGCGTTCTGCACGTGGCGCTCGACGCGCAGCGAGAGGGTCTCGATGCCCTGGATCAGCGAGAAGGCGCTGTCCGGCGAGATCGAGGCGCCGAGGTCGCGCAGCAGCTGCACCCGGGCCTTGATGACGTAGGCGATGCCGTCGCCGAGCGCGCCCGTGTAGCTGACGCCGTGGTACGAGGGGTCGGGCTCGGTGAGGCCGGGGAACTTCTCGACGTGCTGCGACCAGGGGAAGCTGCCGCCGTCGACGATCACGCCGCCGATGACGGTGCCGTGGCCGCCGAGGAACTTCGTGGCCGAGTGCACCACGATGTCGGCGCCGTGCTCGAAGGGGCGGATGAGGTACGGCGTCGCGATCGTGTTGTCGACGATGAGCGGCACGCCGGCCTCGTGCGCCACGTCGGCGACGGTGCGGATGTCGAGGATGTTGATCTTCGGGTTGCCGATCGTCTCGCCGAAGAGCAGCTTGGTGTTCGGGCGCACCGCGCGGCGCCACTCGTCGGCGTCGTCCTGGTTCTCGACGAAGGTCGTCTCGATGCCGAGCTTCGCGAGGGTGTACTTGAAGAGGTTGTAGGTGCCGCCGTAGATCGACGAGCTCGAGACGATGTGGTCGCCGGCCTGCGCGATGTTCAGGATCGCGTAGGTCTCCGCGGCCTGGCCCGAGGCGACGAGCAGCGCGGCGGTGCCGCCCTCGAGCGCCGCGACGCGCTCCTCGACGACCGCCTGGGTCGGGTTCTGGATGCGCGTGTAGATGTTGCCGAACTCGGCCAGTGCGAAGAGGCTCTGCGCGTGGTCGGCGTCGTTGAAGACGTAGGACGTCGTCTTGTAGATCGGCGTCGCCCGCGCGTTCGTGACCGGGTCGGGCTGGGCGCCGGTGTGGATCTGCTTCGTCTCGAAGCGCCACTCCGTCGTGTTCTCGCTCATGGCTTGCTCCCTCAGGTGGTTCTGGCCGGGCTCTGGTCGATCCGGCGTCGGGTGTCGCGTGCTGGTACCGCTTCGGCCCGCTGTCCCTCGCGCCGCGCTGCGAGCCTAGGCACGCGCATCCGGCCCGGCAATCCGGCCGACACCACGCGTAACGCGCGGCGTCGCGCGGCGTCGCGGATCACTCCCCGCGGGGCGGGGCCGCGTCGGCGGGGCGACCGCCCGCATCCGCTCGTGGACCCCCGCCGCGGGGCGGCAGGCCGTCCTTGAACAGCCAGGACGGGCGCGGCTCGATGATCGGTCGCAGCAGGCGCACGACGGGCTTGGTGGCCAGCCCCGCCGACAGCACGATGCAGAACGCCACCACGGGCAGCACCCACCACTGGTCGGCGGCCTCGGACTGCAGGAACCCGCTCTCGCGGATCGGGTAGAGCACGAAGGAGTGCAGCAGGTACACGTACATGGTGCGGCGGCCGAGCGCGGTGGTCCAGTTGCGACCGCGCGGCAGCAGCACCAGGAACGCCGCCGAGAGCAGCACCGCCAGCGACATGAGCGCCAGCCGCACGAGGCCGGCCCACCAGACGTCCTCGCCGAGGCCGTGGTAGCTCTCGCTGTAGAAGAACCAGTAGCGCAGGTCGACGTCGCGGAAGTAGTCGCGGTGCAGCACGACCACGGCGGTCCAGCCGGCCAGCACGAGGCCGGCGAGGACGCGGATGAGCGTCGAGCCGGTCGGCTTGCGCAGCCAGCCGTCGACGAGGGCGCCCTCGCGCAGCTTCCAGCCGAGCACGAAGAAGGGCAGGATGCCGATGGCCCGCGACAAGGAGAAGGTCGAGTCGACGTTGGCGAAGTATCCGACGCCCACGGAGAGCACCACCGAGATGAGCAGCGGCCAGCGCAGCAGTGCCAGGTAGGGCAGCACGAGCCGGAAGATCGCGAGCGCCAGCAGGAACCACAGGGTCCAGGAGGGCTGCGACGGGTTGAACTCGCTGCGGCCCTCGACGAGGAACTGCACCAGGGTCCAGATCGACTCCATGATCACGTAGGGCAGCACGATGTCGGTGAGCACCCGGCGCAGCGCCTTGACGCTGGGCGGACCCGCCTTCGAGAAGTAGCCGCTGATGATGGCGAACGCCGGCATGTGGAAGGCGTAGATCACCAGGTAGAGCACGAGCGCGCCGTCGAAGTCGGCGATGAGCCGCTGCACACCGTGGCCGATGACGACGAGGGTCACGCAGGCGAAGCGCGCGTTGTCCCAGAACGGCACGCGCTGCGTCGTGCCCTGTCCCGGGGAAGCGGCGGCGGTCATCTGGCTAGGGTGGCAGACACCTGGAGAGCGGCGCAGCGCTGACGGCGCGCGTCGAGGATGCGGATGGAGCGGGAATGAACCTTCGACGTGCGGTCGTGACGGGCGCGAGCTCGGGCATCGGCGAGGCCACGGTGCGGCTGCTGCGCGAGCGCGGCTGGGAGGTGCTCGGCGTCGCTCGGCGCGCCGAGCGGCTCGCGGCGCTCGCCGAGGAGACGGGCGCCGAGGTCTTCGCCGCCGACCTGACGGACGCCGCCGACGTGGCGGCGCTGCGCGAGCGGGTCGAGGCCTGGGGCCCGATCACCACGCTCGTCAACAACGCCGGCGGCGCGAAGGGCACCGACCGGGTCGAGGACGGCGACGTCGACGACTGGCGCTGGATGTACGAGATCAACGTCATCGCGCTGCAGCAGGTGACGGCCGCGCTGCTGCCCTCGCTGCGCGCCGGCGCCCGCGAGTCCGGTCACGCCGACGTGCTCAACCTGACCTCCACCGCCGCGCACTTCCCGTACGCGGGCGGCGGCGGCTACAACGCGGCGAAGTTCGCCGCGCGCGCGGTCACGAACGTGCTGCGCCTCGAGTTGAGCGGCGAGCCCATCCGCGTCGTCGAGGTCGCGCCCGGCATGGTGCGCACGGAGGAGTTCTCGCTGACCCGCTTCGGCGGCGACCAGGCGAAGGCGGACGCGGTCTACCAGGACATCGACGGCCCGCTCGCGGCGGAGGACGTCGCGGAGGCGATCGTGCACGCCGTCGAGCTGCCGGGGCACGTCAGCAACGACCTGCTGATCGTCAAGCCCGTGGCGCAGTCCTCCGTGCACCTGGTGCATCGCGGCAAGCTGCGGGTGCGGGACTGAGCACCGGCCGCGGATAGATTGATCGGATGCAGCAGCGGACGACGACGGGACGGCGACGATGAGCGGCGAGCGGGAGGTGCTCAGCTGGGACGACTTCGCGGACGCCTCGCGCGGCCTCGCGGAGGAGGTGCTGCGCAGCGGCTTCACCCCGGACGTGGTGGTGGCGATCGCCCGCGGCGGTCTGCTGCTCAGCGGCTCGATCGCGTACGCGCTCGGCACGAAGAGCTGCGGCTCGATCAACGTCGAGTTCTACACCGACGTCGAGGCCACGCTGCCCGAGCCGGTGCTGCTGCCGCCGCTGCTCGACGCCCCCTCGCTGAACGGCCAGAAGGTGCTGCTCGTCGACGACGTGAGCGACTCGGGCCGCACCCTCAAGATGGTCGTCGGCCTCATCGAGGGCATGGGCGCCGAGGTGCGCTCGGTCACGCTCTACTCGAAGCCGGGCACCGTGCTCGAGCCGGACTACGTCTGGAAGAGGACGGACCGCTGGATCACCTTCCCCTGGTCGGCGCTGCCGCCCGTCACCGTCTGAGCGGCGGATGAGTCCGCAGCCGCTCTCCGAGCTCATCGACCCGGGCTGGGCGCGCGCGCTCGAGCCCGTCGCCGGCACCATCGCGGAGCTCGGCGAGTTCCTCCGCGAGGAGACCGCGAGCGGTCGCGGCTACCTGCCGGCCGGTTCGCTCGTGCTGCGGGCCTTCACCTACCCGCTCGACGCGGTGCGCGTGCTCATCGTCGGCCAGGACCCCTACCCCACGCCGGGCCACGCGATCGGGCTCTCCTTCGCGGTCGAGCCGCACGTGCGGCCGCTGCCGCGCAGCCTGCAGAACATCTACAAGGAGCTGCAGAGCGATCTCGGCGTCACCCCGCCGGCGCACGGCGACCTGAGCCGCTGGAGCGAGCAGGGCGTCATGCTGCTCAACCGGGTGCTCACGGTGCAGCCGGGCGAGCCCGGCTCGCACCGCAAGCGGGGCTGGGAGGCGGTGACCGAGCTGGCCATCCAGGCGCTCGTCGAGCGCGACGAGCCGCTGGTCGCGATCCTGTGGGGAGCGGATGCGGGCAAGCTGAAGCCGCTGCTGCAGGACGTGCCCGTCGTGGAGTCCGTGCATCCCAGCCCGCTCTCGGCCAGCCGGGGCTTCTTCGGCTCGCGCCCGTTCAGCCGTGCGAACGCCCTGCTGGAGGAGCTCGGCGACGACGGCATCGACTGGAGGCTCTGAGCATGCTCGAGGAGGAGCCGAGATGCTAGAAGAGGAGTACGCGCCCCGCCGCCGGCTGCCCCCGCACCTGCGCCCGAAGCCCGCGCCGGAGCCCGTCTTCGAGTTCTCGATCCGCGAGGCCCACGCGGCCGACCTGCCCTACGTGCGCGAGATCTTCGGCCATTACGTCGAGAACTCGTCGATCACGCTGGCCGAGAAGGCCAAGTCGTTGCAGGAGTGGCGGCGCACCTTCGCCTACCTCACCCGGTTGAACCTGCCGTTCCTCGTCGCCGTCTCGCCGTCGCAGCAGATCATCGGCTACGCGCTGGGCGAGCCCTGGCAGCAGCGCGCCGGCGGCCGGTACACGGTCGAGGTCTCCATCTACCTGCGCCCCGCCTCCACCGGCAAGGGGCTGGGCAAGGCCCTGCTCGCCGAGCTCATCACCCGCTGCCGCGCCGCCGGCGTGCGCGAGATGCTCGCGGTGATCGCCGACCGCAAGGCCGAAGGGTCCATCCGGCTGCACCAGAACGCCGGCTTCGCCGAGATCGGGCGGATGGGACGGGTCGGCTTCAAGTTCGACCGCTGGCTCGGGACCGTGCTGCTGCAGAAGCGGCTGTCGGATGCGGACGGCCCCGGCCCCCAGCGCGCCGGCCTGTTCCGCCTGCTGCGCGGCGAGCGCCACGGCGCCGAGCCGCGCACGCTCGGCGGGCGCTGAGCCCGAGCGACGCGAGCGGAGGGGGGGGGGGCCCCGGGGGGGCGCCCCCCCCCCGGCCCCGCCCCCCCGGCGCGGGGGCCCC
>JASCOA010000102.1 GCA_029959365.1 Microbacteriaceae bacterium PS02343 | reverse complement strand
GGCGCCCCCCCGCCCCGCGTCCATCCCCCCCCCCCCCCCCCCCGCGCGGGGGGGGGGGGGCCCTGCCGGAGGCGATCAGTCGACCTGCGGGCGCGTGGACCGGTTCCGGTCGAGGTGCTCGTCGTCGACGGCCGGCTCGAGATCGCCGGGCTCGGCGTCCTCGTCGTGCGGCTCGAGCAACGGGTCGTCGCCCGTCTCGCTCACCCCGGGCTCGGTGGTGAAGTCGGGCAGGTCGCGGTCAGGACCCTTCGACATGCCCGTCTCGGTCAGGTGCTTGCGGAACTCGGTCATCGTGGTTCCCTTCGTCGGTCAGGCGAGATCGCTGCGACTGCCGCGATCGAACGGATTCAGGTGGCTCGCGCCCCCGTCGGGGTGCACCGGATCGAAGCCGGCCCGACGCTGGTCGGGCTCGGGCTTCGGCTGCACCGCGATGTCCGGGTCGTCTCCGGTGCGCAGGGGTGCGTCGGGCGCGGGGCCGTCCGGGTCCTCGTCGCGTCGGCCGATGGTGGTGGGGTTGCTCATCGTCGAACTCCTCTCGTCGATGCTCCGAGTCTGATCGCCGCCGCGTCACCACGAGCGGATGCGCAGGCGCTCATCCGCTGCCGTGCAGGCCGCGTCCGGGCTCAGGGCTCGACGTCGCGCCCCGGGATGTGGATGTCGCGCTCGTCGACCTCGATGTCGCCGACGTCGTCCGGCCCGCCGGTGCCCGGCGCGACCTTCACCGCGCCGTCGTCAACGCCCTCGTGCTCGGGCTGCTCCGCCTGCTTGGCGCGCGTCTCGCGCTCGCTGGCGGGGCTCTCGGCCATGTCCTTCTCACGCTGGTCGTTCTCGCCGAGCGGCTCCGCGCCGCTCATCCGCTCGTCGCTCACGGCTCGAGCACCACCTTGATGCAGCCGTCGCGCTTCTCGCGGAAGGTGTCGTAGAACTCGGGCGCCTGCTCGAGCGGCACCCGGTGCGTGGTGAGGTCCTGCACGCCCAACGGGTCGTCGGACCGTTCGACGAGCGGCAGCAGGTCGTCGACCCAGCGGCGCACATTGCACTGCCCCATCCGCAGGCTCAGCTGCTTGTCGAACATGGTCTTCATCGGCATGACGTCGGCCTCGCCGGCGTAGACGCCGCTGATCGAGACCGTGCCGCCGCGCCGGACGGCGTCGATCGACGCGTGCAGCGCGGCGAGGCGGTCGATGCCCGCGGTCTCCATCACCTTCTTCGCGATCGGGTCCGGAGCGAGCTCGAGGATCTTGTGCACGAAGCTCGTGCCGGGGTTGCCGTGCGCCTCCATCCCGACCGCGTCGACGACGCCGTCGGCTCCTCGACCCTCGGTGGCGTCGAGGATGCGCGTGATCGAATCGTCGTCGAGGTCGAGGGTCTCGACACCGTGACGCTCGGCCATGGCGCGCCGCTCGGCCTCCGGCTCGACCGCGATGACGCGGTGGCCGAGGTGCACGCCGATGCGCGCCGCGAGCTGGCCGACCGGCCCGAGGCCCATGACGGCCAGCGTGCCGCCGGGCTCCACGTTCGCGTACTGCACGCCCTGCCACGCGGTCGGCAGGATGTCGCTGAGGAAGAGGTACGCGTCGTCGGGCAGCTCACGGCCGACCTTGACCGAATTGGCGTCGGCGAGGCGCACCCGCAGGAACTCGGCCTGCCCGCCGGGCACCTGCCCGTAGAGCTTGGTGAAGCCGTAGAGCGCCGCCCCGGAGCCCTGCTCCCTCACCTGCGTCGTCTCGCACTGCGACTGCAGACCGCGGCGGCAGAAGAAGCAGTCGCCGCAGGCGATGGTGAAGGGGATCACGACCCGGTCGCCGACCGCGAGGTTCCGCACCGCGGAACCGACCTCGACCACGACGCCCATCGGCTCGTGACCGAGCACGTCGCCCGCGTCGAGGAACGGGCCGAAGAGCTCGTAGAGGTGCAGGTCGGAGCCGCAGATGGCGGTCGAGGTGATCCGCACGATGGCATCCGTCGGATCCACGATCGTCGGGTCGGGCACCTCCTCGACGCTGACCGTCTTCGTGCCCTGCCAGGTGAGTGCGCGCATCCGCTGCTCCTTCGCTCGTCGAGTGACCAGTCCGCACCCTCGACCTCCGTGCGATGGGCGAGCGGGCTGGGCGCCGACGGTGCGCGGCCCGTCTCCGCGCTCATCGGACAGCAGATCCCAACGATCCGGGCTGGTGCGGCGTCTCAGGGTGCGAGAGGGTCGATGGAGGGGGAGATCGGATGCGCGCATCGAGCACCATGGGGATCGTCGCGGCGGCGCTGGGAGCGGCGCTCCTGCTGAGCGGATGCGGCACTCCGCAGCAGGAGCCATGGGCGCCACCGGAGGGCATGCCGGACTTCGGGATCTCGGTGGATCGCTGCGGCGCGCTCGCGCCGCAGCCGTGGGCCGGCGGCGACGGCTTCGAGCCCGTCGCGGCGCTCGTCTGCGAGGATTTCGCGACCGTGGAGGATGCGATGGGCACCTGGTCGGCGGTCGTGATGCGCCGGATGGAGGGCGACCTAGAGGCGGTGCGCGACGCCGATGCGGCGCCGGACGATGCGCCGTGGAACGGCCCCTGCACGGCCGACATGGTGATCGAGCCCGTGCGCTGGCTCGTCGACTCGGAGGGACGCGGCATGGCCGTCGCCGAACCCCGCGACGGCTGCGGCAAGCCGAAGGGCAGCGAGGTCGGTCTCGCGGTGCAGCGCCTCGAGGAGGTCGACCGTCAGGCGCTGCGACTGCGCCTCGAGGAGTCGGTCGACGCCGTCGCGGCGGGCTGCCCGACCTGGCATGCGCCGTTGCGGATCGGGACGATCGACGGGTCGCGGTTCGGCGGTGGCGAGTTCGAGGGCGCGGTGCTCGGCGGCACCGGATTCGACGGCGCGGGACTGCACACGATCGAACCCGGGATCGTGGCCGTTCCGGAGGGTGCGATCCCCGGCGCCGTCATGGTGGCGCCCGGCGACGCGCTGCCCTCGGCCGACGGCCTGCAGCTGTGCCGCTACCGTGACGGCGCGGCGCCCGAGGGCGATGCGCCAGTAAACGGAGGTCCGGGGACGGTCGAGTCGAGCGCCCAGTACTTCTTCGTCGGCTCTGAGCCGATCGACGCGGCGGGGGAGCTGCTCGCCCTGCTTGAGCGCGACCGGGCGGTCGCACTGGAACCGTGCTTCGAGACGGCGACCTCGACGGTGCAGCTGCGCGACGCGGCTCGCATCGCGATCGCGGTGGAGCTCGACGGCTGCCGGGCGATCGGGGTCACGGGCGGCGCGGCGAGCGAGGAGCTGCTGCAGCGCATCGGGTGAACCGCCTCACGTGGCGGTGACGTGCACCCGCTGGCCGTCGGGGCCGAAGAGGCTGAGCAGCTCGGCCGGCCGCTCGTCGACCGGGCCGAACCAGTGCGGCACCAGGGTGTCGAACTCGACCGCCTCGCCCTGCTCGATTACGTGCTCCGCATCGCCGAGCAGCAGCCGGATGCGCCCGCTGAGCACCGTGAACCACTCGTGCCCCGGGTGGGTGCGCTGCCGCGGTACGGGGTCGTCCGCGCGCACGCCGCGGTACACCTGCTTGAAGGCGTGCACCCCGGTCGCACCGCGGCTGAGCGGCAGGATCACCTGACCGTCGCGGCGGATCGGGCGGATGTGGATGCGCGGGTCGCCGCTGGCCGGCGCGTTCACGAGCTCGTCGAGCGGCACCCCGTAGGCGCGCGCGAGCGGCAGCAGCAGCTCGAGGGTGGGCTTGCGGCCGCCGGACTCGAGCCGCGATAGCGTGCTCGTGGAGATGCCGGTCTGCTCGGCGACCTCGGCGAGTGTGCTGCCGCGCACGGTGCGGATGGTGCGCAGCCGCGGGCCGACGGCCGCGAGGGCGTCGCGCTCGGACGGTGCTTCAGCCGCGTGCCAACCGGGCCCGGGGGAGTGCTGGTGCATTACTCCAGCATCCGCTTCCATTGCCGTTCCGGCAAGGGCGCTTGCCGGAACGGCACGCTCTCGCGCAACCTGACGGCATGAACGCCACCTCGTACACCACCCATGACGTCGCCGTGATCGGCGCCGGTCCGGCCGGCATCGCCGCCGCCACCGCACTGGCCCGCTCGCTGCGCACGGTCGTCGTCATCGACGCCGGCGAACCGCGCAACCGCTCCGCCGCGCACGCGCGCAACGTGCTCGGCAGCGAGGGGCTCTCGCCGCTCGCCATCAACGCCCGAGGGCGGGAGGATGCCCAGGCCTACGGGGCCGAGTTCCGCGAGGGCCGGGTGACGCGCATCGAGCGGATGGGCGAGCGCTTCGCCGTCGGCGTCGACGGGGAGCCGGACGAGCTGCGGGTGCGCCGCGTGATCCTGGCCACCGGCCTCGTCGACGTGCTGCCCGAGCTGCCCGGCCTCGACGAGCGCTGGGGTCGCACCGTGCTGCACTGCCCCTACTGCCACGGCTACGAGGTGCGCGGCCAGCGCATCGCCGTGCTCGCGACCGGCCCGAACGCGACGCATCAGGCGCTGCTTTTCCGGCAGCTCAGCGACGACGTGACCGTGGTCGTGCAGCCGGGCGGGGAGCCGGATGCGGAGTCCGCGACGCTGCTCGCCGCCGTCGGCGTGCGGGTGGTCGACGCGGTCGCGACCGCGGTCGAGGGCGGAGCCGACCTGCGTCTGGGCGACGGCTCGCTGCTCGAGGCCGACGCGGTCGTCGTCGGACCGCGCTTCACCGTGCGCGGCGAGCTGTTCGAACAGCTCGGCGGCTCCATGGTCGTGCATCCGATGACCGGGATGCCGTTCATCGACGTCGACCCCACGGGGCGCACCGGCGTCGAGGGGGTCTGGGCCGCCGGCAACGTGCGCGACCAGGCCGGTCAGGTGGTGGCCTCGGCCGCGCAGGGGGTGCTCGCCGGAGCGGCTGTCAACGGCGATCTGGTCATGACGGATGCGCGCGCCGCAGCGGGCCTCTCCGCCGCCTGAGCACAGCAGGGCCGCCTGAGCGCAGGAGACTTGCCTGAGCGCAGAAAGAGGGGCCGGTCGCGCGCCGCGACCGGCCCCTCGCCGCTGCACGATGTTCCTCGCGAACCGAAGGCCCGATCCCTCGTCGCCCATCCGAGCAGCGCCCCCGAATGAAGCCCGGGTAGCTGCGACCAGTGAAACACCGGCCCAGGGGCAGCGCAAGAAGAGGGCGAGAAATCATCAGTTAAGCAACGACCGTGGGCTCGGTAGCCTTTCCCGGTGCCCTCCTTCCGCGTGATCCTCGGCGTCGGCGCGCTGCGAGCCGGCGTGCAGCCGCCGACGGTGCTGCCCTCGGTGGCGGAGGCGGTCGCGATGGTCACGACCGTCGAGGCGCACTCGGTGGAGCTGGTCGCCGGCGAGCCGCGCCTCGTCATCCGCTTCACCGCCGACGACCCCGATCACGCGCTGCGCATCGCAGCCGAGGCCGATGTCATCGCCGGCGCCCTCGCCCAGGTGCTCAGCCGCCGCGTCCTCAAGCGGGTCGGCGGCCGCTGGCTGCGCATCGGCTGACGGGCGTACCCTGGGGAGGACGGAACGGAGCACGACCCCGCATGAGCACGAGCGCCGACGGCCTTCAGCCCCATCTGCGCAGCCTCCTCCGGATCGGACCGCACGCGGGCGCCCATCACGTGGCGCTGCGCACCGGCGTCTCCGTCGGCGTGCCGCTGATCACCCTCTGGGCGGTGGGCCGGCTCGACTGGTCGCTCTACGCCGCCTTCGGCGCCTTCACGGCCCTCTACGGTCGCTCCCTGGCGGGCGCGGCGAGGACGCGGATGCAGACGTCGGCCGCCGTGACCTTCGTCGCCTCCGTCGTGCTCGGTACCGCGATCGCCCTCGCCCCGGCGGCGCCCTGGGTGCTCGTCGGCGCCGCAGCGCTCTGGGCAGCGGTCATCGCGCTCGTCTCCGAGCGCTTCGCGTGGGCGCCGCCCGGGGCCATCTTCCAGGTCTTCGCCCTCGGCGCCTGCGCCTCGGCACCGGCCGTCGTGGGCGACCTGCTGCCGGCGGTGCTCGTCTCCGCCGCCGTCGCGGTCTTCGCGCTGCTCGTCGGTCTCGTACCGGGCGGGCCCGCACGGGATTCCGCGCCGCCGACGTCCTTCGGCGCGCTGCTGCGGCGGCGCGAGGTGCGGCTGCACCTGCTGCGCTATTTCCTGGCCGCCGGCATCGCCGGTGCCATCGCAACGGCGATCGGCCTCGGGCACCCCTATTGGGCGGCGCTCAGCGCCGTCGTGCCGCTCGCCGCGGCCGACACCGCCGGCCGCCTGCTGCGCGCGGGCCAGCGCCTGCTCGGCACCTTCTTCGGGCTGGCGATCGCTGCGACGATCCTGGCCTTCCATCCGTCCGGCCTGGTCGCCGTGCTCGTCGCCGTCGCGCTGCAGGTCTGCGCCGAGCTGCTCGTCGTGCGCAACTACGGGCTCGCGCTGGTATTCATCACGCCGCTGGCTCTGGTGATGAGCGGCATCGCGCATCCGGTCGACGCCGGAGCGCTCATCCAGGACCGCGCGATCGACACCCTGCTCGGCGTCGCCGTCGGCACGGCGCTCACGCTCGCGACGCATGAGCGCCGCGTGCAGATCAGCGGGGACGATCCCCGGTGACGACGCTCTGGCCGGCCGCGATCCAGGCGGAGGTGCCGCCGGCCACGTTGACGGCCTCGACACCCTGCTGCTCGAGCCAGGCAGCGGCGCGCGCGCTGCGACCGCCGGAGTGGCAGATCACGTAGAGCGGCTCGCCCTGCGGCACCTCGTCGAAGCGCTGCACGACCTCGCCGAGCGGGATCAGCACCGCGCCGGGCACGTGGCCGCCGGTGTACTCGTCCGGCTCGCGCACGTCGAGGACGACGGCGTTCTCGCCGAGGGCCGCGAGGGCGGTGACGTCGATCTCCTGCATGGTTCCTCCTGAACGTGCGCGATGCGGGCCCCGGAGGGCCCGCATCAGGCTATCGCTGGTGCCGGGGCTCAGTCGCCGCCGACGAGGTCGGGGTTGCTGACCTCGTCGGGATCGATCTCGAGGTCGTCGTCGCTGCCCGGGGTCACGTCCTCGTGCGGCTCGGTCGCCTGGGCGTCGCGCTGCTCGTCCTTGGGGTCGCTCACACCTCTTCGCCCTCCTTCGGCAGGCTGGCCGCCTCGTAGCTGCCGTACTCGCCGTCGACCTCCTCGGCCTCGCCGCCGTCCTCGTGCTGGGCCGGAACCTGGTCGCCGGCGACCTCGTCCTCGGGCGCGGGCGATCCGTAGCCGCCCTGCTCGGTCTCCGGAGTGGGCTTGTCCTGCTGGGTCATGGGGTTGCTCCCTTCAACGAGCGGAACTGCATCCGCTGACCGAAGTCAACGCCCGACGCGGGCGCATCGGCAGCACACGGAGGGCGCGCCCAGTGGGCGCCCAGCCCGCGTCAGCCCTGCAGCCGACGGCGCTGCACCTCGGCGATGCCCGCCCAGTCCCAGTCGGCCTGCCCGGCGCCGAGGGCGTCGGCGAACACCTCGGTCAGCACCTCGCCGAGGGGCATGCGCAGACCTGCGGAGCGCGCCTCGTCGAGCGCGAGGTTCACGTCCTTGAAGCCCAAGGTGGTGGTGAAGCCGGCGGGCTCGTAGCTCGAGTCGGCGATGAGCGCGCCGTAGCTGCGGTGCGCGACGCCGCCCACGATGGTCTCGGTGAGCACCTCGTAGACGTCACGGGCGGGCAGGCCGTTCGCCTCGCCGAGCGTCATGACCTCGGCCAGGCCCTGGATGCTCGTGGCGATGAGGTAGTTGCCGAGGATCTTGACGAGGTTGCCGCGGCGGGGTTCGTCGCCGACGCGGAACACGCGACGGCCGAGCACCTCGAGCGCGGGCAGCACGGCATCGACATGCTCGGGAGCCCCCGCGGCGAGCACGTTGAGCTCGCCCGCCACCGCCGCGGGCACCCGGCCGAAGACCGGAGCGGCCACGTAGCCGAGCCCGTGCTCGGCGTTGAGGGCGGCGGCGCGGTCGGCGAGCTCCGGGCTGATCGTGGCCATGTTCACGTGGATCGTGCCGACGCCGGCCTGCGCGAGCAGCCCGGGGTCGAGCAGCGTCCCCGCGACGACGGCGTCGTTCGAGAGCATGGAGACGACGATCGGCGCCTGGAACGCCTCGACGAGATCGGCGGCGACGCGGGCGCCGTCGGCGGCGAGGGCCTCCGCGGGTGCGGAGCTGCGGTTCCAGACGACGACGTCATGACCGGCGCGGATGAGGTTGCGGGCGATCGGGGCGCCCATGGCGCCGAGACCGACGACGGCGATGGTGGTCATAGGGGGACTCCTCCTCGAGTGCGGCCGACGCGGAAGGGACGTCAGACGTCTCGAGTCTGCCACCGGTCGCGGGTAGTGTCGCCCCGTGCGCGTACCGGTCGAGATCGTCGAGCTGCTCGCGTCGCCCGCGCACCGCTACGACGGTCGGCCCGCCGACGGCCCCGACCCTGCGCCGCCCGCCGAGCGCCGCGACCGGATCGAGCTGCGCGCCGGCCTCGGCGTGGTCGGGGACCGCTTCTTCAACGCTCCCGCGCACCGACGCGCCTCCGTCACCGTGATGGCCGCCGAGTCGCTCGACGCCGTCGCGGCGGAGCTGGCGCTCGGCGCTGTGCCGGGCCTTGCGCAGACCCGCCGATCGATCCTGCTGCGCGGCGCCGACGTCGACGCCCTCGTCGGGCTGCCCTTCGCGATCGAGCAGGACGGAGCGAGGCTGCGGATGCTGGGCCACCGCGCCGCCAACCCCTGCGCCTGGATGGACCGGGTCATCGCGCCCGGTGCCTTCCGTGCGCTGCGAGGCCGAGGCGGGGTGCGCTGCGAGCCGCTCGACGACGGCGCGCTGCGGCTCGGCCCTGCGATGCTGGTCGCATGAGCTTCGAGTCCCTGTCGCCGCGGCGCCGCCGCTGGCGCACGGCGCAGGCGGTGCTCGCGACGGCGGTCGTCCTGCTGGCCGGGCCGTTCATGCTGGGCGCCGCGGTCTTCCAGAAGCACCTGCTGCTCATCCCCATCGGCCTCATGACCGTGCTCGCGATCGGCCATCTGCTGGCCGAGCGGCTGCGTCGCCGCCGCGATCGCCGAGCTGCTGCCACCATGGGCGCATGAGCGATCAGGACGAGCGCGCGGCTGAGCGCCGCGAGCGCGCTGCCGAGCAGCAGCGTCGCGCCGAGGAGGCGCTGCGGCGCATCGCGGAGGGCGGCGACGTCGGCACCGAGACGCTGAACCTGTCGAACGAGTACACCGACGGCGTGCTCGCCCGGTTCCTGCGCAAGCGCGGGAAGTCGGGCTGAGACCCGTCAGAAGGCGGGGCGCGCGGCCGGCCCGGACCGTGAGGAGCCGCCATGCCGTCCGTCGACCACTTCGAGATCCCCGCCGACGACAGGGGGCGGGCGAGCGCCTTCCACGGCGCCGTCTTCGGCTTCCGCTACAAGCCCTGGGGCGACGACATGGGCATGCTCCTGACCGGCTCCGACGAGGGCGTCGACGGTGATCTGCACCAGCGCACCGAGGTCGCGCATCCGACCATCGTCGTCACGGTCGATCGCATCGAGGAGACCGTCGCTCTGGCCGTCGAGCACGGCGGCGAGCAGCTGGGCGACATCCAGCCGCTCGGCGAGACCGGCCGCTGGGTCTCCCTGCGCGACAGCGAGGGCAACACCATCGGGCTGTTCGACAACGCCGGCGCCGCCTGAGCGCGCAGCTGCGAGCGGCTCCGGGGGTCGGGGCGTCGCGAGGAGCCGGGCGGTGCGGTGCCGACGCGCTCAACGGGACCCGTCGATGGCCGCGCCCAGGGCGGTCATCCGGTCAGGAGCAGCGCGCCGGTCGCGGCGGCGACCGTCAGCGGCGCGACCACGAGGCCGAGCAGCACGAAGCGGCGCCACGGCAGCGCTGCGCCGGCCGCGTGCAGCCGCTGATGCCAGAGCAGCACCGCCAGTGAGGCCCAGGGGGTGACGATCGCCCCCGCGTTCACGCCGATCAGCAGTGCAGCGAGCCGCAGCGGGGAATCGCCGATGGGCTCGAGCGCGAGGTAGGCGGGCAGGTTGTCGAGCGCGTTCGCGCCGAGCATGCCCGCCGCGGCCAGGCCGAAGAGCCCCGCGGGGCCGTCGCCTTTCGGGAGGAGACCCGCCAGCAGGTCGGTGAGGCCTGCAGCGTGCAGCGCCTCGACCGCGAGGAACAGCCCGCAGGCGAACAGCAGCACGCTCCAGGGCACGAGGCGCGGCGTCAGCGCCGAGGGCCGGCGGAACGCGAAGGCCGCGATCAGCACGGCTGCCGCTGCCAGCGCGGGCATCCAGACCGGCAGCGGCAGCAGCAGCACGGGCAGCAGCAGCAGGAGCACGACGGCACCGGCGCGCAGGAGCACCGGATCGGCGGGCATCGGCGCGGGGGTGGGCTCGTAGCGGCGCAGCAGCGCGCGCCGGTGCACCAGCAGCACGACCGCGCACGGGATGATCGCGGCGACGACGGCCGGTGCCGCCATGCGGGCGGCGAAGTCGAGCGGGCTGAGCGGATCGAGCGCCTGCTGCGCCAGGAGGTTGGTGAGGTTCGACACCGGCAGCAGCAGCGACCCGGTGCTCGCGAGCCAGACGGTGACGAGGGCGAAGGGTGCCGGGTCCATGCGCACGTGCCGGGCGAGGGTCACCACGACCGGCGTGAGCAGCACCGCGGTGGTGTCGATCGAGAAGAACACCGTCACGACCAGCGCCAGCAGCGCGCAGAGCGACCAGAGCAGCCAGCCGCGCCCTCGCCCGAGGTGCGACAGCCGTTCGGCCGCCGCCGAGAACACGCCGGCTCGGGCCGCGAGCTCGGCGACCACGGTGACCGCCGCGGCGAAGACCAGCACCGGCCAGACCCGTTCGCCGAGCGCGAGGGCCTCCTGCGCGGGCAGCACGCCGAGCATCACCGCCGCCGCGCCGGCGAGCAGCAGTCCGCCACCGATCAGCGCGAGTCGCACGAGCCGAGCATAGGCTCGCGCCGGCCGCGCGCGCGCCTCGAGACGCGGAACGGGGCGCGGGCCCGCAGGCCCGCGCCCCCCCTCCCCACGCCGCGGGGCCGGCGCAGATGGTGCGGGCGTG
>JASCOA010000101.1 GCA_029959365.1 Microbacteriaceae bacterium PS02343 | reverse complement strand
GGCGCCCCCCGGGGGGGGCCCCGGCGGCCCCCCCCGCCCGGCCCGGCCGCCCCCCCGGGGGGGGGGGCCCCTCGTCCGTTCCAGGACGTGATCCGTCGCGCAGCCGCGGAATGCCGCGCGCATCCGCTCGGTTGCCCCTCTCGATGACTCAGCAGCAGCTCGCCCTCTCCGTGCTCGACCTGGTGCCGGTGCGCACCGGGCAGGACTCCGCCCACGCCGTCGCCTCGAGCCTCGCGCTCGTCGATGCCGCCGAACGCCTCGGCTACCAGCGCTTCTGGTACGCCGAGCACCACAACATGCTCTCGGTGGGCTCGACCACGCCGCCGGTGCTCATCGCAGCGGCCGCGGCGCGCACGCAGCGCATCCGCCTGGGCTCCGGCGGCGTCATGCTGCCGAACCACGCGCCGCTCGTCGTTGCCGAGCAGTTCGCCGCGCTGGAGGCGCTCGCCCCCGGCCGCATCGACCTCGGCCTCGGCCGCGCCCCGGGCAGCGACCCGGTCATCACCGCGCTGCTGCGCAGCTCGGGCGGCGGCAGCGACGTCGAGCAGTTCCCGCGCTACGTCGAGGACATCGCGCTGCTCGCGAGCGCGGAGGGCGCCGAGCTCTCGCTCACGAGCGGTCGCAGCTACACCGTGCGGGCCACCCCGAACGCGCGCAGCGTGCCCACCGTCTGGCTGCTCGGCTCGAGCGACTACTCCGCTCGCCTGGCCGCCAAGCTCGGTCTGCCGTACGTCTTCGCGCACCACTTCTCGGGCGAGGGCACCGAGCAGGCCCTCGCGATCTACCGCGGCGAGTTCACGCCCGGCGCGATCGACGCGCCGCGCACCTTCCTGACGGTCAACACGGTCGTCGCCGACACGGATGCGGAAGCCCGGGCCCTCGCGCTGCCGCAGCTGCTGCAGATGGCCAGGCTGCGCTCCGGCGAGCCGATGACCACGATGCCGACGGTCGAGGAGGCCGCGGCGATCGAGCTGAAGCCCCACCACGAGAGCCTGATCGCGAGCATGCGCGAGCGCTGGGTGATCGGCGACGCGGATGCGGCGGTCGAGCAGCTGCGCGCCCTCGCGGCCCGCTTCGGCGTCGACGAGGTCATGCTCTCGCCGGTCGCCGGCTCCCGCGAGGCGGAGCCGCTCGACGGCGCGGGCTCCCGCGAGCGCACCCTCGAGTTGGTCGCCGGGGCGCTGCGGGTCAGCGGCTGACGAGCGCGGCCAGCACCTGCCAGCCGATCACGGCGACGGCCACGACGATGAACAGCGCCGGCACGCCGCGCTTGAGGCGGCGGCCCTGCGGCGCGACCGTGTTCGCGCCGAAGTCGCCGACGCGGTCGTCGCGGTAGCGGTCCGTCCGGGAGAGCGCCTTCGCGCCGACCGTGTCGACGATGCGCAGCATCCGCTGCACGACGGCGGCCCTTCCCATCGGCAGCGGGGTCGGCGAGTAGACGAACAGCCATTGATCGACGATCTCGACGTCGAAGGCCCCGGCCTCGTCGATGAGCAGCGCCATGAGGTCGGGGGTGAAGACGTAGAGCGCATCGCGCTCGTACTCGCGTGGGCAGTAGAGCGTGAAGTGCCGGTCGAAGTCGCCCTCGAGCGAGAGCCGCTGCTCGCGACCCAGCGACAGCGGCAGGCTCGAAGCCAGCAGCTGGTCGTTGGCCTTGGCGTCGAGCACCATGTGCGGCAGGGCGCGGTCGAGGTGGATCGCCAGGAACCCCCAGGAGCGCGTCCTGCGGTTCTTGCCGCTGCCGGTCGTGTACCGGTAGTTGCCGAAGTCGACGAAGCGGCCCTCGGAGGATCGCAGGTGATCCCGGCTCTGCCGACCGGAGCCGCGCTGGAAGATCATGCCCGGGTACTGCGGGGCCGGGGAGCGGTGCGCGTACACGAAGCCGTTCGCCCGGGCGAAGCGGTCGAGACGGTAGCGGTCCCTCCATCCGGTGCCGCCGGCGAAGCCGCCTCTAGCCAGTCGCACGATCAGGCTGACGACCACGATCGTGAAGGGCACCGCGACGACCGCACCGCCCAGCAGCGATGCGACCGGGCTCCGCCCACCGAGGGAGCCGAGCGTCAGATTCGCGCCGATCACCACCACGGCGACCACGACGATGAAGCTGACCACGAGGCCGACGAGCACGGTGCCGGCGACCGGCGACAGGGAGAAGCCGAAGCCGCCGCCGCTCTGGTCGCGCCGGAACGCGCGCACCGCGGCGGGGTCCGCCGGCTCGTCGAAGGCCGAGTAGTCCACGGTGCGCTGCATCGCTCCAGACTGGCACGGCGCATCCGCTCGGAGCATGGCCGGCTCCCGCCGATGAACGGTGCTATCCTCGGGAGGTTGCCGTTCGATCGGCCGCGGATGAAGAGAGCTCACGCATCAGGCGATGGGCACCGCGCAACAAGTGAGGAAGGGGTCCCTACATGGCACTGGAAGCAGACGTCAAGAAGGCGATCATCGACGAGTACGCTACCCAGCCCGGTGACACCGGTTCGCCCGAGGTCCAGGTGGCCCTGATGACCAAGCGCATCAAGGACCTCACCGAGCACCTCAAGGAGCACAAGCACGACCACCACTCGCGTCGTGGCCTGCTGCTCCTCGTGGGCCAGCGTCGCCGCATGCTCGGCTACCTCGCCGACGTCGACATCAACCGCTACCGTTCGCTCATCGAGCGCCTCGGACTGCGTCGCTAGGTTCTAGCCCGCTGATTTCGGCACCGCATTCTTGACGGACGGGCCGTCTCCCCTCGGGGAGGCGGCCCGTTCCGCGTTCCCCGGCAGCGCAGCTGGATGCGCGCCCACCGATTGGCACGTCGGAAACCGGGCTGCGGCAGGATCGAGGCACCGCCCGAGAGGAATCCCTGCATGAGCGTGCCTTCCCGTCCCTACCCGCTCGGAGTCTCCCTCCGCGATGGAACGGCCAATGTGGCCGTCTACACCGAGACCGCCGAGCTGGTCGAGATCTGCATCATCACCGACGACGGCGAGGAGCGCATCCCGCTGCGGTACCGCACCGGTTACGTGTTCCACGACCTGGTGCCGCAACTGACCCCCGGCACGCGCTACGGCCTGCGCGTGCACGGCGAGTGGGCGCCCGAGCGCGGCCTGCGGCACAACCCGAACAAGCTGCTGCTCGACCCGCACGCCACGGCGATCACGGGCGAGTACGACTGGGGTCAGGCCGTCTTCGGCCACGACTTCGACGCCCCCGAGCGGATGAACGCCGAGGACTCCGCGGGCAAGGTGCCGCTGAGCGTCGTCACCGACCCCGGCTTCGACTGGGAGGGTGACGAGCCGCCGCGCATCCCGCACTCCGAGTCGGTCATCTACGAGGTGCACGTCAAGGGCTTCACCGCGACGCACCCGGGCGTGCCCGAGCACCTGCGCGGCACCTACGCCGGTCTCGCCAACCCCGCCGCCATCCAGCACCTGGTCGACCTCGGCATCACGACCGTCGAGCTGCTGCCCGTGCACCAGTTCGTGCAGGACTCGCACCTGCTCGAGCGCGACCTGCGCAACTACTGGGGCTACAACTCCATCGGCTTCTTCGCGCCGCACGGCGACTACGCGGCGGGCGGCGACGGCGGCCAGCAGGTCGACGAGTTCAAGGGCATGGTCAAGGCGCTGCACCAGGCCGGCATCGAGGTTATCCTCGACGTGGTGTTCAACCACACCGCCGAGGGCAACCACATGGGCCCGACGCTGAGCTTCAAGGGCATCGACAACTCGAGCTACTACCGGCTCGTCGACGACGACCCGTCGTTCTACTTCGACACGACCGGCACCGGCAACAGCCTCAACGTCGGCCACCCGGCCGCGCTGCGCATCATCATGGACTCGCTGCGCTACTGGGTCACCGAGATGCACGTCGACGGCTTCCGCTTCGACCTCGCCACCACGCTGACCCGCCAGGACGGCGACCCCGACAAGCACAGCGCCTTCCTGAGCCTCGTGCACCAGGACGCGGTGCTCTCGAAGGTCAAGCTCATCGCCGAGCCCTGGGACGTCGCGGGCTACCAGCTCGGCGGCTTCCCGCCCGAGTGGGCGGAGTGGAACGGACGCTTCCGCGACGACGTGCGCGACTTCTGGAACGGCGACGACGCGGTGCTCGGCGCGGTCACCCAGCGCGTGCTCGGCAGCCCCGACGTCTACGAGGCCTCGCGCCGCTCGCCGCTCTCGAGCGTCAACCTCATCACGGCGCACGACGGCTTCACCCTCGCCGACCTCGTCGCCTACGAGGAGAAGCACAACGACGCCAACGGCGAGGACGGGCGCGACGGCGAGAGCCACAACCGCTCGAACAACCACGGCGCCGAGGGCCCCACCGACGATCCTGAGATCCTCGCGACCCGCGCCCGTCAGCAGCGCAACTTCCTCGCGACGCTGCTGCTCTCGGCGGGCATGCCGATGCTGCTCGGCGGCGACGAGCTCGGCCGCACGCAGCAGGGCAACAACAACGCCTACTGCCAGGACAACGAGGTCTCCTGGTTCGACTGGGCGAACGTCGACGAGGGGCTGCTGGAGTTCACCCGCCGGCTCATCGCCCTGCGCCACGCCGAGCCGGCGCTGCGCCCCGACTGGTTCCGCCACGCGCCGGAGGCCGGCACGGATGCGACGGTCAGCATCCTGCGCGCCGACGGCAAGGGCTTCGAGGATGCGGACTGGTCCGATCACGACGCCCGCGCCGTGCAGATCGTGGTGGGCAACGTCGGCTGCGACTCCTTCGCGATCCTGTTCAACTCGGCCGGCAACGGCGTCGAGTTCACGGTCGCCGATGCGCCCGGCGAGGACTGGAGCCTCGAGCTCTCCAGCGACGAGGAGCAGCGGGTCGCCGCCCCGGTGACGACGCTCATCGTGCGCGACCACTCCTTCACGCTGCTGCGCTCCAAGCGGGTCGGCGAGGCGCTCAGCGCCTCCGACGAGCCCGTGCCCGACGGCGCCTACACCGTCGAGTTCGAGGCGCTGCCCACCGGCGCCATCGACCTCTCCGAGCTCCACGACGACGAGAAGCAGGACTGATGCACGAGCGCCCCGCCTCCACCTACCGTCTGCAGATCACCGCGGACTTCGACCTCGACGCGGCCCGCGAGCTGCTGCCGTACCTGCGCGATCTCGGCGTCGACTGGGTCTACCTGTCGCCGATCCTGCAGGCGGAGGAGGGGTCGGGGCACGGCTACGACGTGACCGACCCGACCCGCATCGACGCGTCGCGCGGCGGCCCCGAGGCCTTCGCGCGACTGGCCGAGGCGGCCCACGCGCTCGGGCTCGGCGTGCTCGTCGACATCGTGCCGAACCACCAGGGCGTCGCCACCCCGAAGCAGAACCCGTGGTGGTGGAGCCTGCTGCGCGAGGGGGAGGCCTCGCCGTACGCGGCGGCCTTCGACGTGGACTGGGCCGCCGGCGGCGGGCGCATCCGCATCCCGATCCTGGGTTCGGCCGACGACCTCGGCGCGCTCGAGGTCGACGGCGACGAGCTGGTCTACTACGACCACCGCCTGCCGATCGCCGACGGCACCGGCGAGGGCAGCCCCCGTGAGGTGCACGACCGCCAGCACTACGAGCTCGTGCACTGGAAGGTCGCGGACGACGGTCTCAACTACCGTCGGTTCTTCGCCGTCAACACGCTCGCCGGCGTGCGCGTCGAGGACCCGGAGGTCTTCGACGCCAGCCACGTCGAGATCCGCCGCTGGTTCGACGAGGGCCTCGCCGACGGCCTGCGCGTCGACCACCCGGACGGCCTGGCCGACCCGGGCCGCTACCTCGAGGACCTCGCACGGCTCACCGGCGGCGCGCCGGTCTGGGTCGAGAAGATCCTCGAGCCCGGCGAGGTGCTGCCGCCCATCTGGGCCACCGAGGGCACGAGCGGCTACGACGCCCTCGCCGTCGTCGACCGCGTGCTCGTCGCGCCGCAGGCCGAGCACGCGCTCGATGTGATCGACGCAGAGCTCGCCGGCGCGCCGGGCGAGCCCTGGCCCCGTCTCATCCACGGCACGAAGCGGATGATCGCCGACGGCATCCTGCGCAGCGAGGTGCTGCGCCTGGCCCGGCTGATCCCGGGCGTGCCGCAGGCCGACGACGCCATCGCCGAGCTGCTCGCCTGCTTCCCCGTCTACCGCTCCTACCTGCCGTACGGGCTGCACCAGCTGGAGGAGGCCGCGGCGAGCGCGCGGATCTACCGCCCGGAGCTCGCGAGCGCCGTCGACGCGGTCGCCGCCGTGCTGGCCGACCCCGCGCATCCGGCGGCCCAGCGCTTCCAGCAGACGAGCGGCATGGTCATGGCCAAGGGCGTGGAGGACACGGCGTTCTACCGCTTCAACCGCCTGACCAGCCTGAACGAGGTGGGCGCCGACCCGAGCGAGTTCGCCTTCGGGCTCGAGCGCTTCCACGCGGCGCAGGCAGAGCGCCAGGCAGCGATGCCGAACTCGATGACGACGCTCTCGACGCACGACACGAAGCGCGGCGAGGACGTGCGCGCGCGCATCACCGCGCTGTCGGAGCGCACCGAGCTCTGGAGCGCCGCGGTCACCGAGCTGCGCGCGCTCGCCCCGATCGGCGACGGCGCCTTCGAGAACCTGCTCTGGCAGGCCGTGGTCGGAGCCTGGCCCGCGAGCCGTGAGCGCCTGCACGCCTACGCCGAGAAGGCCTCGCGCGAGGCCGGCGCCTCGACCACCTGGACCGCTCCCGACGAGGGCTTCGAGCAGCGGATGCACGCGGCCGTCGACGCCGCCTTCGACGACGAACGGGTGCGCGCCGTCATCGAGCGCACGGTCGCGTCCCTCGAGGACGCGGGCCGTTCGAACGGACTGTCCGCCAAGCTGCTGCAGCTCGCCGGCCCCGGCTTCCCCGACGTCTACCAGGGCGCCGAGCTCTGGGAGACCTCGCTCGTCGACCCCGACAACCGCCGTCCGGTCGACTTCGCGGTGCGCCGCGAGCTGCTGACGCGGCTCGAGGACGGCTGGCTGCCCGAGGTCGACGCCGAGGGCGCGGCCAAGCTGCTCCTGACGAGCCGCGCGCTGCGCCTGCGCCGCGAGCACCCGGAGCGCTTCGACCGCTACCGCCCGCTCGCCGCGAACGGCGAGCTCGCCGAGCACCTCGTCGCCTTCGACCGCGGCGGCGTGATCGCCCTCGCCACCCGTCTGCCGGCCGCCCTCGCGCACGCCGGGGGCTGGGGCGCCACCACGATCGAGCTGCCCGGCACCCGCCTCGTCGACGTCATCACCGGCGCCGAGGTCGCCGGCGGCGTCGTGCCCGTCGCCGAGCTGCTCGCGCGGTATCCCGTGGCTCTGCTGACTCTCGCCTGAGCCGCGGCGCGGAGACCGTAGTCTCCGAGCATGCAGCTCCGGCAGCTGGAGTACCTCGTGGCGCTGGAGCGCGAGCGGCACTTCGCGCGCGCGGCGACCGCCAGCCAGGTGTCGCAGCCCGCGCTCTCCGAGGCGCTGCGGCGGCTCGAGCACGAGCTCGGTCTGCCGCTCATCGAGCGCGATCACGCCTTCCACAGGATGACGCCGGCGGGCCAGCGGGTGGTCGACTGGGCGCATCGGATCCTGGGCGACGCGCAGTCGCTGCGCGATGAGATCGAGACGATGCGCTCGCAGCTCACCGGCTCCCTGCGGCTGGGGGCGATCCCGACCGCCGTGGCCGCGCTGCCGGGCATCACCGGGCCGTTCCTGACCGCGCATCCGCTCGCCTCGATCGAGGTGCACGCCGACCTCTCCGCCGATGCGGTCGCCGAGGGACTCGCCGCCTTCGC
This sequence comes from Microbacteriaceae bacterium PS02343, assembly GCA_029959365.1. Lineage (GTDB taxonomy): Bacteria > Actinomycetota > Actinomycetes > Actinomycetales > Microbacteriaceae > Arenivirga. The sequence continues at coordinate 3,375 of JASCOA010000101.1, read as the reverse complement.
GCTCGATGCGGGCATCAGCTACCTCGACGAGCTGTCGACCGGGCTCGTCGGGGTGCCGATGTACCAGGAGCACTTCGCGGTGGTCGTCGACGAGGATGCGGTCGAGCCGGAATGGCTCCGCTCCGGATTCCCGTTGCAGCGGCTCGAGGCGCTCAGCCTCGTCTCGCTCAGCCGCCGGAACCGCTGGCGGCGCGTGGTCGACCGTCAGCTCGCCCACCGCGGCGTGCGCATCCGCCCCCGCGTCGAGGCCGACAGCGTCGCCGTCATCCATGCGCTGCTGGTCGGCGGCGGGTGCTCGGCGATCGTGAGCCGGGAGTGGGCGACCGGCTTCGAGCCTCCGATGGGCATGATCGCCGTGCCCCTCGACCTCGGGATCGAGCCGACGGTCGGACTGGTGATCCGCGCCGAGTCGCCGATGCCCCCCGTCGTCGAGGCCGCGCTCGAGGCGGCCCGCCGCTTCGACGAGCACTGATAGCCGCGCCCTATCGGGTCATCCGATCTCGGTCTTGGACGCCCGCTCACCCGGCTGCTTGCATGGCTGCGAGGCACCCGACGAGGGGGCCCGACGACGAGCTCGACGAGGAGCCCATCATGGCGACCGTGCTGTGCGTGCTGTACCCGGACCCGCTGGACGGGATGCCTCGCGAGTACGCGCGGGACGCCATCCCGCACATCACCGCCTACCCCGGGGGTGCGACCGCGCCGACGCCTCGAGCGGTCGATTTCACGCCCGGCGAGCTGCTCGGCAGCGTCTCCGGCGAGCTCGGTCTGCGCGGGTTCCTCGAGGCCGCCGGCCACACACTCATCGTCACCAGCGACAAGGACGGCGAGGACAGCGAGTTCGAGCGTCGGCTGCCCGAGGCCGACGTCGTCATCTCGCAGCCGTTCTGGCCCGGGTACCTCGATGCGCGGCGGCTCGCCAAGGCGACGCGGCTCCGGCTGGCGATCACCGCCGGCATCGGCAGCGACCACGTCGATCTGGCCGAGGCCATCGCGCGCGGGATCACGGTCGCCGAGGTCACTTACTCCAACTCCATCAGCGTGGCCGAGCACGCCGTCATGCAGATCCTCGCCCTGGTGCGGGACTTCGTGCCGGCGCACGAGCTCGTGCGCGCCGGCGGCTGGGACATCGCCGACGCCGTGCGCCGCAGCTACGACCTCGAGGGCATGACCGTCGGGGTCATGGCGGCCGGTCGCATCGGCCGCGCCGTGCTCGAACGCCTCGCCCCCTTCGGCGTGCACCTGGTGTACACCGACAAGCATCCGCTGCCCGCGGACGTCGAGCAACGGCTCGGCGCCCGCCGCATCGAGCGCCTGGAGGACCTCGTGGCGGAGGTCGACGTGCTGTCGATCCACGCGCCGCTGCAGCCGGAGACGTTCCGGCTGTTCGACGACGCGATGCTCGCGCGGATGCGGCGCGGCTCCTACATCGTGAACACCGCTCGCGCGGCGATCATGGACCGCGACGCGGTCGTGCGCGCGCTGGAGTCCGGGCGCCTGGCCGGGTACGCGGGCGACGTCTGGTACCCGCAGCCGCCCGCAGCCAATCACCCCTGGCGCTCGATGCCGCACGAGGCGATGACCCCGCACATGTCGGGGTCCTCGCTCTCCGCGCAGACGCGGTACGCCGCGGGCACCCGGGAGATCCTCGAGTGCTTCCTCGACGGTGCGCCGATCCGCGACGAGTACCTGATCGCCGAGGGCGGAGCGCTGGCAGGAGCCGGGGCGGTGGCCTACACCGCCAGGAGCGGCGAGGCGAGCCCCGGCAGCAGCGGCCGCTGAGCGGCCGCGCGAAGGACCGGACGCCGACCGGCGCCCGCCAGAGCGGGTCGACGATGACCCGCAACGACCCGCACGCCACGAGCGCGCGGACGAGGAGGAAGCATCATGACCGCGAATCGCGCCGTCGCCTACAAGGGTCCCGGACAGGTCGAGGTGATCGACACCCTCTACCCGACGTTCGAGCTCAAGGACGGTCCCGGGGTGAACCCGGCGAACGTGGGCAGGAAGGTGCCGCACGGCGCCATCCTGCGCACCGTCAGCACCAACATCTGCGGCTCGGACCAGCACATGGTCCGAGGGCGCACCACCGCTCCGGTCGACCTCGTGCTCGGGCACGAGATCACCGGGGAGGTCGTCGAGGTGGGTCCCGATGTTGAGTTCGTCAAGGTCGGCGACATCGTCTCCGTGCCCTTCAACATCGCCTGCGGGCGGTGCCGCAACTGCAAGGAGGGCAAGACGGGCATCTGCCTGAACGTCAACCCCGACCGGCCGGGCAGCGCCTACGGCTACGTCGACATGGGCGGCTGGGTCGGCGGGCAGGCGGAGTACGTGCTCGTGCCGTACGCGGACTGGAACCTGCTGAGGTTCCCGGATCGCGATCAGGCGCTCGAGAAGATCCTCGACCTGACGATGCTCTCGGACATCTTCCCGACCGGCTTCCACGGCGCCGTCACGGCCGGGGTGCGACCCGGGTCGACCGTGTACATCGCGGGCGCCGGACCGGTCGGACTGGCCGCGGCGGTCGGCGCGCAGCTGCTCGGCGCCGCCGCCGTCATCGTCGGCGACCTCAACGAGGAGCGGCTCGCGCAGGCGCGCTCGTTCGGTTGCGAGACCGTGGACGTCTCAGCGGGCGACCCCGGCGAGCAGCTCGAGCAGATCCTCGGGGTGCCCGAGGTCGACTGCGCCGTCGACGCCGTCGGCTTCGAGGCGCGCGGGCACGGCGCCGACTCGGGCCACGAGGCGCCGGCGACGGTGCTCAACTCGCTCATGACGCTCACGGCGGCCGGCGGTGCGCTCGGCATCCCGGGGCTCTACGTCACGGGCGACCCGGGCGGCGTCGACGAGTCGGCCAAGGTGGGCTCGCTGTCGCTGCGGCTCGGGCTCGGCTGGGCGAAGTCGCTGTCCTTCACCACGGGCCAGTGCCCGGTGATGCGCTACAACCGCCAGCTCATGACCGCCATCCTGCACGACAAGGTGCAGATCGCGAAGGCCGTCAACGCGACGCCGATCTCGTTGGATCAGGCTCCGCGGGGCTATGCGGAATTCGACCAGGGCGCGGCGCGCAAGTTCGTGCTCGATCCGAACGGGTACATCGCCGCCTGAGCGACCGCGACGGGGCTGCTGGCCCGGCTCCGTCCGACGCGGATTCGCTGGACGCCGACCGATGGTCGCCGGCACCCTCCGCCACCCTCGTGGTTGCATGGGAGCCGACCGCCGCCGAAGGGGAACAGCAGCCATGACCACCCGCCACGATTCCACCCCCTATGCCGTCTGGGCCCCGGAGCCCGGCACCGTCGAACTGCAGATCGGCGCGCCCCCCGCGGCCCCGTCGCCCCCCCGGCCCCGCGGGTGGGGGGGGTGTTTAAAAAAATA
>JASCOA010000100.1 GCA_029959365.1 Microbacteriaceae bacterium PS02343 | reverse complement strand
ACGAAGGGCCCGGCATCCTCGGATGCCGGGCCCTCCGTCGTGCTCGGGGTCTACCCGACGCCGCGGATCGGCGGCTCGTGGAAGGTGCCGCCGAAGGCGCGCTCCGAGGCGCCGACCCGGTCGAGGTAGGGGGTCGCCCCGCCCATCTGGAACGGCCACCCGGCGCCGAGCACGAGGGCCAGGTCGATGTCCTCGGGAGCCGTGACGACGCCGTCGTCGAGCATCCGCTTGATCTCATCGGCCAGACCGTCCTCGACACGACGGAGGATCTGCTGCTCGGACATCGGGGTCGTGCCGCCGGCGACGATCGAGGCCGCCTGCTTGTCGACGCCCTTGACCTTGCCCTTCGCATCCCGCTCGAAGATGCGCCCGTGCTCGGCGAGGCGGTGCAGGTTGGCGCTCTCGAAGAAGCGCTCGGGGAAGGCGGCATGGTGCGTGTCGAGCACGTGCGCACCGACCTTCAGGCCGACGAGCTCGAGCAGTTCGAAGGCCGTCATCGGCAGGCCGAGGGGCTCGATCGCCCGGTCGACGGTCTCGAAGGGCGTACCCGTGTCGACCGCGTGCATGGCCTCGCCGAGCAGCTTGGCCAGGATCCGGTTGACGACGAAGCCCGGCGCGTCGGCCGTGATGACGGCGCTCTTCTTGAGCTTCGCCGCCGTGGCCATGGCGGTCGCCAAGGTCGCCTCATCCGTCTTCGCCGCGTTCACGACCTCGAGCAGCGGCATGACCGCCACGGGGTTGAAGAAGTGGAAGCCGACGACCCGTTCCGGGTGCTGCAGGCCCTCCGCGATGCGGTCGACCGACAGCGATGACGTGTTCGTGGCGAGCACGGCCTCGGGCGAGATGTGCTGCTCCGCCGCGGCGAAGACCTGCTGCTTGACGCTGAGCTCCTCGAAGACCGCCTCGATGACCCAGTCGGCGTCGGCGAAGTCGGCGAGGTCCGTGGTGCCGGTCACGAGCGCGCGCAGCCGGTTGGCCTCGTCCGCGGAGATGCGGCCCTTGTCGCGCAGGGAGTCGATCTCGTCGCGGATGGAGCGGAGCCCCTTGTCCACGCGGCCCTGGTCGAGGTCGGTGATGACCACGGGCACCTGCAGTCGGCGCACGAAGAGCAGGGCGAACTGCGAGGCCATGAGCCCCGCGCCGATGACACCGACCTTGGTGACCCGCCGCGCAAGCTCCTTCGCCGGAGCCCCGACGGGCCGCTTCGCGCGCTTCTGCACCAGGTTGAACGCGTAGATGCTGGCCCGGAACTGGTCGCCGGCGATGAGGTCGGCGAGTGCCTCGTCCTCGCGGGCGAAGCCGTCGGCCACCGTGCCGCTCTTCGCGGCGGCGAGCAGCTCGAGCGCGGCGTAGGGGGCTTTCGCGACCGTGCCGATGCGCGACTCCAACGTCTTGCGGGCGATGCCGATCGCGATGTCCCACTTGGCGAGCTTCTCGAGCTTGCCGGGCGCGTGCGGCCGCTTGACCGCGATCCGGCCGCTGATCACGCCGTCAGCCCAGCGGATGGAGTCCTCGAGGAAGCTGGCCGGCTCGAACAGCGCGTCCGCGATGCCGAGCTCGAAGGCCTCCCTCGCCTTCAGCGTGCGGTTCTGCTTGAGCGGGTTCTCGATCACGACCTTGAGGGCGTTCTCGATGCCGATCAGCCGGGGGAGCAGCGTCGCGCCACCCCAGCCGGGGATGATGCCGAGGAAGACCTCGGGCAGGGCGAGCGCCGCCGCGGAGGCGTCGATCGTGCGGTAGTCGGCGTTGAGCCCGATCTCCACGCCGCCGCCGAGGGCGAGCCCGTTGATGAAGACGAAGCTCGGCACGCCCAGCTCGGCCTGCTTGCCGAGGGCGAGGTGCCCGAGCTGCGCCATCTTCTTCGCGTGCGCACGGCTCGGGATCTGCTCGACCTTCGAGAGGTCGGCGCCGGCGGCCAGGATGAACGGCTTGCCGGTGACGGCGACGGCCGCGATCTCGCCGCGCCCGGCTCGCTCCTTGAGCGCGTCCATCGTGGCCGAGAACTCGAGCAGGCCCTTGGGCCCGAAGGTGCTCGGCCGGGTGTGGTCGCGACCGTTGTCGAGGGTCACGAGGGCGAGCACGCCGCCGCTCGGCAGCGACACGTCGCGCACGAACGAGTGCGTGACGACCTCGTCGTCGCTCAGCGCCTCGAGATCGGAGAAGTCGACGCCGGCGTACTGGTCGATCGCGCTCATCGCTTGGCCGCCTTCCGGTCGTAGTTCGGGTTCTCCCAGATGACGGTGCCGCCCTGGCCGAGGCCGACGCACATGGCGGTGAGCCCGTAGCGCACATCCGGCCGCTCCTCGAACTGGCGCGCGAGCTGGATCATGAGGCGCACCCCGGAGGAGGCGAGCGGATGCCCGACCGCGATCGCGCCGCCCCACGGGTTGACCCGCGGATCCTCGTCGTCGATGCCGAAGTGGTCGGTGAAGGAGAGCACCTGGATGGCGAAGGCCTCGTTGAGCTCGAACAGCCCGATCTCGTCGATCGACAGCCCGGCCTTGCGCAGCGCCTTCTCCGTCGACGGCACCGGTCCGATGCCCATGATCTCGGGCTCTACGCCGGCGAAGGCGAAGCTGACGAGATGCATCTTCGTGCTCAGCCCGAGCTCCTTCGCGGCGCTCTTCGAGGCGAGCAGCGAGACGGTCGCGCCGTCGTTGAGCCCCGAGGAGTTGCCGGCCGTGACGCGGCCGTGCGGGCGGAACGGCGTCTTCAGGCCTGCGAGCCCCTCCATGGTGGTCTCCGGACGCGGCGCTTCGTCGCGGGTGGCGAGACCCCACCCCTCCTCCGAGCGGATGGCGACCGGCACCAGGTCCGGCTGGATCTTGCCGGCCTCGTACGCGGCGGTGAGCTTGTGCTGGCTGCGCATCGCGTAGCGGTCCGCTCGCTCCTTCGTGAGGTGCGGGAAGCGGTCGTGGATCCGCTCGGCGGTGCTGCCCATGTTGAGCGCGTCCGCGCTGACGAGCCGCTCGCTCAGGAAGCGCGGGTTCGGGTCCGCGTCGAAGCCCATCGGATGGCGGCCCATGTGCTCGACGCCGCCCGCGATCGCGACGTCGTAGGCGCCGATGCCGATCGAGCCGGCCATCGTCGTGACGGCGGTCATCGCGCCGGCGCACATCCGGTCGATCGCGAAGCCGGGCACGCTGCGGGGGAGACCCGCCAGGAGCGCCGTCGTGCGGCCGAGCGTGAGCCCCTGGTCGCCCGTCTGCGTGGTGGCGGCGATGGCCACGTCGTCGACCCGGTCCTTCGGCAGCGAGGGGTTGCGATCGAGCAACCCGACCATGCTCTTCACGACGAGGTCGTCGGCGCGGGTGCGCCAGTACATCCCCTTCTCCCCGGCCCTGCCGAACGGGGTCCGCACCCCATCGACGAACACGACATCAGTACTCGTGGCCACATTGCCTCCCGGTTCGATTCGGTCGAATCGATCCTAGGGACGGCTGCCCGAGCGCCGGAAAGCGGTGTGCCGGAACCTACGAGGCGGTCTCGTCGGCGGGAGCCGCGATTTGGGCCACCTCTACAACCACGGGGTCCTCCGCTTGGAGGAAGGACTGCACGATCGCGGGCACGACGGCCTCGCGCTGCCATCCGCGAGCGCCGGCGTCGGCGAGCACGGCGTGCACCGCGTCGGCGTCGAGCGGGGTCGGCGGGGTCCACGCGACCCGACGGAGCAGCTCGGGCGTGAGCAGGTTCTCGATCGGTAGGTTGCGCTGCTCGGCGATCGCGACGAGCTCGGCGCGAGCGGCCTTGAGCCGTCGATCCGCCTCGGGGTTGCGCTCGGCCCAGGCGCGCGGCGGCGGCAGGGTGTCGGTCTGCTGTCGCAGCACGGGCAGATCGTCGGTGGCGCGGCCGCGCTCGATGGCCTCCCACCAGCGGTCGAGCTGGCTGCGGCTGGCGCGACCGTTGAACTCCTTGAGCGCACCGAGATCGCGCTTGCTGGCGGGGTTCGCGCGGGCGGCGGCCACGAGCGCCGCATCGGGCACCAGACGACCCGGGGAGGTGTCGACCTCCTGCGCGTAGGCGTCGCGGGCGAGCCAGAGCTCGCGGGCCACGGCGAGGCCGCGGGCGCCGCGCACGGTGTGCAGACCGGAGAGTCGACGCCACGGCTCCGCTCGCGCGGGCTTCTCGTCCCGGGCGACGAGCGCTGCGAACTCCTCCTGGGCGATGCCGACCTTGTCGTCGCGCTCGAGCAGCGCCTGCACCGCGTCGCGCAGGTCGGGCAGCAGCTCGACGTCCAGGGCGGCGTAGACCAGCCAGGACTGCGGCAGCGGGCGGGTCGACCAGTCCGCCGCCGAGTGCTCCTTGGCGAGGTGGATGCCGAGCAGCTCCTCGACGACCGTGCCGAGGCCGACGCGCGGCAGACCGAGCAGGCGCGCGGCCAGCTCGGTGTCGAAGATGCGGCTCGGGTCGAGTCCGACCTCGCGCAGGCAGGCGAGGTCCTGGCTCGCGGCGTGCAGCACCCACTCCTCGTCGCGGATGACCGCGCCGAGCTCCGAGAGGTCGCCGATGGCCGGCGGATCGAAGAGGAAGGTGCCCGCCCCGCGGCGGTACACCTGGATCAGGTAGGCGCGCTGCGAGTAGCGGAAGCCGGAGGCGCGCTCGGCGTCCACGGCGACCGGGCCGTGCCCGGCGGCGATGGCGGCGACGGCCTCGCGGAACTCTTCGACCGTCTCGATGACGAGCAGCGGCGGGCGCTCGGTGGCGGCGGTCGCGGTGCCATCAGCGGTCGCGGGTCCGTTCGTGGTCGATTCAGTCACGCGTGATCCGGTGGGCCGACAAGAGGCTCACCCCTTCTCCAATCGGGGGCATGCCCGAGAGCATGCACAGCAGTTCTCCCCAGCCCTCGACGTGGCTGGCGGCCTGAGCGTCGAGCGGGCTCCAGGAGGCCCGCAGCTCGAGCTGCGCGCCGTCGCCCTGGCTGGCGAGTTCACCATATCCGGTCGAGATCACCTTGGTCGCGGTTCCGGATGCGGCGGTGTACCGGGCGTCGCGGGCGTCCAGGGCGTCGACGAGCCACGACCAGGCCACGTCCGCGAGGAACGGGTCGATCCCGATCTCGGTCTCGAGCGGCGCCTGCGCGAAGCAGACGATCCGGAACGGACCGCCCCAGGGCTCCGGCTCCTCCGGGTCGTAGAGCAGCACGAAGCGCCCGGTGCCGAGCGGCGAGTCGACGCCGTGCGGCGCGCCGTGGACGTCGGCGGCCAGGGCGTAGGCGTACGGGGCGAGGCCCGTCGGCGCGGGGATCTCGGTGACCGTCAGCGCCTCGCGGAGCTCGACGCCCCGGATCGCCTCGACGGCGGCTGCGAACGGCGCCGGCAACGGCGCGGGCTCGTGGGTGGCGGACACGGGTGCAGACTACGGCGATGTTGGTACCGTCGATGCGGAGGCGCGCCGTACCGCGGAGCCCCCGCCGCATCCCGCCGAGTGGAGGAGGACTCCCGTGCCGCAGCCGTCCAGGACCGCGACGGGGAGGACCGCTGGCAGGATCGGGCTCATCGCCGCCTCCGTGATGGTCGGGACCGCGGCGATCGCCGTCGTCGGCGCCGCCGGCTTCACGGCGCTCGTGGCCCGGCGCATCGTCACGCCTCCTCGCCGCCGCGATGCCGACATCCGCATCCTCGCCGTCGATCGCGACCCGGACGAGGGCGAGCCCGAGCGGATCACCGTCTCGGCCACGCCGGACACGGTGCTCGCGGGCCGCTACGGGCTCTGGTTCGACGATGATCGCGGCTACGCGCGGATGGGCGAGGTGCTCGAGTGCGACGGCGCTCGCGTCACGCGGGAGCTGCTCTCCGTCGACAGCGGCGTGCTGGTGCCCGGTCTGCGCGGCAGGATCAGCGGCTGGTTCCACCGGCACCCGCGAGAGCTCGGCCTGCCCGTCGAGGAGGTCCTCGTCGAGACCGAGGGCGGGCCCGCTCCGGCCTGGCTCGTGCCGGCGGAGGAGGGCACGGACCGCTGGGTGGTGCAGGTGCACGGCCGGGCGGCCGCCCGCGGCGAGGCCATCCGAGCCGTGCCCGTGTTCCGCGACGCCGGCTACAGCAGCCTGATCATCTCCTACCGCAACGATCCCGAGGCGCCTCCGAGCCCCGACGGCCGCTACGGACTCGGCGACACGGAGTGGCGCGACGTCGAGGCGGCGGTGGAGCTGGCCGTCGAGCGCGGCGCCACCGAGATCGTGCTCATGGGCTGGTCGATGGGCGGAGCGACCGTGCTGCAGGCCGCCATGCGCATGGCTCCGCAGCGCCAGGAGCTGCTGCGCGGTGTGGTGCTCGAGTCGCCGGTCGTCGACTGGTACACGACCCTCGAGTTCCAGGCGGCGACGCTGCGGGTGCCGCGAGCGATGCGCCTCGGCGCGCTCTCCGCCATCAGCAGCCCCTGGGGTGCGCCGTTCACCGGTCAGCGCTCGCCGATCGATCTGCGGGCCATGGACCTCGTGACCCGGCACCTCGAGCTCGTGCTGCCGACCCTCATCCTGCACAGCGACGACGACGGCTTCGTGCCGTCGACCGCGTCGCGCGCCCTGGCCGAGGCGCGCCCCGACATCGTGCGGCTCGAGGCCTTCGACACGGCGCGCCACGTGAAGCTGTGGAACTACGACCGCGAGCGCTGGGAGGGCGCGCTGCGCCGCTGGCTCAGCGAGCGCGACGCCATCGCGCGTACAGCGCAGAGCGGTCGTCGCTGAGCAGCGATGCCAACCGCATGGCGCGCGGCGGGGCGTCGGCGCCCAGCACGGGCAGGGCCGCGCCCGCGGCGAAGGGGCTCGTCGTGAGGCAGAGCTCGTCGACGAGGTCGTGCTCGAGCAGCGCGCCGGCCAGGCTCGGCCCGCCCTCGCAGAGCACGCGGTCCAGCCCGCGCGCGCGCAGCGCGCCGAGCGCCGCATCCAGCTGAACGGCGCCGTCGCGCTCGGGCAGCACGAGCACGTCTGCGCCGCCGAGGTCGACCCGCTCCGCTCCGCGCGCTGTGGTGAGCACGAGCAGCCTGCCGGGCTCGTCGGGCTGCAGCCGATGACCGCTCAGATCGCCGGATGCGGTGAGCACCGCCAGCGCCGCCGTACGCGGCATGCGGTACCCCTCCGTCCGCACGGAGCGCGCCCCGACGAGCACGACGTCCGCGAGGCTGCGCAGGAGCACCAGGATGCGGCGGTCCACCGGGTCGCTGAGCCCGTCCGAGACGCCGTCGCCGTCGCTGGCGCCGCCGCCGATGCCGGCGACGAGGTTGAGCCGAAGGCCGGGCGCGGGGGAGTAGGCCTCGAGGATGCGCGCATCCGCATCGTCCGCCGTCAGCTCGATGCCGGGCCCCGGGGGCAGGAGCCGGCGCAGCGCCGTGCTCACGCCCGCGCCGTCCGCCGCTCCACGACCTGGCGCTTGGTGCGCGCCAGCATGGCGGTCATGCCGCGGATCCGCAGCGGGCTGACCGCTGCCGTGAGCCCGATCGTGCTCGGGAAGTCGGCCGGTACGGCGAGCACCTCGTCCGCGCTGAGCCCGTCGAGGCCCTGCACGATGATCGAGGCGAAGCCGCGGGTCGTCGGGGCCTCGCGCGGCGCCGTCGCGAAGACGTGCACGGCGTCGTCGTCGGCGACCTCCACGAAGAGGAAGACCGGCGACTGGCACTCCTCGACCCGCTCGAGCAGGTCGGGGTGCTCGGCGTAGCGCTCCGGCAGCGCGGGCAGCTCGTTCGAGAACTCGAGCAGCAGCTGCAGCCGGTCGGGCTGCTCGAGGGCGAGGAAGTCGTCGCGGATCTCGGCGAGCTGAGGGGGGAGCTCGACGGTCATCGCGCGGCGGCCTCGCCGGGCTCGGCGCCCACGACGATCGGCACGCGCACCGCGCTGCCCCACTCCGTCCAGGACCCGTCGTAGTTGCGCACGTCCTGCTGGCCGAGCAGATGGCGCAGCACGAACCAGGTGTGGCTCGAGCGCTCGCCGATGCGGCAGTAGGCGATCACCGCATCCGCTTCGCCGATGCCGGCCTCGTCGCGGTAGATCGCATCGAGCTCGGCGCGGCTTCGGAAGGTGCCGTCCTCGGCGGCCGCGCGCGCCCAGGGCACGTTGCGGGCGGTCGGGATGTGCCCGGCGCGCAGGGCGCCCTCCTCCGGGTACGCGGGCGCCGTGGTCCGCTCGCCGCGGTACTCCTCGGGAGAGCGCACGTCGACGAGCGGGCTGCCGAGGTGCGAGAGCACGTCCTCGCGGAAGGCGCGGATCTCCTCATCGCGGCGTTCGACGACGGGGTACTCGGTCACCGCGCGCTCGGTGCGCTCGGTCGTGACGGCCCGGCCGGAGGCGACCCAGAGGTCGCGGCCGCCGTCGAGCAGTCGCACGTCCTCGTGGCCGAAGAGGGTGAACACCCAGAGCGCGTAGGCGGCCCACCAGTTGTTCTTGTCGCCGTAGATGACGACCGTGTCGTCGCGGGCGATGCCCTTGCCGCTGAGCAGCGATGCGAAGCCGGCGCCGTCGATGTAGTCACGCTGCACGGGGTCGTTGAGCTCAGTGTGCCAATCGACCTTCACGGCGCCGGGGATGTGGCCGGTCTCGTAGAGCAGCACGTCCTCGTCCGACTCGACCACGACGAGCCCTTCGCGACCGAGGTTCGCCTCGAGCCATTCGGCGCTGACGAGGCGCTCCGGGTGGGCGAAGTCCGCGAAGCGCGGGTCGGCGTCGTGCTCGACGGTCATGGGTTCTCCGTTCGTTGCGGGCGGGGTGCCGGCCCGCCATAGAGTGGAGCGCGCCGGGCCGTCTCCCGAATCTACGCCCCGCCCACGACGCCGGGGGTCGGACGACGCCCGGGGACGTCCCTTCCGATCACTGCAGATGCGAGCGCGATGACCCACGAGCCACGAGTCCACGGATGCCCGCGTTGAGCGCGCCCAGCCTGGTGCTGCGCGACCCGGTCGTCGAGCCGTCCGCGATGGTGGGCCACCTCGTGCCGCCGCCCCAGTTCACGGACGCGACCCTCGAGAGCTACCGGCCGGATCCCGACCACCCTTCGCAGCAGGCCGCCGTCGATGCGGTGAGCCGCTTCCTCGCCGGTCCGCCCGCCGGGGGCGGCGGGCTGTTCCGCCGCCGAAAGACGGAGCCTGTCAAGCCCGGCCTCTACCTCGACGGCGGCTTCGGCGTCGGCAAGACGCACCTGCTCGCAGCCCTCTGGCACGCCCATCGCGGGCCGAAGCGCTTCGGCACCTTCATCGAGTACACCGCCCTCGTCGGCGCGCTCGGCTACCAGGGCGCGGTCGAGGCGCTGCGCGGCTCAGCGCTGCTCTGCATCGACGAGTTCGAGCTCGACGACCCGGGCGACACCATGATCATGACCCGGTTGCTCGGCGAGCTCGTCGCCGGCGGCACGCGCGTCGCGGCGACCTCGAACACGCCGCCGAACGCGCTCGGGGAGGGGCGCTTCGCCGCGGCCGACTTCCTGCGCGAGATCCAGGCGCTCTCCGACCGCTTCGAGATCCTGCGTATCGACGGCCTCGACTTCCGCCGTCGCGATGCCGAGGGCAGCGCCGTCGTCACGGCACCCGAGCAGGTGGACGAGCGGATGCGCGCCCTCGGCTCCCAGGTCGCCGACGACGGCTTCGACGCGGTCGTGCAGCACCTCGCGCGCGTGCACCCCTCCAAGTACGCGGCGCTCGTCGCCGACCTCGACGGCGTCGTGCTGCGCGACGTCGCGCCCCTGCACGATCAGGCGCAGGCGCTGCGCTTCGTGGCGCTCGTCGACCGCCTCTACGACGCGCAGGTGCCGGTGGTCGGCACGGGGGCGCCGTTGGACGAGGTCTTCGCAGGAGGCATGCTCACGGGCGGCTACCGCAAGAAGTACCTCCGTGCGATCTCGCGGCTGATCGCCCTCACCTCCGCGGCGTCTTCGAAGGACTGACGGAGACTGCCGAAACCTACTGTTTACAAACGGCGTTTCCGCGTTACATTCCCGAAACACCGGGTGACCCCCGCTGAAACGTCTCGTGGCAAGACTCGTGTCCACGCCGAATTTCCTTCCGACCCGACGGACGGAGGAGGCCAGGCACCCTTGCAAACTCGAGACGTCTAAGGAATCACTTATGGATGAAGCAGCTGTCGCCGGCGCAACCGCCGCGTGGACGATTGCGGCGACCGCCCTCGTTCTCTTCATGACGCCCGGTCTGGCCTTCTTCTACGGCGGCCTGGTCAAGGCCAAGAGCGTGGTCAGCATGATGATGCTGAGCTTCGGCTCGCTCGGCCTGATCGCGGTGCTCTGGATCCTCTACGGATACAACATGGGCAACATGGACCTGATCGCCGGCGTGCTGGGCAACCCGTTCAGCGACTTCGGCCTCACGAACCTCGCCGCCGACACCGAGGACACCGCGGGCCTGGCCAGCGCCACCTTCGGCGCGACCTTCGCGATCATCACGACCGCGCTCATCTCGGGTGCCATCGCCGACCGCGCGAAGTTCGGCTCCTGGATGCTCTTCGCGGGCGTCTGGGCGACCATCTCCTACTTCCCCGTGCAGGGCTGGGTCTGGAACACCGAGGGCTGGATCTTCAACCTCGGCACGAACATGGGCCTCAGCACCGAGGTCATCGACTGGGCCGGTGGCACCGCGGTGCACATCAACGCCGGTGCCGCAGCGCTCGCCCTGGCGATCGTGCTCGGCAAGCGCGTCGGCTTCGCCAAGGGCGTCCACAAGCCGCACAACGTGCCGCTCGTGCTGCTCGGTGCCGCCATCCTCTGGTTCGGCTGGTTCGGCTTCAACGCCGGCATCGGCGACTTCGGCTCCAACACGACCGGCCTCATCGTCATCAACACCCTCGCGGCCCCCGCGGCCGGTGTGCTCGGCTGGTCGCTCATCGAGAAGTTCAAGGAGGGCAAGGCCACCGCGGTCGGCGCCGCCTCGGGTGCCGTCGCCGGTCTGGTCGCCATCACCCCGTCCGCTGCGAACCTCTCGCCGGTCTGGGCCATCGTCCTCGGCGTCATCGCCGGTGCCGTCTCGGCCCTGGCCATCGACCTGAAGTTCAAGCTCGGCTTCGACGACTCGCTCGACGTCGTGGGCATCCACCTCGTCTCGGGCTTCATCGGCTGCCTCTACCTCGGCTTCTTCGCCACCGGCACCGGCCTCTTCTTCAGCGGCAGCTTCGACCAGCTGATCCTGCAGGCGATCTCCTCGATCGCGGTCGCGGTCTTCTCCTTCGTGGTCGCCTTCGTGGTCGCCATCGGCATCGAGAAGACGATCGGCTTCCGCGTCAAGAACGAGGACGAGATCGCGGGCATCGACACCGTCGTGCACGGCGAGGAGGGCTACGCCTTCACCGAGAAGGTCTGATCCTTCGCAGCACCCGGTCCGGAGGGGGGGCGCCCCCGGGGGGGGGCCCCGGGGGGGGGGCCGCCCCCGCCGGCGGTTTAAGCAAAACCCGGGCCCCCCCCCC